>NZ_JBTXLT010000003.1:0-403166 GCF_054871725.1 Enterococcus sp. LJL99
AAAATCACAAAACGCATTAGCTAACGAATATCGTATTGCCCTATCTTCTGTCGCTCGATGGGTGAAACAATACTCTGAAGTTAAAATCGATGACGATACAATGCTCACGGCTCGTCAGATTAAACAACTTCAGAAAAGAAATCTCCAATTGGAAGAAGAAAATTTAATTCTAAAAAAAGCGATTGCCATATTCACGCCACACTCAACGAACGATTAAACGCGATTCGTATCCTACGACATGAGCACTCTATTGTCACTCTTTGCAGGGTTCTTAAAGTCAATCGCTCGACTTACTACAAACGTTTTTCTGGGAAAACAGCTCCTAGAACGGCAGAAAACCAACAATTAAGAACGATTATTTTAGAAATCTATACAACTTCTAAAAAACGAGTAGGTCCTGCAAAAGTAAGACGTATGCTTCTACGTGACTATGGCATTTCTATTAGTATTGGTCGAGTCTATCGTTTAATGAGTACCATCAATTTACCTAAAATGTCTACAGTGAAACCTGCCTTTAAACCGACCAAAGGTCAGGTTTCTTTGAAACACCCAAACCATTTGAAACAAGCTTTTAATCCTCCAGAACCGAATTAAGTATGGACTAGTGACTTCTCTTATATTCCTATTGGAAAAAAATCTTTTGTTTACCTTTGCGTGATTCTAGATCTATTTTCCAGAAAAGTCATTGCTTGGACTGTCAGCAAAAAAATTGATACTGCTTTGGCTATTACAACAATAGAAAAAGCCATTCAAACTAGGAATCCTAAAGCTTCTGTTCTTTTTCACACAGATCAAGGCTCCCAATATACTTCTTTTGAATTCAGACAATGTTTAGAGGATCATTCTATTGTTCAATCATTATCGAAACCTGGTTATCCTTGGGACAATGCTGTCACAGAAGCTTTTTTTAAATATATGAAAAAAGAGGAACTCAACAGAAGAACTTTTTCTTCTCTTAAAGAAGTACAACTGGCATGCTTTGAGTACATCGAAGGGTTCTATAACTCCCAACGTCCTCACGGCACCCTAAACATGCTTACACCAAATGAGATGGAGGATAAATACTTTGATTCTCACTAGGTATTTGCTCTTTTTGTGTCTACTTTATTGACATTTATCCAATTAATCGAATCTTTAACCAACGACCAACAGCGAACATATGAAAATCAATTTGCAGTTCTTAGAAAACGTACTATAGAAAGAGAATCCTAAAATCTAATTGTAAATTTACAACTTTGAACTTTTACAAAAAAAGGAACAAACACCCCATACTATAGGATGTTTGTTCCTTTTTATTTCACTTGACTTCCGAAAAATTCTACATGATCGATCAACCAATTTCCACTAACCTTCTTTAAATTGATTTGATACGTTGCATTTGTCGTTGTTTGAACTTGATTCATAATCGTTGTGACTTCCACCGTATTTAACGACACTAACTCATTTTCATTGTTGCTGGCATAATACGATTCATTACTAATTACTAATTACTAATTACTAATTACTAATTAGATAAAATTTTACTCGAAAGTCTTTATTATAAATACCTATATTTAATTCACCATTACAAGCTTTAGTTAACATAGTTGGCTTAATCGATACCTAAAGTTGTCCATCGCTTATTAACTAGTTTAGAAATAAGTAAGGTTATTGTGAAAAGTATAATAGTATAGGGGATTGGTATTAACAAAGCTATATTAAAATTTCCTGTTTTTAAATATTTTTCAACCGCCTCAAACAAAGGGTTTGAAGCATCGTAAAGAGCAAGAAAACTAAAGCTTTTCGCTATTGCTGATAACATTATTGAGGAAATCCAATAAATTAAACTGACACCATAGGCTACCAAAATATTGCTAAAACACATACTTAAAATTCCAATAATCATAATATATTGCGCTATAACTAAACAAAAATAGCAAGTAGAAAATAAAAAATAAGAAAAATTATTGTACAGTATACTGACTAAAAAATTGAGTACGACCATTATAAAAATTGATTCCACCCAAAGTACTAAACTTTTATTAAAAAACAATTTCAAACTATTAATATTAAAACTCTTATAAAATAATATATTTTTCGAGCTATAATCACTATTGAAAAAAAGAGCAATAACAAAACCAAATATAAGAAAACCAAACTGAGTTATAACTGTATAAGTACTGAATAAATATTCTCCATAAGAAATTGAATTTACTTTATCAATCCCTACAGGCAAAGCATATCCTAAAATAAATGTTAAAAAACTGACTAACATAATATATATAAGATATTTACCATTTATACTTCGTCTAAACTCTAAACCTAACATATTAACCCTCCACATACCATTTTATAGCCTCTTCTTTATTGGCAACTTGCTGAACTTTTTTTTCATCAAAAATAAAATAATTTCCTGGCATATTATTTAAATCACTAATATTATGTGTAATATTAATAATTGTCTTTTGAAAATTATCCAACATAAACAAATTTAAAAAATCGTATATTTCACTGGTGGTTTTTTTGTCTATGGCATTAGTTACTTCATCTAGAATTATTAAATTTTTATCTTGTGATAAAAAAATATATAACTTCACTTTTTGCTTTTGTCCATCACTTAAATTACCTATTTTCAATTTAGGATCAATTTTATCAATTTGTAGAATTTGCTCCACATTACCATCAAGCTTTCCATCGAGACATTTTCTTAAATCTTTAATACGAAGCTCCTTCGGTATGCTACTAAAACTTGAAATAATAATATTATTATTACAATACATTTTAGGTATTGCTCCACTTCTATTCAGCATAAAGTCTTTGGCTAATTGCGATTTACCAACTCCATTTTTTCCTAGTAAATGATTTATTTTGCCATCTTCAAATTTTAAATCAGTAGAATCTAATAGTACCTTACGTTTTAACTTTAACGAATAATTTTCTATTTCCATTTTAGTTTCTCCTACCATCTAAAAATATATTTTATATTACACTTAAACATCAAATTATAACCATAAATCGATAATCATTCTAGCTAAATAAATACTAATAACTATCAAATTGACAATTTTGAAGAACAAAACCAATTTTGAATTGTTTTTTAAATATTTTTTTTCGTTTACAGAAAATAAAGTGAGCATAATCTTATAACCATCAGAATTAAGAACAGGAGTAGTATTCCAAATGATATCTAAAAACATAACTTTAGTTAACGTAATAAGAATATCCATTCCAAATGCACTACCTATAAAAAAAAGAAAACCATTCAATACTAAACTAAATAACAATCCTCCGCCATGTACCACTAATTTCTCATATTTACTAAATAAATATGTATCATTCATCCTTACGTAAAGCGAGGGAAATATATAGTTCAGTTTAAAACCAATTTTATTTATCTTTCCTCCAAATTTTTTATAAAAAAATATATGTCCTGCTTCATGAACAACTATGAATATTATCAAATATAACAAAGCAAAAATTGTGAATTGAAAAAATGTATACGAAACATCCGGTGTTTTAAAAAAGACAATCGAAAAATTACACAAATACAAAAAAATAAACAGTATCAGAAATATAATCATCTGATTTTTACTCACCTTTGAAGTATATTCCTTCCACTCAATTATATGCATTTCTTCCGTCTCATTTGCACTTATTTGAAAATATCTGTTGTTTTTTTTATCTTTAACAAACACATCATTTTCATCTTTTAACAAATCATATTGTTCATCACTATATTTAAACAAAGGAACCTTCCTTTTCATAATAGTTAAGCATTTCATCGTATAATAAATCAAACACATTATCTTTTGAAAATATATAACGACATATTTCACATGTCGATACAAATTGTTGTTCACTTAATTCCTCATAAATATTTAACTTCTCAATAAACCAGCCTAATCCGTCTTTCATTAGAATATAAAGAGCAATATTTGAAAACATTTTTTCTTCCAAACTATCTATCTGTTCCTCACGAATATTTCCTATAATCAGATTACTTTCAAAAACGGATGGAGAACAACAAGGATAGACAAATCCATCGTGATGGATTACAAATTCTAAACATGAAGAAGGACACCTAAGATCAAAAGAATCATAATTATTCAGATACAAATTTTGTGTAGGAATCATTTTTGAATTTCCTACAGGAGAAGCAGGAATCATAGTAACTTGAATCCCAAATACAGAATCTCCTAAATCATTTAATAACTTTGTACCTCGATTCTGTTTATCGACTACCATGTTTAGAGCAACTGAAATATCAAATTTTTTTTATAACATTTAATATATTTTGTATCCTTATTAGTGGAATATATTCTCTATGATAATCATCATAACTAATAGTTAATGCTCTCAAACCTCTATCATATAAATCTTGTAGTAACATTTCCGTTTTTTGTGGTGTTACAGCCCAATATCCATTAGAAATTAATGTTACTTTTTTACCTACATTAGAAATTAATTTTATAATTTCTAGCACCTTATCTTTTCTTAGTAAGGCTTCACCACCAGTCAGAGAAACAACCTCTATTTCATCATTATTTAAAATATACTCAACTAAATTATCAAGTTCCTCATCACTTAAATGTTCACTACTTTTCGAAGAACATGAAAAACAGCAATGTTTACAAGATGCGTTACATTTACTATCTATATTAAGTACTATGCTTTTAATTATAATCACCTCTTTTGTATTTTAATTCACAATAACATAAAAAAATCTTATTGTAAATATATTTTTTCTTTAAATAAAATTACTGTTTCTATTTTTTATCAAATACACCCCATATGATTGAAATCTAATTCAAAAAGGAACAAACACCCCACACTATAGGATGTTTGCTCCCTTTTATTTCACTTGACTTCCTAAAAATTCTACATGATCGATCAACCAATTTCCACTAATTTTCTTTAAATTGATTCGATACGTTGCATTTGTCGTTGTTTGAACTTGATTCATAATCGTTGTGACTTCCACCGTATTTAACGACACTATTTCATTTTCATTGTTGTTGGCATAATATGATTCATGACTGACCAGATAAGATTTTGCTGGAAAATCTTTATCATAAACACCTAGCTTTAATTCATCATTACAGGCTTTCGTCAACATAGGTACACTAAACGCCTCACGAGTTTCTAAGTCCTTATACGTGAAATATGCCTCTAAAAACTGTTCATTAAATGCTTGACCATCTTTTTCTTGCTGTTCTTCCTGAACTTCTGGCAATTCTTCAATATATGTGCATGTATGCTAATAAAGTAGACAACTTTTTTTGCTATACTATTAATAAATTAGATACTATTTAAGAAAGGACTTTTGATTATGATAGATAAACGTAAAACAAAGCGAAAGTTTGACGAGAAATTTAAAAAATCAATCATAAAACTTTATGAAAGTGGAAAATCACAAAACGCATTAGCTAACGAATATCGTATTGCCCTATCTTCTGTCGCTCGATGGGTGAAACAATACTCTGAAGTTAAAATCGATGACGATACAATGCTCACGGCTCGTCAGATTAAACAACTTCAGAAAAGAAATCTCCAATTGGAAGAAGAAAATTTAATTCTAAAAAAAGCGATTGCCATATTCACGCCACACTCAACGAACGATTAAACGCGATTCGTATCCTACGACATGAGCACTCTATTGTCACTCTTTGCAGGGTTCTTAAAGTCAATCGCTCGACTTACTACAAACGTTTTTCTGGGAAAACAGCTCCTAGAACGGCAGAAAACCAACAATTAAGAACGATTATTTTAGAAATCTATACAACTTCTAAAAAACGAGTAGGTCCTGCAAAAGTAAGACGTATGCTTCTACGTGACTATGGCATTTCTATTAGTATTGGTCGAGTCTATCGTTTAATGAGTACCATCAATTTACCTAAAATGTCTACAGTGAAACCTGCCTTTAAACCGACCAAAGGTCAGGTTTCTTTGAAACACCCAAACCATTTGAAACAAGCTTTTAATCCTCCAGAACCGAATTAAGTATGGACTAGTGACTTCTCTTATATTCCTATTGGAAAAAAATCTTTTGTTTACCTTTGCGTGATTCTAGATCTATTTTCCAGAAAAGTCATTGCTTGGACTGTCAGCAAAAAAATTGATACTGCTTTGGCTATTACAACAATAGAAAAAGCCATTCAAACTAGGAATCCTAAAGCTTCTGTTCTTTTTCACACAGATCAAGGCTCCCAATATACTTCTTTTGAATTCAGACAATGTTTAGAGGATCATTCTATTGTTCAATCATTATCGAAACCTGGTTATCCTTGGGACAATGCTGTCACAGAAGCTTTTTTTAAATATATGAAAAAAGAGGAACTCAACAGAAGAACTTTTTCTTCTCTTAAAGAAGTACAACTGGCATGCTTTGAGTACATCGAAGGGTTCTATAACTCCCAACGTCCTCACGGCACCCTAAACATGCTTACACCAAATGAGATGGAGGATAAATACTTTGATTCTCACTAGGTATTTGCTCTTTTTGTGTCTACTTTATTGACATTTATCCACCCCATTCACCATCATAATAATATTCTTCGATTACTTTTGATTTTGAACAAGCTTTTACTTTTCCTTTATTCGCATGGATTGTAGATAGTGGGTTGTTTATGCTAGAAGCTGTTCCTGTGATTGTACTACC
The DNA here is from genome assembly GCF_054871725.1 of Enterococcus sp. LJL99. NCBI lineage: Bacteria > Bacillati > Bacillota > Bacilli > Lactobacillales > Enterococcaceae > Enterococcus > Enterococcus sp. LJL99. Next base: position 6,638 of record NZ_JBTXLT010000003.1, read on the forward strand.
GATATCTGAATAGATGTATTTACAGCCATTTCCGTCCATATAAACACCACTTGCTTGACCAGTTCCGTAAATTTGTGAATAGGAACAGGCAGTAATTTCTTTATTTGACCAAACGCCATGTTCTTATCCCATTCCTTCTAACGTACCTGAATACAGTTTAAGTGCGCCATATACATGGACCCCATCTACTTTCCCGGCAGCAACTACTTTTCCAGCACCATAACCAGTACAAGTGAATGCATATAGATTTCCAAGGACATTTATACCAAATTGCTCCTCTATCTCTACATTTAATTCACCATTTCTTCGTAATTCTAAGTTCTTTTTCATATACAAAGAATCGATTTTTTCCGGGATTGTATTGTTCAATGCTAAAACTTGCGCTTTGCTACTAATGATTTGCGTATCCTCTGTTAACACCCATTTCCCTTTTGAAGTACTAACATAATTTTGATCTTCGACAGTAGTAATTTTCGCAGAATAACCTTGTAAATCAACCACTTCTGCAAACGCTCCTTTGCCAGAAAATACAAAAGCACCCACAACACTCACTGTTACTAAAAATGGTTTCGTCCATTTTTTCATTCTCTACATCTCCTTTTCATTTTTAAAATACGTGATAAAAAGCATGCCTCTCTCAACAAAATTAATTATATCATTCAAATTCCTTTTATATATAAAGTTTTTTCTTTTTTTACAAAGATAAATAAAATATTTAGATAAAATAAAAAACTTTAAAACAATTTAAAATAATATTTTTTTATTTTCCATTCATTTTGAATTTATATATTTTTCCAGAAAAAATAAAGTTTCAAAGCAGTTAAAGCAAGAAATTTAATACTTTCAAGTAATCAACTTAAAATAGTGCGTAATAAAAAAGCAGGTAATCTCTTCATCACCTGCTTTTCTTGTAAGAAGTATGTTATTTTTTAGAAAATCAATACTTTTAATCATAGAAAAAAAACTAGCTAATCAATCTTTTTTCAACATATATCCTTTACTTCGTGTTGTTCTAATTTTAAGTTGAGAGCTTTCTCTGATTTTTTCACGTAAATGAAAGATTACATTTGCGATTCTAATTTTCAAATTTCCTGACTCACTCATAGACGTTTCTGGCCATACACTCGTTAGAATTTCTTCATAGGTCACCGTAGTATTCGCACGGCTAAATAGTAGTTGAAAAATTTTGTACTCCGTTCGTGTCAATTGCTTCTCTTTTCCATTAACTCGAATAGATTGGCTGTGCTCGTTTAAATAATAATGATCAGTGATATATGTTACATTTTTTATTTCCTGTTGAAGACAAGCAAAGGTATTTTTGATTATATAGGAAAGTTTTACTAAATACCGTTCAACAGGCTCTACGATATCATTTGCTCCCAATTCTAAAAGAATATTTTGCTCTTGCTCAGATAATTGTGAAAAAATAATCCAGACAAATAGCTTTCGCTTTTCTTTCGCATATAAAAGCCACTCCACTGTTTCAGTCAAACTATTACCATTATTTATAATTAGCAAACCATCTATTTCTTTCAGTTGCTCTTTGTTTGTCACTAAAATAATTTGATAGTTATTCGTTTGGAGATATTCCATTAATTGTATTTCTATCTCATTTTGATTCCCAACAACACCTAAAATTTTCACCATATTCGTCCCCCAATTTAATGTAAATAAATAGTTCAAAGTAAAAATTTTACAGTTCCAACAAAACAAACTCTTTATTTCATCTATTATGTTAATCTAAATATTCCTAAAAGTCTACATTTTTTATGTTTTTATTATCATTTTTATTTACTTTTTAAAATGTAAAAAGTATTTACGAACAAGAATATTGATTTATCAAAGCTTTTACCTTCATGAACAAATAGTAATCTAAAATAAATAACTATCTTTTGCTAAAGCTTATTCTTTTAATCATGTTAAAAAAACCATTTAGGCTTCAAAAACGACCATTCAAGAAAATACGGCCCTCTGTTATTTCCATTTGGGTAAACTTTTCTTATCTTATAAAGTTAGGAGTGTTCTGTGTGACTGAATTATTAAAACTCAATCACTTATCAAAATCATTTAAAAATAAACATGCATTGAAAGATATTTCCATGCAAATCAATCAAGGGGAGATTCTTGGTTTTTTAGGTCCATCTGGAGCGGGAAAAACTACGACAATTAAAATACTCACTGGACAATTGATTCAAACGGATGGGGAAGCCTATATTTTAGGAACAGATACACGGAAAATCAATGAGTCGATTTATGAGCAAATTGGAATTGTAACAGATGCTAGTGGTATCTATGAGGAGTTTTCCGTCTATGAAAATTTATTGCTTTTCGCTAAATTATTGAATGTTCCTAAAAGTGAAATTGATTCCATCCTTGATAAAGTCGGTTTGAGTGAGCAAAAAAAACAACCCGCTGCAAAATTATCGAAAGGGCAAGGGCAACGGTTAATTTTAGCTAGAGCCATTTTGCATAAACCTAAGTTACTTTTTTTAGATGAGCCGACTTCCGGATTAGATCCTTCAACAGCACTTGAAATTCATAAGTTATTGCTTGCATTAAAAGAAGAGGGTATGGGGATTTTTCTAACTACACATAATATGGAAGAAGCAACAAAACTATGCGATCATGTTGCATTGTTGAACGAAGGACATATCGTTGAGTTTGGAACACCTGAAGAAATTTGTCTTCGTTATAATCAAAATAAACAATACAAGATTTTACTTACTACCCAAGAGCGAATGGTCTTAGATCATTGTTCAACTACGACAAAAAAAATTCAATCCTGGCTTGAAACAGACAGCATCCAATCCATTCATTCTTGCGAACCAACTTTAGAAACCGTCTTTTTATCAGTTACCGGGAGGGAATTACAATGACTATATCTTTACAAAAAATTAGCGCCTTAACACAATTCAAAGCAAAAGAGTTATTGAAAAACAAAACATTTTTAACTAGTTTTATTATCATTCCAGCTTTTATTCTTTTATATCGCTTCGCATTAGCAGATTTAATGTCACAAACAGGCGAATCCTCCGCAAATTTCTTAGCAATGATATTAAGAATGGGGGTTCTTCTCACTGCAACCATGATTAGTTTAATGATGCCCGCCACTTTTTTAGCAAAAGACAAAGAAAAAAATACCCTACGAACCTTGATGACTTCTTCAGTTTCTGGAATGGATTATTTTATTAGTAGTATTTCTCCTGTTCTTTTGATTACTTTGCTTCTAGATATCCTTATTGTATTTTTTAGTGGCCTTTCTATGTCCGCAATAAATCTACCTATCTATTTGATTGTCTCCTTATTATGTGCATTCTCAGCAAGTATTTTAGGGATGATTATCGGGATTTTTTCAAAAAATCAAATGGCGGCTTCTAATAATACAGTTGCGGCGATGATGATTTTAATGATGATTCCAATGCTATCTGATTTAGTCAAACCTTTTCAAAAAATCAATGACTTTCTTTTCACTGGTATTGCCGCTAAAATGGTAACAGGCTTTGTTCTGGGCGAAAAAAATCCACTGACAATAGTGAACTGGATCGTTTTGATAGGAAGTTGCATTGCTTTATTCCTTATTTTCCTGTTCGTTTATCAACAAAATGGATTTGAAAAAGACTGAAACTGGAACGATTTTGACTGTCAATGAAAATAAAAAGAGCGCACTTTTTTTCAACATTGAAAAGAAGTTGCGCTTTCTTAGTCTACTATTTATTAATCACATCTGCTACTTGGTTTAAAACGGCTATTAATTTTTTTGGGGTATTGATTTGATGGATTAAATAATTTTCTGCCGTTTGATGGGAAACTGTATCAATGTAATACACTGCATTGTTATTCAAAAAATCAAAGCGATTATGAGTTACTTCGTTTTCCCCCGAAATTTCTGCACTTTTTGGACTATGATTTTTATAATACTCTTCTTTAATTGAATCAATAATAATAAAGGTACAGTTTTTCTTTCGATTCAACTCTCGCAACAAATGTGGATCTGACGTCAAACCGATACCAAAAAGAATAAAAACACTAGCCTCTTCAACATCTTTTATATAAGAATCAAAATACGCAACTTTCATTTCTTGCCGTTTTAATTCTGGCGCACAACAAATAATGTCCCCATGTTCTTCCGTTCGGTTGTAGTGTCCATGCAAGTTATACACCGAGCGATTTTTGAAATTACTGATTGTGCTTTGATTATCCAGTTCTGAAAAAACAGAGCTAACAATATAATCATAATTCGTCGTATAAACATTGTACGGCACTACTGAAAACTTTGAGATAAACTCTTCAAAACAACTAGAAAAATAGCGTTCATCAACCTTCATCAATGTTTTTACGGTTGCATTTACATACTTAAAATGATTTTTATCTTCTGAATAGGTTGTTTCATCAAAAATAGCGTTGATTTGTTCAGAAACTAATTCAGAAATATCTTTCATTATATTTTGCGAGATTTCACTCTTACCACTATCTAAACTTTTGAAGAAAATATTTAACTTTGAAAGTAAGGTTTCCCCAGATTCTGGATAATCTTCCAATTTTAAAAAATCTAACAAATTACAATATTTAGTTAGATCAATTTGCAAATTTTGTAATTGAATAGTAATATCTTTACCCTCTATAGCTAAAGTTTTTTTGTACTGCTCTAATTTTTTGACTAATATTTCTGGGGCTTCATTGGCTATGTATTGATTAACAAAATAATTAAAACCATTTCCAACCAAAATCGTCACTCGTTGATCCATTTAGTGAACCTCCTTTCCATTCTTGACATAAAATAAAAAATGAATAACATATTTCACCTTTCACCAAGAGAAACAATCTTCCTCTCTCATTTTAACATCAATCCTTTTGAAAATAAAAGCTACTCCCTGAATCAATTCATTTATTATATCATGAGGATAAGGTAAGAACATAACTGCATTACTCCCTTCTCTCATCATAGTCTAACAAAATACAAATTTTGTAATTAAAAACAAGAATGTGTACAAGTCTGATTATTGTACACATTTCTTAGAATTCTTTAAAAGCATTGTTCTTGAACAAACCTCGCTCTATAATTAGACTCAACACAAGAAAGGGGTTACAAAAAAATGAAAGAATATCTGCAAAAATTAGGGAAATCATTAATGATGCCAATTTCTATCATTGCAGCAGCAGGAATTTTTTTAGGAGTAGCATCTGTTTTACAAAATCCAGCTATAGTTGGTGAAAATTTCACTTCTATTGAAGGCGTTCAACAGTTTATCGGCTTCATTCGAGCGATTGTTGGTGCTATTTTTGGTAACTTGCCAATTTTATTTGCCACTTCAGTAGCAATAGGTTTAGCCAAAGGCGAGAAAACAACTGCAGCTTTTTCAGCTATTATAGGCTTTATTTTGTTTCATATCACAATCAGCTATTTTTTAAATTTAAATGGAATTAATGCGGCTACCATGTCAATCGATGCATTAATTGATAGTGGAAAAACAACCCTAGAAGCTACTCGAACCGCTTCATTATATGAATCAGTTTTAGGAATCTTTACTTACCGAATGAATGTTTTTGGTGGTGTATTGGTCGGAATGCTAGTTGCAATTATTCATAATCGTTTTTATAAAACAGGGCTACCAATGGCTATCAGTTATTTTGGTGGCAAGCGTCTTGTCCCGATTATGACTACAATTATTGTTCCCTTACTAGGTATTTTTATGTATTTTGTCTGGCCATTTCTTGGAAAAGGAATTGAAGGGGTTGGCAATATCATTGCAGACACAGGGTCATTGGGAGTATTTTTATTTGGTTTCATTGAACGGTTATTAGTACCAACTGGTTTACATCATATTTTAAATCAATTAGTTCGTTTTACGCCGATTGGTGGGGTAGCGATGTTAGGTGGGGAACAAGTCGTTGGTGCATTAAACATTTTTAATACCTTACTCACAGAAAGTAACCCTAATATGGATATTATGCGTGAAGCAACTCGATTTTTAGCTCAAGGAAAGATTCCATTTATGGTTTTCGGTCTTCCCGCTGCTTGTTATGCTATGTTTAAAACAGCAAGACCTGAGGAAAAAAATCGAGTAAAAGCTTTATTGCTAGCGGCGGCAATCGCAAGTTTTACAACAGGTATCACTGAACCCATCGAATTTTCATTTATTTTTGTCTCACCACTTTTATTTATCTTTCATGCCTTGATGTCAGGATTATCGTTTATGTTAATGAGTATCTTTGGCGTCGCTATTGGAAATGTTCAAGGTGGAGCAATTGATCTTGGTGTATTTGGGATTTTACGAGGAACAGAAACTCACTGGTATTTTGCAGTTATTGTTGGTATATTTTACGCATTTGCCTATTACTTTGTATTTAAAACAGTAATTTTAAGAAAAAATATTAAAACACCTGGGCGAGAAGATGAATCTGCTGAAGAAATACATCAACAAACAGCTCCTACTGCCAAAAATGGGACAGAACTAGGTGCAACCATCGTTGCTGCGCTAGGTGGTGTAGCTAATATTCAATCAATTGATAATTGTTTTACTCGCCTACGTTTAGTATTAGAAGATACAAACAAAGTTGATGAACGAGTTTTGAAATCGACTGGTGCAGCTGGGGTAATGAAATTAGATGATAAAAACATACAGGTGGTTTATGGTCCACAAGTAGAAGGAATTGCTTTAAAAGTAAAAGAATCGGCAAATATGAATGACTAAATTGACTAATGTTAGTTAAATAAAAAAGTGCCTAGCTCTGATAACCAAGTAAGTACGTCCTGTTAGAAAATCACTTTATTATTTATTCATGATTGGTTGTATTAGAAATAAAATACAGTGGTTTTCTTGCTGATAATCACGATTCCTACTTGGTTTTAGAAGCTAAATAGATTGGACTCTTATACTTTGTTTTGGAAAGCAGTAGCATAATATTTTTTTAAATACTCTGTGAACAATGTATTGCCAATATAATGAAAACTTAAACGATCAGAAACATCAATACCATCAATCATTACTTTAGAAGTCATCCCATATAACTGGAAGTCAGTGATTTTACTCAGTCTATTTTGGGAAAACCCAGTAATACTAATTGTATTTGCACCTGAGACATGGGCAATATTAACCGGTTCAATTGTATTTTCAGTTTCTCCACTAATACTAAAGGCAAGTACCACATCGTCGGCAGTCAGTTTTCGAGCTGCATGTCGCATCATGTGTGGTTCCCAAAAAATATGGGAGTTTTTCCCAACGACTTGAAGATAATTATGGAGCTCTTCAGCGGGCAATCTTGAAAGCCCCACCCCTAAAACAAGGACTTGACGTGCTTCAAATATAGTTTGAATAATAGCTGTGATTGTCTGTTGATTCAGCAATTGTTTCGTTTTAACTAATTGATCATCTAAAGATGTAAAGTCTGAAAAACTTTCTCCTTCAATTGTAGTGATATATAGCGCTTCTTTAAAATCGGAATAGCCTAAGAAACCTAATTTTTTACACATTCTTGTAATTGTATTTGGTGCTGTATAAAATCTTTCAGCAGCTTCACGAATCGTAATTTGTTGAACACTTTGAGCATTTTCTAAGAAATAATCCAAAATTACTTCCTCATTCTTATTTAACAATTGCCGATTTCGTTTTAACAAACGATAAAAGTACAAAAAATCACCTCATTTACTTATAGAAAGGTTCGAAATCAAATGGAATTAATGAACAAAATCAATCAAAAGTTAGCAGAGATCTATATAGATGAAAAAGATCGATACAAAGCACATGATTTTTTCGCACATTTACTTACTAAGTATAGCAAAGATTCATTTAAGGAAACAAGTCAATTAAATCAAGAAAATATTTATCTGATTACCTATGGAGATAGTTTTTTTGAAAAAAACAAAGCCCCCCTAACAGTTCTCAACGAAGTTTATCAAGAGACATTGAAAGACACAATTACAGATATCCATCTCTTACCTATGTTTCCATACACTTCGGATGATGGATTTTCTGTTACCGATTATTTAGCCATTGACCCTAAACTTGGTACTTGGCAAGATATTGAAGTCTTAGCACAAGATAAGCGTTTAATGTTTGACTTTGTTGCAAATCATTTATCAAAATCTAGCTCTTGGTTCAAAAATTTTATGACTCGTCAATCTGAATTTTCACACGCATTTATCGAATACGATGAAAATTTTGATACAAAAAATGTGACTCGTCCAAGAACTAGCCCTCTATTTCATGAATATACAAATGAGCAAGGTGATACAAGAACGGTATGGTCTACTTTCAGTGAAGATCAAGTTGATGTGAATGTTAAAAATCCTCAAACTTTAAGTCGATTGACTGAAACATTATTGATTTACGCGCAGAAAGGAGCAACTTCAATTCGCTTAGACGCCATTGGCTTTTTATGGAAAGAGAGCGGGACAACATGCATGCATCTACCACAAACACATGCAATTATTCAATTATGGCGTATTTTATTGAATGAACTCGCTCCAAATGTTCAAATTATTACTGAAACAAATGTTCCTCATAAAGATAATATTAGTTATTTTGGATCAGGAGAAAACGAAGCAAATCAAGTCTATCAATTTCCACTCCCTCCACTAGTTTTGCACAGTTTTCTAACTGAAAATGCTGAAAAATTAACTACTTGGGCTGCGGGGATTGATCGTGTTTCTGATACAGCTACCTTCTTTAATTTTCTAGCTTCGCATGATGGAATTGGATTACGACCTACAGAGGGTATTTTAACGGATGCAGAAAGAGAAGCTTTAGTTGAACGCGTCAAAGAAAATGGCGGGAAAGTTTCTTATAAAAATAATCCTGATGGTAGTCAATCAGTTTATGAACTGAATATTAATTACAGTGACGCACTAAAAGATATTCATATTCCTGAAATAACTCCCAAAAAAATGATCGCTGCTCATCATATTTTACTTTCCGTAATTGGAGTTCCAGCTATCTACTACCATTCACTTTTTGGTTCTAAAAATGATTATGAAGGAGCTGAAAGCTCTGGAATAAACCGTCGAATCAATCGTGAAAAATTGGAGAAAAATCGATTACTGACTGAACTTGATCAAAATTCTTATCGAAAAGAAATTTATTCTGGAATTTCTCAACTGATCCGTTTAAGAAAAAAAGAAGCTGCTTTTAGTCCTTATGCCAAACAAGAAATTATTTCAGCCGCACCAGAAATATTTGCTATACGAAGAGGCTCTGGAAACAATCAAATCGATTCCTATACTAATGTTAGTAACCAATTGATTAAAGTTGAAAATGTTTATGGAACTGATCTTATCTCTGAATCAAAAATAGAGGGAACACTACAGTTAAAACCCTATGCTACTTTTTGGATCAAAAAGGATGTTCATTTATGAAAATTTTAGTAGCAATCGACTCATTTAAAGGTAGCGCAACATCTAAAGAGTTAAATGAAGCACTGATCGATGGTTTAACCGATCCCCGAATCACTAAAAAGATTAGTATTCCAATAGCTGATGGTGGTGAAGGAACCATTCAAGCGATCCAAGTAGCTTTAGGAGGAGCCATTCATGCCAAAACAGTACCTGATCTAACAGGCAAACAAATTCAGGTTGAATACTTAGTAACCATGATTGATCAACAAAAAACTGCAATCATTGAATCTGCCTCTATTATAGGTATCGATAAAATAACACCCAACGAAAAAACAATCCTTGAATGTTCGACATTTGGTTTAGGTCTATTGATCAAAAAGATTATTGCTCAAGATAAACTAACCAATTTCTATGTAACACTTGGCGGTTCAGGTACCTCTGACGGTGGTTTAGGTTTGCTAGCTGGTTTGGGTGGAGAATTAAATTATTCGAAGAAAATCAACCCTCTTTACTCTGCTAAAACGATTGATTTAATGACACTTCAAAAACATTGGCAACAGTTAGGAATAAAAATAACTGCACTCGCAGATGTTACCAATCCTTATGTTGGAGCAAATGGTTTTGCAAAAATATTTGGTCCTCAAAAAGGCGGGAGCGAGCAACAAATTACCGAAATGGATGAGTTAGCACAAAAAATAAGCTTAGAACTGAATAAATATAGCTCTGTAGATATTCGACAAGCTTCTGGCGCTGGAGCAGCTGGTGGTCTCGGTGGAGCTATCTTAGCTTTAGGTGGTACAATCAAACCTGGATTCCAAACTATTAGCAAGTTCTTAGCACTAGAAGAAAAAATTGCAAAAGTAGATTTAGTCATTACTGGCGAAGGTCGCTTAGATAATCAAACTGAAAATGGAAAAGTTCCTTATGGCGTAGCTAGTATTGCCCATAAATACAGTATTCCTACGATTGCTTTATGTGGTTCAAGAAGTACAGATATCGGTGAAATGACACACTTACTAGCTGGTGCATTTTCGATTCAATTAGGTCCAATTTCTTTAAAAGAGGCCCTAGAGAAATCAGTAACCTTAGATCAACTAAAAGTTACAGGCGCTTCATTGGTTCATCTCTTTTTAGAAGGGAGTAAATAAGATGATAAAAGCTATTGTTGTTGATATGGATGGAACTTTTTTAGATGATAATAAAGAGTATGATACTGATAGGTTTTTAGCTCAGTATCAACAATTAAAACATTTAGGCATCAAATTTGTGGTGGCCTCTGGCAATCAGTTACAGCGTTTAATTGCTTATTTTCCAGATATTCACTCTGAACTTACTTTTATTGCAGAGAATGGAGCGAAAATAAGTTCACAAAACAAGATAATTTATGAGAACCCCATTCCGTCAAATTTGATACAGCCTATTTTTGACTTGCTTAAAACAAATTCAAGTTTCAAAGATTTTCGCTTAGTTCTATCTGGAAAACAAGCGGCGTATATCAAAAAAAACGCACCCACTAACTATCGAAAAAAAGCAGCTTACTTTTATCGAAATCTTCAAGAGATTAACGATTATGATCAATTAGATGATACAATTTATAAATTTGCCTTTAATTTCCCAACGGATCAAGTAGCGAATTGCGAAAAACTTTTAAATAGCGTATTTAAAGGAAAATTGAAAGCAATAACTTCTGGTCATGAGGCAATCGATTTAGTTGCTGATAACACAGGCAAAGAATTTGGATTAGAAATTTTAGAAAAGGAATGGCATCTCTCAACAGAAAATTTTGCCGCTTTTGGTGATAATCTCAATGATTTAGGCATGATCACCAGAGTTGGATATGGTTGCGTCGTATCAAATGGACAAGACTCATTAAAACTAGTGGCTAACAAGGTAATTGGCACAAATAATCACCATGCCGTTTTAGATGAATTAGACCAAATAATCTTAAAAGAAAAAATTAATCACTACCAGTCTGTTAATAGAGAGTGAGACAAAAAGCTATTAAAATCAGATACACGATGGAATAAAAACAGCTGCTACTAATTCAAAAATCAAATAAATTTTTTTTATGATAAAAACTGTGTAAATTACTCTTTCTAGAGCAATTACACAGTTTTTCAGCTAATATCTACTTTTTTAAATGTCAATTTTTTGTTGTTCTTCTGCTCGAAGATCTAAATGTATAAGATACCGCCAACGAGATAGTAAAAATAGTAGGAAAAAGACAGCAAGGTAGCTTCCGTTGATTATCCAAAAGTAATTCCATAAATCCATTTGAGCAATCGCAATAATACCCCAAAATGCAACAGCACAATGAGAAAAAGCGACAAACATCGGCGCAAAATACATCATAAGCATTTGTCTAGTAATCATTTGATGGCGTTGTTTGGGTTGAAAACCTAATTGATATAAACTTCGATGATAACGTCCTTCTTTATCTAACTCTCCAAACAAACGGAAGTAAATAATCGATCCTGCGAATAAAAAGAAGACCCCTCCCAATAAAACTCCGATAATCAGAATCATTCCATTCGCTTGCCGTTGTTCCATCCAAATTTGATATTTCGATGCATAATTGAAAAATTGAAGATTCGCTGCTGCTAGTTTTTTGTCTTGCTCTTCAATCGAATCACTTTCATTTATTATCTGATCCATTAAAGCTTGTTCTTTGTCCAGTTGCTCACTTAAAAAAGTTTCAATTTTTTGATTTAGTTCGGGGGTTTCTTGCCAGTTTTTAAAATCAATTATTTGATAAATCATTTGAAATTCAATATCTGGAACATTCATACTTTCCATAACCAAATTATCTTGCGCAATAAATAAGCGAGACAGTGGTGCTAATTTAAAATGCACTGGTACCTTTCGTGCATTTAGCTCTCTTGTTTTTTCATGTTCGAACTCGGCAATGATTGTTTCCTTTAATTTATCTGGTACTGCTTTTTTATTTTGATTGTATTCATTGATTGTCGTTGCAGGTTCTAAAAGCTCATCTTTGTCTGGATGTAATGGTTCTAAATTTAGTTTTTTAGCTAAACGATTATAATCACTTTCTTTCATTAAATAGACAAAATAATAGTTGTCAGTCATATCAGGATTGGAAGAATCCATTGCACATTTTAACGCATACGTAGCAACTGAATCATGAAATCCCTTTTGGCCAGCATCAGTGACAAACTTCCACACCTGATTTCCTAATTCTTCACTAGGTTGCTTTTTAGCTTCAGCTACATTACTGGAAATCACATACGCTGGCGTAATACTACTTCGACTGCCTGTTTCTGCACTTCCTAACGCGGTAGTCACACAAATTGCAACTAAAGCAACAGCAGCTGTACAAGCAATCAAAGCATACATTGTCGCATTTTCTTTAGCTTTATAAAGCCCATCAGAAACTGTTAACAAGTTTTTCCCACGCCAGTAAAAGGAACGTTTTTGGCACCAATGATAAAAATAAACAATTGCTTGATGAAAAAATAAAAAGGTTCCTAAAACCGTCAATAACACACAAAATACTAATAACAGTGGCGTTTGATTGCGGTAAACAAAATAAGCAAGTGAACTATAACCTAAAAATAAACATACGATGGCTAAAATTACTAATAATGGATGGATTTTGGGCAATGGTTGTGGTTGCAAATCGCTTTTTCCTAGCTGATTAAGATTTTTTGTCTGGATCTGTATAATCATCAGAAAGCTAACGATGAAAAACAAAATACTATAAACAATCAATGTCAGCACTATTCCCTTTGCAGGAAAATAAAAGGACAGTACTTTTTCTAGATGCAGTAGTTTACCGACAACAATCAACATCGCCTTAGAGAAAATCACTCCTAAGCCGATTCCTGTAACAGTAGCACAACAACCGATAACCATATTTTCTCCAAATAATAATTTTCGTAAATCTCTCGGCTTCATTCCTAGCATCAAATAAACACTCAATTCTGCTTTACGTGCTTTCACGTATGTCCAAAATGAATACCATAAAAAAATAAAGGACAGCAAAACAATCAACACTTGACTAGCAGTCATCCCGATTTCCGCAAACGAACTCACTGTTTCACTACTTCCACCTAAACCTCTTTTTAGTTGAGGATGAAAATTTAGCATAGCAAACATAAAAAAAATAAACACAGAAAAGACACTACTAAGAAAATAACTGAAATACTTGCGTGCTGAACGAGTCACATTATTAAAAATTAGTTTGGAAAAGTTCATGTGACCGCCCTCCCAAATGACTCAAAACAGTCAATATTTTTTGATAGAACAGCTCTCGACTATCGCCAAGATAGATTTCATTGAAGAAAGCGCCATCTTTAATAAACACGACTCGTGAACAAAAACTAGCAGAAAAAGCATCATGTGTAACCATTAACGTTGTCACTTGCCGCTCTTGGTTTAACATTGATAATAGTTCCATCACATCTGTTGCTGTTTTTGAATCTAAATTTCCTGTAGGTTCATCAGCTAAAACCAAACTAGGTTCATGAATCAACCCCCGACAAATAGCCACTCGTTGTGCCTCTCCCCCAGATAATTGATAAATTCGTTTATCACGTAAATGGGCGATTCCTAACTCGTTCATTAATTTTTCTGCTTCATTTAACATCACATTTTTTGCTTGGCGATCCAAAGTTAATGGTAAAATAATATTTTCTATCACTGTTAAAGGAGCTAATAAATTATAGTCTTGAAAAACAAAACCTAGTTTTTGACGACGAAAATCAGCTAGTTGATTTTTATTAAATTCATGAGGATTGGTTCCTTCAAGTAAAATGGTTCCTGAAGTCGGTTGGTCTAACGTGGCAATACAATTTAGCAAGGTCGTTTTTCCGCTTCCAGAAGGACCCATGATGGCCACAAATTCTCCCTTTGTAACTTTTAAATCAATTCCTTTCAAAACTTCGACAGTCATTTCGTTTTGATAATTTTTGATTAGCTGTTTAATCTCCAACAATACCATCTTTTCCCCTCCTCTTTTTTGTATCTTAAGTGTAGCAAGAAAGTTTATCCTCTCCTATTGCTCAATCTTTCACTTTTCTTACAGAGCTGTAAGAAATACAAAAAAGTGACAAACATAGCCTCTCTAAACCAAGTTGATTTTGAAAATAGTACATGACATAAACCAATGGTGTATAACTAACTACTTGTTTCTTTAAGTTAATTACTTTTGCAGCAATAAATTTAGCCCTCTTTCTTAAAACATTAATTTATCATCCTTAATTGGCTGGAAAAGATAGTATAACGGTCGTCCCTTTGGAGCGCTCTGAATGAATATCAATCGTTATCGCTAAACTTTGAACGACTTGCTCGACTAAATATAGCCCCATGCCAGTCGCTTCACCAAAACTGCGCCCATTTTCTCCTGTAAAAAAAGCTTGCTTGATTCGCGGTAAGTCTTCTGACGGAATGCCAATACCAAAATCGGTTATCGTTAACGTCGGAATTCCATTTTTACTTTCGCCTTCAATCAATACTGTTCCTTGAGGTGTTGAATACTTAACACTATTAATCACTAATTGCTCAATTACAAACATCAGCCACTTTTCATCAGAAATAACACAAATGTCTTCTTTCATCGTTACCTTGGGATAAACTTGATGATGAATAAAGTAATTTTTTTGAACATTAATCGTTGTCATAACAATTTCTGTAAGAGAAAGTTGCTTCAACTGAAAATCATTACCAATTCCATCTACTAAACGTGCCTCATTTAAAGCTAAATTTAGCCCATTTTTCAACCGCTGCGTCTCTTTTAGCACAGCAACTGGATCTAATTGATTATCTTGAGCCATTAGTTCTAAAACACTGATTGGTGTTTTCATTTGATGTGTCCATAGATTCATAAACGTGATTTGTTGCTCTTTAGCTTTAGTTTGAAAACGAAGCGCATTTTCTTGTTCTTTTAATATATGAGTAATTCGTGCTTGAATCATTTGACTTTCTAAGCTAGCATCTTTAGGAAAGATATCTTGTTTTTGATTGGATAAAAAAGCATAGAGCGATCGTTTCATATAATAATCTATTGCAAAATAGAGACAAAATAAAAAAATTCCTAAACCAAATAAATAACTTAATAACAGTCCATCAGCAGAATCAGCAACTCTTAACAATACAAATAAAAAAAGTAAAATCGAAAGACAAAACAGAAACTTTCCAATATGCGTTTTAAAGTATAATTTCAGGTTGCTTCACTCCAAACTAGTTGATATCCTTGATTACGAATCGTTTTAATCGAATACGAAAGTCCAATATCCGTCATTTTTTTTCGCAGTCGTGTCATATTGACAGACAACGTATTATCATCAACAAACTGTTGATCATCCCATAACTTCATTAGAAACTGCTCTCGCTTAACAATCGTAGGAGCTTGTTGAACTAATAATTCCATTAGTTCACCTTCTTTTTTCGTCAATAATTCTCGTTTGTCTTGATAACGAATCTCTAAACGTTCAGGAAAATACTGTAGTTCTTGATACGTTAAAATCCGTTCACCATTTACCGCATACGCTCCATAGGCACGTCTTAATTGACTTTTGATTTTAGCCATTAAAAGTTGATTATCGACCGGTTTGACTAAATAGTCATCTCCACCATACTCCATTGCCATCACTTGATCCATAGTATGATCACGAGCTGATAAAAAGATAATTGGACTATTAGAATTTTGTCGAATCTCTTTCGTCCAATAAAAACCATCAAAATAAGGTAAATTAATATCCATCAAAACTAAATCTGGCTGTATCTGCTTGAATTCAGATACTAAATCGTTAAAATCTTGGGCGATAATCACATCAAATCCATATTTTTCAATATAATTTTTTAGTAGCTTTGCGAGTGTATGGTCATCTTCTATTAAAAAGAGCTTCATCTTGCTTCACCTCTCTATTTGTATCAAATTTTAACAAAAGAAGACTCTCGATGCTATATTTTTTTCACTAAAAAGAAATTCACTTCCTGTAAAAACACCTCGTTAGACTATTTTGAATGAATTTTTCATTTAACGCAGATAACTAAATATGGATGCCTAAAAAATCAAGTTCCGATTTTTAGGCATCCATGCTTGTTATAGAAGTTGGGACAAAAGCAAAAAACACTTTTGTTTTATCTTTTAAAACCGAACAAACGGCATAAAACAATCAGAATCTCAGCAATTTCCTAACCATCATTCATTGCAAAGAACGCAATAACTGTTGGTTCGTCCAATTGCTCAATTCTAAGCGATCGTTTTATGACCTGATAAACGGTGGTGCAAAAGCAGCTCCTTCGGAAATAAGCCGAAATTTACCAAAAATTTGAAGAACACCAAGTCGGAATCATTCAACATCGAAAGGAAAACTTTCGTGTTTCTTGTCATTTTCGGAAATTCCTTCTTATTGCGATAAACCACGAAGAACGTAGTGATTCGATGATGCATCGTACCTACTTGGTTCTCGGAGCTAAACACTTTTGTCCCAACCTCCGTTTATTTTCATTTAGAAGACGATTGCTTAACTATTGAACCATCCGTAATTCTGGTTTAGTTTCAGTTGTTGGCTCAAAATAAATCGAGTGATAGAAACCTTCTAAAGCTAATAACTCTTCATGTGTTCCTTCTTCGACAATTTCCCCTTGATCCATCACCAAAATCCGATCAAAATGTTTCACTGTATTCAACCGATGGGCCACAACGATACAAGTAAAGTCATACGATTTTAAACGTTCCATAATAAAATTTTCTGAAATGTTATCGAGGGAGCTTGTCGGTTCATCCATTAAAAGTAAACTTGTTTCTTTGGCTAAGGCACGAGCGATTGAGACTCGTTGCATTTGACCACCAGATAAGTTCATCCCGCCTTCTGAAATCTGCGTATCCAAACCTAATGGTAAATTTGCGATAATTTCATCTACTCGAGAATCAAAAATAGCTTTTTCAAATGATTCTTCTGAAACTTCTTTTTGATTCATCACAATATTATCGTAAAGCGTTGCATTAAAAATCGTTGGTTTTTGATTCACTACACTGATACATTCTTTTAATGATTGATGGTTGATTTTTTTCACATCTAGAGAATTAAATTTGATTTGACCATCAGAGGTATCATATAAGCCAGCTAACAATTTCAGCAAGGTACTTTTACCAGAGCCACTTTTACCGACGATAGCAATTTTTTCTCCTGTTTTAATTTCGAAAGATGTATCATGTAAAATATCTTCTTCGAAATGACTGTATTTAAACGAAATATTTTCTACTTTGATTGAGTTGATCCACTTGATTTTCTTGCCTTTTTTCCCTACATAAGGGCTATCTTCTGCATCCAAAACTTCGTTTAATTTTCCAAAGTAAGAACGTAACAATAAAAAATCAGTATATGAATCAAATACGGTAACAATAGGTGTAATAAACGCACCAGATAATGCATTAAAACTAATCAATGCACCAATTGTCAATTGCCCTTGAGTGATCTGGAACAGTCCAACATAAATCAATAAAATCGGTAAAATAAATTGAATCGATGTTTGAATTGTTCTAAACCACGTAGAAAAGCGACTTTTTTGAGACCGGAAACGAATTTGCCGTTTAAATTCTTTTAACCATTTAGTATAAAATTGACGTTCCGAACCAGATGACTTAACGGTTTCCATCCCTTCAAAAAATTCAACCAAGATTCGCTGTACATTGGATTGTGCGATTAACTCTTTATCAGTGATGCTTTGCGCTTTTCTAGAATTAATTACCGAAATCAAGCCCATTATGAAAGCACCAAAAACAGCAATCAAGGTTAGTTTTAGTGAAATTGTGACCATTAAAATCAGATAAACAAAGACGAAGAGAAAATCAATTGAAATCGTCAGCATTCGTTGACTCATGATTTGTTGAATAATCACACTTAAATTTGAGCGAAAAATCAAATCTCCCGTTGAACGATTGACAAAAAATCTGAGTGGTAAGTGAATGATTTTAGTCATAAACGACTTCATTAACGTTAAATCAAATAGATTTTCTAATACAATCAAAACCAATCCTCTTGAAACTTGCAATAAATAATAGGAAATAAATAGAATCGCAATCGTTGATCCGATTTGTACCACATTGGTCACTGCAACACCAGATTGATCAATAATTCGCTGGGTCAAGCGTGGTACTGCAATCGTCACTAATTGAATTCCTAAGGTTAATGCGATAAAAATACCCACTCTCAACCGCTGATTCTGTAAGATTGTTTTCAAAATTTGACCCGTTGCATTTTTTTTATTCACATTTTGCACCTGGATATCATCAGCAGCTGACACAATCAATGCAATATCAGAAAAGCTCTCTTTAAACTCTTCCAATTGAATTTTTTTTCTGCCAATTGCTGGATCTAAAATAATTACTTCATTCTCTGTCATTTCTTCTAAAACGACATAATGTCGTTCTTCCCAAAAACAGATAACGGGCGCTGTTTGATTTTCTAAAATCTCAAAATCCAATACCCGAATAGCAGTTGTTTCAATCCCATGATCCAGTAAAATTTGATTCAAATTCGTTAACGTATTACCACCTTTTGGCACTCCATAAATATCTCGTAAGTGACTAAGTGTCGTTCTAGCCTGATAGTAATTCAACACCATTGTTGCACAAGCAAGACCACATTCACTATGTTCACTCTGTTCTGTAAATGGCACTTTTTTTGTCACGATGATCGCTCCTATCTTTGTGGTAAATCCAACATCAGCACATTTCCAACGCGATCTGACGCGGAGATTCGTAATAATTGATGACCAATCCCCGCAAGCCCTGTAAATAAACCGTACTTCGGAATAGTTGGTAACCCTTCAAACGTATAGTATTCGTCATCAATTTTTTGTTTTACTTGGCTCAATTTTTGTTGAATTTGTTCCTTTTGTTCTTCCGAAGCTAATTCGGATTGCGCAAAACTTAATAAAAATTCTAAATCGCCAAAATTACCATGACACAAGCAGTCATCTCTTTTATCCTGTTTAATCAAGCGATCTGCTGCACAGATAATTTCTTCTGCTAATTGAGGATCCTCGAACCCACTAGTAAATAAATCTAAATAAGCTAATCCAATTCCCGTAGAGCCGTAACACCATAAATCAATGGTCATTGGCGGTGTCATTCGAAAATCTAACCAACCTTTTTGCTCTGAATCAAACGTCGCTCTTTCAGCAATCAGACACGCATCAATCAATTGCTCTATCCTATGATCTTTCTCAAACTTCAACACACTATTAGCACTATGGATAACACCTGAATAACCGTGTGCAAATCCGCCTTGCGTAATTTTAGTTAAATCAAGATCTAAAAGTAACTGATGAGCAAATAGTAAATAACGCTGATTTTGAGTCAATTGGTATAGATGCGTAAATACTTTAACAATTGAGGCTGTTCCGCCATTCCAATCATAGTTTTCAATGGTTGCTTTGTCGTATCGTTCGATATACTGCTCGGCAATTCGGACTGCTTCATCCAATAAAATCGCTTCACCCGTATAACAATAGGTGTAGAGTAATGGATATACAGCAGAAAAAGAACCAAAAAAGGCGGAGGTGCTATCGACATATTCTCCTTGTAATTCTAAAACAAACGCTTCCGCCAATTTATACGGTTCCCTAAATCTTGGTTCTCCAGTCGTATGATACATTTCACTAAAATAAAGATACATGCCAGTAAGGCCATCATAAAGATTTTCATTCATCACATTAACAACATAATTATCAGGAGACGTTTCCTCAATATTTTTCCAAGTGATTGAATCCGTTCCTACGAATGCGGCATTTGAAATCGTTTCTCCTATTGCTATTGCCCCCGCTAGAAAATCATCCTGATAAGCAGTTGTCGTTAAAGTCACTCTTTTTTGTTGTAAATCACTCGCATGATATAAGCCAAAAGAAGTTTTTAAATAATCGAGTTGTTCAGCTTCTTCTGCTTTTGAATAATTTTTTATACGCGCTACTTCAAGATCGATTGCTTTTGTCTGATACATGTCTTTAATCGTTTCACCCTGACTGGCAACCAAATCGGTCGTCGCCACTGGATTAAAGAAAATGGGAATATCATGCTGCAACATATCTCTCATTTCATAAGGAACTGGATTAGAATTAGCGTATTCATGCATCCAAAGATTTTCAAATAGCTTCTCGCGTTCAATATAATCGATCATACAGCTAGGATGAGTAGAGTAATCCAGCAAATCGCCATAATGCTGGGTCGCTTTAATTACATGACGAACCATACAATCTGAAAAAATCGATTTTGCCAAAATAGCTAAAATTTCTCTATTTTGAATCGCAAACGCTGAAAACTTTTTAAAGCCTTTGATGATAGTATTGATATAAGGAACAAAATCTACTTTTTCACCATTAAATAACGGAATATTTTCTGCTGCATCTGTCGTATGCTCTTGATAAGTGAATTGCATATTTACTGAATCATAATTAGTCAGTTTCAATACCTTGTACGGTAATTTTTGTTCTCCTCCACTCAGCGCACTTAATTGCACGCCATTTGCAGCTCCTTCCACATCCGTTTCTACTCGCTCTTCAAAGACATAGGACGGGACAAGTCCACTCATCACAACTGAACTGCCGTTTTCTTGTAGCGCTTTAGCGAATGCATGATCTTCATCCGGCATTGGGAAATGATTTTGAATAATCGTTTCTAAATCAATCAATACTGGATATTTCCCACAAGCCAGCACATTTTCTAAATGAAAATCATTGCCATTCAATAAATAAACCAACCCAATGATTTGACCAAATTGCTCATAGTAATGACTGACTTCTTCTTCCGTGAGACATTCTGAATAAATCAAGCGTTCTTCAAACGAGTATTTTTCTTTGACGATTTTAGTTGTTAAATAAAAATCTAATGTCTTATCTATTTTTTTTATTTCCCGAATAAACGTGTCAAATCGCTCACTAATCAGCAAATTTTTAGGCTTATAAACGATTTCTTGATTATCATTAAAGGTTAAAATAGCTACTGATTTACCACGATCATGTGAATCACCTGCGCCCATTTTAATCTTCGTTAAGTGAATCGGTAAACTTACTTGTAAAATTTGCTGCAAATCACGTTCACTTTCAGCAATCGCTTGAAGTAATTCTCGAAAATTCGTTGTTTGAAATTCAATTGTCTCAGCCAATAACCTTGTTAAAACGGGATACGTAGTATAAAAAAGTATTAGTTTTTCTTTTGTATCAAATCGTTCTGCAAGATACTGGTGAAATCCTTCTTTTTCATCTAGAACTTCTGAAAAAACCATTTTTTCTTTTTCAACATGTAAATCATAGACAAAAGTTCTCAGCCCAATATCTATAAAACGGTTAACACATTCACCTAGATATTCTTGTACAGCATGAGAGTGAACTGTAAGTGCGGGAAACTCAGAAATGATTTCGATTAATTGTTCTTCTAAATAATTAATATGTAAACGCAACGCATAAGTGAAGTTGGCTTTTTCTTGCTCTAAAGAATTCTCAAAAGATTGGTCTTCACTAGTAAGAATCGCTTGTGTTATTTCCATCCATTTTTCAGACTGAATCTGTTCGAAAATATATTCTTCTTCTTCTTGCGTCAACTCTTTGATTGCCATATCGAAAGCTGATTTGGTCAATTTCAAAGAGTTCAAATACTCATCAAAACGCTCATCAGTGACCGTTGTTGGTCGTTGACGCCACTTCGTATAGTTTTCTAGTTGAGCATTTACATCTTGAATATTTTTACTCAAATAATAACCAGTCAACAACTCATAACGTTGTCGAATGGACGTCCCTTTAGCTAAATTCGTTATACTCATACCAACCCTCTTTTACTTCATTTTATGTAAATACAGTTTTTGTTTACATGAATAATAAACAGTTACTGACTGATTTAAGCTTTCTATCTACGGCCATAGAAGTACCTTTTTTCTTCGATAGCCAATGGTTCATTTTTCCTATTAAAAATAAGTGCCAGACAAGTGGCTTAGGTTCAGCAACTTGTCCAGCAACTTAATTCTTATAAATTACCACCAACAGCTACATCTTGAAGAGTAGCAATTGTAACTACATCTTGAAGAGTAGTAGTTCCATGATGGAGCGCAACAACTTTTGCGGCAACTTCCTTGTACTTTATTCATTTCTTCTGTTGTTAATTCTTCAAAAGATTTTCCAACTTTTTTTTCAGCTTGTTTGTTCATTCTTCTTCCTCCTAATTTTTTTTGTAAAACGCGCGCACGGATTACTATCTATTTAAAATAAATCGTAAAACGACTTATCCTAAAACAAATTTGATTATAGCTAACTTCTAATACTTTTGGTCTTTGTTAAATCTCTAAGTGAATAATTGTTAATTTACCTTCTTCAACTTTAAACGTTTGAGCTTGTTCATCTAAAAAGCTTATTGTTGGAACTAACTTATATTCACCAACAGGTAAAGCTACACTTGCTTGACCAAACTCATTCGTTTTGATAGTATCGATTACTTTATCATTTTCACTAGATACAATTTGATATTCGATATTTGCTAACGATGTTTCTGAGTTACTGCTTGAAAGATAAATATTTAATAGACCACTTCTGGGTTTAATTTCATTATAAAAAATCGCCTCTGTGGTTTTACCTACTTCAATTGTTTTGGTTTGAGGAGTCGAATCTTTTATAAACCCTGTTGGTGCTTCCGTTTCAGTGATTGTTACTTCGCCTGCAGGTAATCCAGAAAAGTGGATATTCCCCTCATTATCGGTTGTTCCTGTATAAGTTTTTCCTGCGGAATCAATTACTTCAAATTTAGCATCTGGTACAGGAATTGTTGTTTCAAATCCAGCTCTATCTCTCACATACTTTTTAACTAATAAGTCACCTGTTGTAATTTTTTCAACATTTGGATGTCTAACTTCGACAATTTTGCCAGCTTCAACTATTACTTCATAAATAGTGATATCTTCTTGATAGCCTGGCGGAGCTTTAACTTCAAGAACTAAATATTTACCTGCTTCTAAATCTGAAACGAGCGCTTCACCCTGCTCATTTGTCGTATATGATCCTACAATTTTATTATCTTTATCATAGATTTCGAATACAGCATCTTTCAGATAGACTTCAGGATTAGAACCTTTGACAAATTTGATGATTTTGATTCCACCAGTAACTGGTGCTGTTTTTTTGTTAACTACTTCAATTTTAACTACTTGGTTTGTTTTAGAAATAGTAACTGTTCTAGGTGTTGGATCTAGTTCATAGCCTTCTGGTGCTTTCGTTTCTACTAATCTATAGGTGCCATATGGTAAATTACCTAGTGAACCACCCCCATTCACACCTGTGATGATTGTTCCAACTACTTTGTCTTCTGAATCCAAAACATTAAATTCAGCGCCAGCCAATAGTTGTCCCACTTCATCTTTTTTAATAACTTCAATGCTTCCTTTTTCAACTTTCTTTTTATTCAAAATAGTTAGTGTAGCTATCCCACTTGGTGAGTTTTTAGATAAAGTAATATATTTTGGTGTCGCATCTAATTCGTACCCTTCTGGTGCTTTTGCCTCAATTACTTTATATGTTCCATATGGTAAATTTGTTAATTCAGCAACGCCATTTTTATCCGTTGTAATTTTCTCTACTAATTGATTGTTCGAATCAATTACAATAAACTCGGCTCCTGCTAATAATTGGTTTGCCTCATCTTTTTTAACTACTTTGATTTTCCCTGTTGGTGTCTTCTTATTGCAAATCGTGATACATGCGATACCATTTGAATATTTTGATAAAGTAACATATTTGGGCGTAGCATCTAATTCATAGCCTTCTGGCGCTTTCGTTTCTACTAATTTATACGTACCGTATGGTAAGTTAGCCAATTCAGCCACACCATTTTTATCTGTTGTAATCTTACCAACTAATTTATTATTTGAATCAAAGACATCAAATTCGGCTCCTGCTAATACATTTTTACCGCATTCGTCTCGTTTCACTACTCTAATTTTTCCTGTTGGTGTTTTCTTATTGCAAATCGTAATGCAAGCTACGCCATTTGACCATTGCGATAATGTGACATATTTTGGTGTAGCATCTAATTCATAGCCTTCTGGTGCTTTGGTTTCTACTAATTTATACGTACCATAAGGTAAATTAGCTAATTCAGCCACACCGTTTTTATCCGTCGTAATTTTACCAACTAATTGATTTTTAGAATTAAAGATATCGAACTCGGCTCCAGCTAGTACATTTTTACCACATTCGTCTCTCTTAACAACTTTGATTTTTCCTGTACATACCTTTTTCTTGTTACAAATTGTTATA
The DNA here is from genome assembly GCF_054871725.1 of Enterococcus sp. LJL99. Taxonomy (NCBI): domain Bacteria; kingdom Bacillati; phylum Bacillota; class Bacilli; order Lactobacillales; family Enterococcaceae; genus Enterococcus; species Enterococcus sp. LJL99. The sequence goes on from NZ_JBTXLT010000003.1 coordinate 31,230, forward strand.
CTAGCTACTCCACAAGGTGATGAAGCTGATAAAGTGACATATTTAGGTGTAGTGTCTAATTCATAGCCTTCTGGTGCTTTTGCTTCTACTAATTTATATGTACCATAAGGTAGATTACCTAGGGTTGCTGTTCCATTTCCACTTGTAGTAATTTTTCCAATAAATTGATCGTTTGAATTATACACATCAAAAACAGCTCCATTTAAAACTTGTCTGTTTTCATTGATTTTGGTAACTTTTATACACCCTTTTTTCACTGGCAGAGGAACATTACATTTTGACAAACAAACCATTTTGCCTGCACAGACACTAAATCTCAGTAAACTACTGTCTAATTGATAACCATCTGGTGCTTTCGTTTCACGAATCGAATAATTTCCATTTGCTAACGTTCTTGTTTCAGCAATACCATTCGTATTGGTTTGAATCACTTGGACTGCCTGATTACGACTATTGTAAATCGTAAATTGTGCTCCAGCTAATCGTGCATTCGTCTTCGAATCATACTTGACAACTTGAACTCCTCCATAGGTTGGCGGTATATAACATCGCGCATTAAAACTAGAAGGCACTGTTTGATTGGCTGACCTACCAAAGATTGGATCATTTTGTGCTAATGGGTCGCTTGCCGTATTTGTCGACCATGTACTTGTTAAAGATGTCGCTTCTGCTTGCTCGGTTCCAAAGGTTACAACGCCTATAAAAAATAGAATTGGCAATAAAAGTAACCTAACTACATTTCTCTTGTTCATTTAACTCCCCCTGAAAAACTTTTTATATTTTTAAATTAAATCCCATTTTTCTCAAAACATTACGATATAAAACAGGACCTTAATTTTAAAATCTCCATTCTCTTTTTTTAATCCATAATACAAGACCCATTCAGCCTATTTTTCCGCTTACCAACCTTTAACATTCCCTCAAGTTTGTTAAGTCTTGATAGCAACAACTACTTAGCATCAAGTAGTTGCCAATTGAATAAATAGTGGTGTAAAAGCAACTCCCTCGCAAATAAGCGATTTTATCTCAAATACAAGTATCCGTAAAGGAGGCGATGCTTCTAATTCCCAAATTGATTAATCTTATAACTCCAACTATAGGGCCTAGGTGATGTTTCTGAATCATTAAATTTAGGTTCGATAATCATAGTCAACCAATATTCATCTACTGTTTGATAATCTAGCAAAACCTTATTATTTGTTTTTAATCCTATGCTATTACTTGAAACATGCTCGGTTTTCAAATTATTAGCTGAGGTAGTTAAAATATAGCCATAAAAAGAGTAATATTCAGGAACAATATCTGTTAAATCGATATCCGTCAATTTCTTATCGACAACTATCTTATACGTTGTAAATAATGACTTCTCGATTTCGGCCGCTGTATCTTTCGTAGTACTGCCAGAAACTAAATTCATTTTTTGTAAATTATTATCTTTCAGCGCATAATAATACCCTTTTCTAGGAACAACTAACTCTTCACTTTTATTAATAACAGTTTGTCTGATATGCAATATGACATCTTTTTCTCTTCTGATTCTTTGATTGATTACATGAATTTTTTGGTCATCATAAGTTTTTTTTGTATCGTTATAAGAAAAAGTAAATTTCGAATTAGTACTCTCTACTTCTTGATTATTGATAGTAATCGTCGTTTTAAACTCTGGTTCAGCTGGTAAGATTTCAGTTATTGAATACTCTTTTGTAGCGTCCCAAGGATGAACTGTTTCTATGCTCTCTGTGGCCTGCAAGACAAATGTATCATCTTTAGTATACGCATCATCTCCAAATGAAAACTTAAATTTCTCCTCCGGTTCCTTGGTTTTGATTTCATTTCCTTTATCATCTAACACAGTCTTTTTAAGACTAACAATCGTTGGTTTAACCGTTGGAACCTTAAATTCATCGTGTTTTTTTTTCTCTTTAAATTCATTTTCTTTATCATAAGCGATATAATCAATCGTTGTTTTGCCATTGGTTGGCGCCAATCCTGTAGAACCATCCATTTGCGAAATAACATTATTGTTCGCATCCACTCGATAGGTCATTTCAGCATAAAAAACAGTTTCATTTGGATCATTAGAAACAGGTGTCGTTAATGAATCCAAATCCCAACTAATAGTTTCAACTCCAGCGGTAGTGGCTACTTCCGTATCGCCTTGAGTTGTTTTTATCTTACTCTGGTCTGTCAATTTGAATCCTTTTCCCATCGGATCTGTGATATCTGCTTTTTTCATCGCACCAATTATTTGTCCACCAATTCCAGATAATATATTATCTAAATCATCAGCTTTTGTATCAAAATAATTATCTGGCGAAGAAGCAATTTCTTTTAATGTTTGTTGACCAATCGCAGTATTTGCTTCAGCTTCCAAATCAATACCCACAGTATAAAAATCGGTAATTAGCAATTTAGATGTTGAACCAGTGACCATTTTAGCTTTACTAAAACCAGCTTCATCTATAGCAGCGTATGCATGATTCGCTAGTATCCGTTGATTGGGAGCTGGAGTAAACCATGAACTAGGAGCTTGTGTAGCATAATCACCTCCATGTCCAATTCTCTGACTATAATCATAAGATGCTGCTGGAATCCCTTTCCTTGTTGCATAGTATGTGAAACCATCCCCTGGATTGTAATCTTTTATTATATCCATACTATCTAATTGATTATATGGTGAACGGACATCATAGCTATACGTAGGGACTCCATCCGATAATAAGACAATATTACGATTGATTGCTATAGAATCGGTTAGTTGATCTGTCGCTTTACGAATAGCCCCTTGAGTAAATGTTCCTCCTGTTGCTGTTAATGACTCAATCTTATCAAGCAATAATTGACGGTGAGCAGAATCTACAAAAATCTCATTCCAACTCGCTCCATCATCAAATTTATACTCGGTTACTTCTCCAGCATATGTAACCAAAGAAATTCGATTGACATAATTATCTTTTAATACTTGATTCACGAAATTTTTAGCCGCTTCCTTCGCAATAGCTAATCGACTTTTCCCGTTATTAACCGTATCATTCATACTATCCGAAGTATCAATAATCAAAACAACATCTGTTGATGGTGGCGGGAAGTGATTTTTTCCTTCTACCCTGACTGTTACATCCCACTGATTAACCATATCGGCAACTGGTTTTGCTGTTTTAGTCAATCTTACTTCCCCAGGTTGTAAATCGGCTGCGTATGCCTGAGCGCTAAAGGAAAGCATGCCTCCAATCACTAGTAAAAGACAAGTTCCAAACAGGGTAAAGAGATACTTAAGTCTATTTATTCTGTTTACTTGTTTTTCTTGCTTTTTTTTCAATAGTTCCTCACCCTCTCATCTTATATTGTTTGACCTTTCAACTCATTATCTACATCCAATAACGGACTAACCGTTGGAATTTTACTATTCCACCAAGCATCTCTATATGCATATTGTGTACAATTGATGGCTTCGGCTTTTAATTCAAAGGTTAAATTGACATCTGTATAATCGTCATATAATTCTTCGATATTCGCTTTATTCAATGCTACTTTAGTAAACAAATGTGGCGTACTTTCACCTTTAGGAATTTTCTTTTTATAATAGAAATAGCCATCTTTGCCATCAATCCAATCCATTGCATTGTAATCAATCGTTAAAATCGGTTTTGTGCCGTCCGTTGTTGCTGGCAATAGCATTGTCGTACCATCTGCCTCTTTTTTGGAAATCATTGGTGAAGCCAATACTCGTAAAAAAATCGCTTGATCACTAGTATTTTCGATCTTCACTTTTTTAGTATATTCTTTATCTGGTTCAAACTTGACAGGTGGATCAAATTCCTCTTTGATTGCGACTTTTAAATCACCGATTCGAAACGCATTTTGCTTATTATCAGAATCTGTCAGAGAAGAGAATGTTCCATTACTAGTAAGCATTAAAATTAAAAATACGGCTAGACTACCCAGTAGTAGCAAGAGCTTAGAATGTTTCATTTTTTTTAGTTTCATTTTCCCACTCCTCCTACTCTATGAATTGATTAAGCAACGTGTAAGCTTGACTACTGTTGGACACTTTCCAGTTGCTGAAAACTGGCGTTGTTTGGTCATGAGCATCCATGTAAACTTGAACTTGGTATAATGCACCTTTATAACGATTAGGCGTTGTTTTAGATAATGAAACATTTTTTAACAAAAGCTCACTATCTTCTCCTGGTTTCAACGGTCTAGAATAATAAAAATAGCCATCTTCATATAACCAATAATCCTTTGTTGAGCTTGCAGGAATCGCAGTCACGACGTTTTCAAAATTAAGTTGAATGTATTTATAAACCGTTGTATCTCGCACTGTATCGTTATATTTATATGCTTCAGATATTTGTTTTGAATCAGAAATATACGCTTTATTTGCAACATAATGCTGTCCTTCCCAAGTAAAGGTTCCACCAGTATCTACTGCTGGTTGCCATGTAGTCACATCATGTAAATCGACTTTTTTATCTTTGGCTACGGCTTCTGTAACCAAGTTACCATTTCCTGTTCCATCCGTTATATCAACTTTAAACATCAGTAAAAATTCATACAAAGACACACGAATCAAAGAATCAACATTTCCAGTATTCTTTATTCGAACTTCTTTTATAACGGCTTGATTTGGAGCCCAATTGGTTTCAGGATTGAAAACTTCTACTATTTCATCATGTAAGTTTGTTCCCTTAAACGAGTTAGCTACTGAATCTTCCGATGTAAACCATGAATAAGTAAAAGCAATCACTGTTAATGAGAGCAAAGCGATAATCAGCATAAGTTCTTTTTTTGGGAAAGGACGAATTTTTTTCAACGCAATGATTCTTTTATTTTTTTTCATGATTTCACCTCGTTTTCTTCCAATCATGTCGCTTTTTGAAAATCAATAATGCTGTCAAAATCAAATACAGCCCAATGCAAAAGAAGAGTAACATTCCTTTTACTTCTTCACCTGTATTTGGAAAAATGCCTTTTTTCGTTTCTTTAGGAATCGTAGGGGTATTGGATGTTCCGGTTTTTGGAAATTCCCCTTCTTTAGTTTTGATTGCATAAAACGTCCAATCAATATCCACTATATTTTTTACAGAAAAATCTTGATTAGTCAATTTTGAAGATACAGAAAAATTAGCAATTAATGTTCGAGAAGTTCCTGGAGTAAACACACCTAAATCTAGTAAATTTTTTTGCAAATTCATTGTGTCATTAATCCCTAATAACGGACCTTCATAAACTGTTTTCCCATCGTAAATCAATTCCATCGCAATTTCTTTTGATAAATCAATCTTCCCTTGTGTTCTAGGATTTGAGATATCCATCGTTAACGAATAGCGGTCTTTTTCTTCTAAATTAACTAGACTAATTTTTTTCGTCCATTTCTTCCCTGGCATCACATCATTGACTTCTATAAAATATTTTCCATCTCTCTCCACTTTAATTCCTTGTTCATCACCAATCAAAAAGCCTGGTGGTAATGTACTAGCAAAAGAAAGCGCAGGATGTATAAAAAGACAGCATACGACCAAAATAATTGTTCCAAACAAATTAATCTTTTTCATTCCACATTCTCCTTTTATTCTGACCCCTTTTAAGAAAAGCACTCTTGTTTTCCACTTAACTAAATAAATTTTGCAAAAAGTTTACTTAGCTAAAGAGAAAATTTTTCAATAATAAGTTGTCATGAAAATAAGAATCAAGCCGTTTATGTGGGAGCTTTTAAAGAAAAATCGATATGTCATCATGCATTTGCTAACGGCTTACAAAAATATTGATTCTTTCATTTCGGAGTTAGAGGTTGAAGCAAAAAGAACATCCCATTTGCTTCAACCCTCTCCTCCTCATTCATTCTTACTTACTAAACTAAGTGTTTTTTCTTAGTGTCATATTAATAATTTCTTGTTTCGTTACTCTTAGTACAATCCTTCTAAAGCAGTTTTGATTGTAGCATTTGTTGCATTTAACCAATCAGTTGAATCCACTGCTTCTTTTTCTGCTTGAATAGATCTAGCATTTACATCTAAATCATAAGAAAGTTTTGAGTAAGTATTATCTGCAGTATTAAGCAAAGTAACTGAGTTAAGCAATGGAGCAGTTTGTGCTTGTGGTCCAACAATACCAATATAATAGAAATAACCATCAGCAGCATTATATGCCCATTTTCCAGCTGTTCCAGTACTTGATAGGTTAACAAAATTCAATTCAATTTTATTATCTACACCACTCTCAACATTCGCTGTTCCATCAGCTTTGATATCAAGTGTAGGGGTATAAATTGGACTTGCAGCCCAATCTCTACTATCTGCTGCAGCTCTTTCTAAGTCAACATACTTAAATTGCGCTGTTTGAGGTGTCAATGTGCCATCTGTCGCACGGTTAAAACCATTTGTTTTTGCATAATATTGTTTAGTACCATTATCCCAGTAAGAAACATAACTATATGTCTTTGTGCCATCAGCAGCTGTATTAATTTCTTTTTCTTGTACTTTTAGAGTATAAGTTCCAGCGTAGTCGCCACCAGTAACAGTAAATTTAGTATCAGCAACAACACTAGGTGTGTACCCTGCAGCTACTTTTGCTACATCCAAAGGCATCAAATAGATATCTGCTTCTGTTTTGCCATCTAATTTTGTTGCATCATCCGTTAATTGTGCTTCTGCATTTTTCAACTTAGCCAGCGTTTCTTTTAGTGAAACGCGAATCATAGAGTCATATTCACCAATATTCGCAACAGCAACTTTTTTCTCAACAGCATCGCCTGGTTTCCATGGTTTAGGAACAAATTGCTCGACAATCTCTACATCATTCCCTGCAAGCTCCCCTTCAAAATGGTTAGTCACGTTATCTTTACTTTGAAACCATGCAAATGTACCAGCTCCAATTGCTAAAAGGGCAAATGCCGCAGTTGCAACTAGCCATTTTTTTCTACTACTTTTCTTTTTCATAAATCGTAATACCTCCTAGATTAATATATATATTGACTCATTTAGATGAGTTAATATTGTTAATTATTATTGATTCTTCTTTTCACTTGATTTGTAGGACTTTTTTTTCGACGGCGTCTTTGCACATTCCTATCATTTTTCTGACTATTTTGTTGATTTGTCCTTATTGCTTGTTGAGAGTTAGGTCGTCTACGAGCATTCGTTTTCTTCTTCTTGCTACTCGTTTCTTTTTTTGCAGGAAAAACATACATTCTCAAGGTCAAAAAAAACGCAATAATCGACACAACAAAAACAACAGATGTTATTTTATTGTCTCTAATGAACTTTAAAAGACTACCTAATCCTGGAATTGAAAAAACAACTTTCCCTACAATAGCTTTAGGTACGATGGGCATATCAGTGTCTTTATTGCCATCTCCTTTAGTCACGTAGTAGGGTCCATCTTCAACATCAGATTGAATTTCTACCAAACGGTGAGTCAGAAAATTAGTACTTTTATTATTTGGATTAACTGATGGACGATACGTAATAATATCGCCAATCTTCAATTGTTCAGCTTTCGCATCTTGAACAAAAATGACACTTCCTGCTTTAAATCCGCCATTTTCAGTTTTTCCAGAAGGCATTGCCATTGAATTTGATAACACACCAAACATTCGATAGCCCATAAACGATTTATCTTGACTTTGAAAGATAGACAACCCTAGAAAAACAACCACAATAAATATTAAAGCCACATAAAAAAACAAATCAAAAATTTTTTGAAACAGTACTTTTTTTTTGATAAGATTCACAACACTTTCTTTCAATAATCCCAAGCAATGCTAGAACAAGAATCTTCAATTCTGAACACATAAGAAGAAGTACAGCATTGAATTATGCTACTTCTTACTTATTTGCTTTTCACTTATCAGACTAACTTCCATCTCACTGAGCCATCACTATTTGATTATCTTAATTAAATAATTTACTTTTCTATTCTTAGTAGATATCCGATTGATCTAGTAGTTTTAATTGAAAAATCTTTGCTTTCCTTGATTTTTTCTCGTAAATGAAAAACAACATTCGCAATCCTTAGTGTCTGCACATCTGGAGAATCAGGCCAGATCGTACGAAATACTTCTTCATAAGTTACAGTTGTATTCACTCGTTCAAATAAAACTCGTAGAAATTGGAACTCTGTCCGTGTCAGTCCAACTTCTTGTCCATTGACCACTACCGTTTGATTTTTGTCATTTAAAAAAGAATATGGAAACATCGAATCTGTTTCTTTCTTTTTTTGGTTTGTACGATCAAAAGTGTTTTTGATGATGTATGGAAGTTTTTCTATTCCATCTGACACACAAAGAACATCATTTGCTCCTAATTCAAACAAAATCGTTTGCTCTCGATCCAATAAATTCTGTGAAATAATCCAAACAAAAACATCTGATTTAGACTTTGAAAAAATTAACCAATCAATTGCTTCAGGTAAACTCTTTTCATTCGTTAAATAAATAATCAAACCGTCTAATCTTTCAAATTGCTCTTTTTCTTTCACATCTATCAATTGATATGTTTGTGATTGCAGAACAGTAAATAGCTCTGTTGGAAACATTTGTTCATCTGCTAAAATTCCTAAATCTGACACAAAAATCCCCCTTCCTTTTTTCTTGAATGTGTGTAATCTAAGAAAACAGCTAAAAAAACCATTAATAACAAGTATAGTTTTTTATTTGACGGAGATTTTTACGGCTTATAAATTAAAAACAATAAAAGAAAACCACTATTTAAATAACGATTGTTTTTAAAATTGGTTGATAGATTGATTTAATCAAAAATAAAAATCAAAAAAAAATGATTCCTGTATTCTTTTTTCTTCATCATAAAAAAAGTAATTATTAAAAAAGACGATCAATAAATTTATTTAACATTCACTAGTTATTTAATTACTCACAAGCATCTGTGTTAAAAAAATATAGCTAGTTAATAAAAAACATTATTTTTGATATTTCTAATTGACTTTTTTAGTAAAACTTTATATTAATAACAGCCATTCTATTTCGTAAAAATTAGAAAATCTGTTATTTTAATTCCTATTATCTATATTTAACTATGATTTCTTTATAAATTTACTTACCAAAAATTTTATTATTTCTGAATTAGACATAAGAAAAAAAGACCTATCGAAAAATAAACTTTTTTTTCATAAAGAATCTTTTTATATAACTATTACTAATTTATATCTTTCATATAGTGACGGCTACACTGACGGCTAATATTTTTTTTATAGATAAATAATGAAAGAAAAATGCATATTAAAGTAGAAGTAATTACTATTGGTTACTTACTTAAAAAAATCCAATCATTATAAAATGCTATTTATTCTCATTTTTTTAGACAAAAGGTAAAAAAAATGATAAAAAACAATCTTTTTTTATGTAGACAATAATAAAAAAATAAAATATACTTATTTTTAACAAATACTTAAATAAATTATTTGGAAAAACGAAAAAAACATTTCTTAGATTACACACATCCAAGAAATATTTTTTGTTTTTTTTAACCATAAAGATAGTTATTATTTTCTTTTAGTAAAATATTAAATTTCTTTTTTGAAATTTTCAAACTATAGCTTTTTTTGTTTATTTTTTCACTTAATTTCACAAAAGAAATTATGCTATCTATTGATACTCCTCAATAGATAGCATAATTTTCTTTGATTTTAAGCTTATTTCAACTCATAGACCTCAGCTTTACCGCTATTTCCCCCTACATATGTGATGGACATTGGTCCTTCTTCAAAAAAGCGAGCCGTCGCAACCGATTCTCCTTGATTAATGAACAATTCTAGTGAAGAACCATCTAGATAGGCATGTATTTTTTGAACTGGTCGATCTAAATAAGTCAAACGTTTCTCTTTTTTTCCAGTCGCCCAATTTAATCGTTGCAAACAAAATTGCTTTTTTTCGGCGTTATAAGAGAGTCTAGTCGTTTCTTTAATTCTTAATTCAAAATCTATTGCTGTTTCTTCAAACAATACTAGTAGTTCCAATTCATTTTTTAATGACGTCTCTTGCCATTGTTTCTCAAGCGTATACTGCCTAGTTGTCGTTCTTAATTGTTTTAACTCTGTGACTGGTTTTTGAAGTAACTTCCCTTCTTTAAAGGAAAGTTCTCGTGGAATCGTTAAGTGATGAATCCATCCTTCTGCAATTGTTGGCGCAACTGTTTCATCCCTTTCTGGCATTACACCCGCCCAGCCAAATAAAATTCTGCGTCCATCTGGCGCTTCAAATGTTTGAGGCGCATAAAATTCAAAGCCCCAATCTAATTCAATCATTTTTTCATTTTTTATAGTATATTTCTCATTGTTTTTCGCTAATCGCAACAAAATGGTTTGATATAAATTAGCAAATTGATGCTCTTTTTGCTCAATTCCTTGTGGTGAATAGATAAGAAGTTGTTCATTATCTAGTGTGAATAAATCGGGACATTCCCACATATAGCCGCGTTGCGCTATTTTTTTTATCTCATTATTAGCCAATAGTTCTCCTTGGCTTTCCCAATTGAATAAATCTACAGACGAATACAATAAAATCGTACCAACTTCATCATTCTTTTGAGCGCCAAGGACCATATAATAACATTTTTCAAGCTCATCGTACCAAACTTTTGGATCTCTCACATGACGAGTATATCCTACAATCTCTTCTATGACAGGTCCTAATTTCTCAAATGTTTGACCGTCTTTTGAAACAGCCACACACTGATAACTTTTTCTACTGTCATCTGCTTGAATTACATTTCCAGTATAGAATACATATAATAATTCTCCAACCACAATAGCTGATCCTGAATAGATTCCGTCTTTGTCATACCACTCAGAAGGTGCTAACGCAATCGGTTCTCGAACCCAATGAACTAAATCTTTTGATTTTACATGTCCCCAACACTTGTTTTTATGGTCCGTACCTTTTGGGTTTAACTGATAATATACATGATAAAATCCTTGATAGAAACATAAACCATTTGGATCGTTAAGTAATCCTTCTAAAGGCGTAATATGATAATTAACAGGGAAACGAGAATTTTTCACCTTACCATCTAACATTGTCTAACTAATCCTCAACTTTCTTTAACATATCATCACTAAATCCAAATAAGTACGTTAGACCAAAAGCAACACCGATTGATAATAGGTTCACTAAAATATAAGGAATTAACTGACCATTTAAATAGAGTAACGTTCCTGGGATGACTGTAATTGACATTCCTGTTCCTGCAAGGTGGAGTAAACTTGCCACAAATCCACCAATACCGCCACCAATTAATCCCATAATGAATGGGCGGAAGTAACGTAAGTTCACCCCAAAAATAGCTGGTTCAGTAATTCCAAGGAAAGCAGATAGTGCGGAAGGAAACGCCAAAGCTTTTAATTTTTTTGATTTTGTTTTAATTCCAACTGCTAATGTTGCTCCGCCTTGAGCTGCAATACTACATGTAATGATCGCATTATATGGATTTTTACCTAAGTTTGCTAATAATTGAACTTCTAAAAAATTAAAAATATGATGGACACCCGTTACAACAATTACTTGATTCAGTGCGCCAATAATTAAGCCTGCTAAACCAAACGGTAATGCTAGTATCCATTCGGTCGCATTCAATACAACTGTTTCAAATGAGTGGAAAATTGGACCAATAATAGCTAAAGAAAGCATACTCATAACTAACAGTGTTACAAATGGCGTTACTAACAAATCAAAAGTGTCTGGAATAATTTTGTGAAGTTTTTTCTCTAGTTTTGCTCCTAAAATCCCTGCAATAAAGGCTGGTAAAACGGTCCCTTGATACCCTACGATTGGAATAAATTGAAGAAACATGATTGGACCAGCAGAACCTGCTGCAACATCATACGCATTAGGTAGTGCTGGATTTACTAACATCAAGCCTAAAACAATCCCAATCACTGGACTTCCGCCAAAAACTCTAAACGTTGACCATGCAACTAACGCTGGTAAAAAAGCAAACGCAGTATCCGTTAAAACTTGGGTATACATTAAAAAGTCACTATTAATCGAGTCAGGAGTCAGACCAAAAACGCCTAAAACTTGCGGCTGTGTAAGTAAGCCTCTTAAGCCCATAAACAATCCGGTAGCGACTAACACAGGAATAATAGGGACAAAAACATCTCCAAATGTACGAATACCTCGCTGGAACCAATTTCCCGATTTAGCAACTTCTGCTTTCATCGCGCCTTTACTTGTTCCAGAAACACCTAACTTAATTACTTCATCATAAATTTTATTTACGGTACCGGTCCCAAAAATAATTTGATATTGTCCTGAATTAAAAAAAGCGCCCTTTACTTTGTCAATATTTTCAATAGCTTCTTTATCAATCGCCTGTTCATCTTTCACCATCACACGTAACCGCGTAGCACAATGAGCAACACTCACAATATTTTCCTGTCCCCCAACAGCTTCTATGACTAATTGAGCGATTTCTTGGTTTTCCATAAAAAATTCCTCCTCTAAATTTTTGCGGTACCGGTACCACATTTTATGCAATTAGAATACCATAGTTTTGTAAGCGATGTCAACAATTTTATTTTAACGTACAGATTCTCTTGAACAAAAGGATACCTCGATGAAATGTTCTTTTTGAATCGATTCTCCATTAATGCGTTTAATTAATTGTATAGCAGCTACTTCCCCTGCATGGTAATGATGTAGATCCACCGTAGTCAATGTTGGTATCACAAACTCACCAAAAGTATACCCACCAAAACCAGCGATTGAAATATCTGAACCAACCTGCAGACCTTTTTCATGTGCCGCTTTATATAACCCCATTGCCATATTATCGGTCGCAGCAATATAAAGTGTTGCTTGTGGTTGATCAAAAAGCTCTAAACCTAAATGATAATTATCATTTATTCTAAACGTTGCTTCTACTGTTTTCACAGATATTCCGTGCTTTTCAAACGTTTCTACCACACCTTTTTTACGATCAATGCCAATTGAAACATCCACTTCTGGTACTCCGACATAGATTACGTTTTGATGTCCGTAAGAAATAAGACGACTGGCTAATAATTGACCTGCTTGGAAATTATTCTGATTAACAGAGTAAACGTCTGGATGTGATTGACCAAAAATTATGATTGGACAATTGATTTTATCAACTGCTTGTAAAAGATCTTCGGTAATTTCAGTCGCAAATGAAATAATACCCGCAACTTTGTTTTGAACCAGACTAAACAAACTCTCGATTTCCCGAGCAATATCCAATTCGGTATTTTGAATCAGTAGTTGATAGCCATTTTTTCTAGCTACTTTATCAATTCCATCTAGGACACTCATAACAGAAGGCGAATCAAAACGTGGAACTACTACACCTATAAACTTACTTTTTTCTGCCTTTAGATTTCGCGCAAATTCATTAGGTATAAAATTATGTTTATTAATAATTTGCTTTATTTTTTCTTCCGATTTTTTGCTTACATACCCATTATTTAAATATCGCGATACCGTACTCTTAGAGACGCCTGCTTCTTGTGCAATTTGTCTGATTGTTATCATGTTTCTTTCTCCCAACTCACCAAAGTCTTCTTACTCTATCAGGAAATACTCGAAAACTACCATGACGAATAGTTGCTGAATTTAGTTGTAATACATTATCTGAACGCTGCACTTTTATTTCACGTAAGCGTTACTTTTTCTCTTAATTTCAACTAAATATCTGAAATATTCGAATAATTCAATCATTTTCAGTCATCCTTAGCTTTATCTTACTATAAAATTGAAATGAAATCTCTGACAAACTTCAATTTTTAATCATTCACTTAAGTAAAAAAAGCACTTTTAATTATGTATATAAAAAATAGAAATTCCTTATAGTTTCCTTATACTTTACTCTTATAGTAAAAATATAGAAAGGTGGTCTCTTATTGATGAAGAAAATGATTTTAACAACCGAAAACTTGAACAAATGTTATATTCAGCAATATGCAGTCAAAAATTTATCTTTAGCCATTCCTGAAAAACAAATATATGGCCTCTTAGGACCAAACGGCGCTGGAAAATCGACGACATTAAAAATGATGGCAGGAATCGTTCAACCCACTGACGGAAAAATAATCTACAAAGGAAAACTTTGGGAGCGGAAAGACTTATTAGAAATTGGTGCTTTAATCGAAAACCCGCCACTTTATGGTAATTTAACAGCAAAAGAAAACCTTCTCGTTCGAACAACTGCTTTGGGTTTACCAAAATCACGAATCAATGAAGTTCTTAAATTTGTTGATTTAACCACTACTGGAAAGAAACGTGCAAAACAATTTTCTATGGGAATGAAACAACGCCTTGGTATTGCTTTAGCACTATTAAACAGTCCAAAACTACTTATTTTAGATGAACCGACCAACGGCTTAGATCCAATAGGAATCCAATCTTTACGTGAACTTATTCGTTCCCTTCCTTCTCTCGGGATTACCGTGATTTTATCTAGTCATAATTTATCTGAAATAGAGAATACGGTAGATTCGATTGGCATTATTGCGAATGGTCAGTTAGGTTATCAAGGGCCCTTACCTGAAAACAGTCGTGCCCTAGAAGAATTATTTATTAGCGTTGCAAAATCAGCAAATGAAATGGAGTGAATAACAAGTGCCCCAATTAATTTATTCTGAATACCTCAAAGGAAAACATACGCCTGTTAGAAAATTATTATTTCTATTACCACTTTTAGTTTCTTTAATGGCTGCTTTTCTAATGAGAGGACAACTTACTCAGATTGGTGCCTATAACTGGTGGTATATGACGTTACTGCCAACAATCGTTGCGCTATTTTGCGCACAATTAATCCAATCTGAAAAAAAAATAGGTTACTTTAATTTGGAAATATTACCTTATTCGAGAAAATTGCTTTGGCAAGCTAAAATTAGTATTGCCTGTCTTTACTTACTGACTAGCAGTTTAGTCCTCTTTGGATTAACAACCATTTTCGGTTTCATTTTTGGCGCACAATTATCAATTAGTCAAGGTCTCTTAGCCTGTATTATTTTGACAATCACTTGGATTTGGCAAATTCCTTTAGCCTTATTTTTATCAGCGAAATTCAACTCAACCACAACTTTTATCAGCATTATTGGATTAAATTTGATTTTATCTATTCAAGATTTTTCTGGTGGTCCATTATGGTTTATTCCATTTTCAATAGCTCCAAGATTGATGGCAGCTATTATCGCGGTCAATCCAAACGGTGTCCCACTATCCTCAACTAGTGATTTACACAATACAACTGTCGTCCTTCCAGGAATATTGATTACAATTTGCTTATTTATATTGTTTTCTTGGTTAACAACAAAATGGTTCAACAATAGGAGAAATTAATATGAATAACTTAAAAAGACTATTATATTCTGATTTATTAAAATTAAAAAGAACTCCTTTTTTCATCCTCCATTTGCTCATTCCTTTCTTAGGAATTACCGTTTTTTTAGGCTATCTTGTAACAACGAAACGACCAGCAGCTCTTTTTTCAATCAACTTTTATCAAGTGCTGACTTGGGTCTATCCTATCGTTGCAACTGGACTTTGTACATTGGTTACTAATCAGGAAATCGAAGCCGGTGGCGGTTTTTTCTTATTAAGCCTCCCTTCACGCAGTCAAGGTCTACTATCCAAATTACTATTTTTGCTTTTTGGTGGTTTAGTTTCTTGTCTACTTATTGCTTTAGGTTTTCATTTTGGTAGCGTTCTAATGGATTCAAGCACTGCTTTTCCATTGTATTTAAGTTTATTACTGACGTTTATTGTCTGGAGTTGTTCCTTATTTCAATATCTTCTTCATACTTGGATTGGGTTACGATTTGGTCAAACAGTCAATTATGTTACAGCCGCCGTCTCCTTCTTACTATCGGCTTTGCTTTTGACTGGACTAGGTGAAAAAATTTGGTTTTTCTTTCCCAGCGCTTGGGGAATTCGTTTGATTCCATTAGTGAGTCACGTCTTTTTAGTATCGAATCAAGCAACTCCTGTAAACTTAACAACGGGTTTCCTTTTTATGATGATTGATACTTTATTAGGAATGATTTTGCTTTTTATTTGGGTTAGAAAATGGGAAGGTAGACAATTGGAAGAATAAGCGACTTGAATCGTATGCTATTTTTAAATATACTAAAAACTAAAGGGGTGAAAATATGGCGACTATTTTAGCAATAGACGATGATCAAGATATTCTAACTTTTATTAAAACAACTTTAGAACGGGAAGGGCATCAAGTAATCACGTCGACAAATACCCAAGACATCTCTCAGCAAAAACTTAATTTCGTGGATTTAATTTTATTAGATGTTATGATGCCTGATGAAGACGGCTTTACTTATTGCCAAAGGATTCGTCAGCTTGTCGATTGTCCTATTCTATTTGTAACTGCTCGAACAACCGAAACTGACTTGGTACATGGTCTAGGTTTAGGGGCAGACGACTATATTCAAAAACCTTTTACCATCGCAGAGTTACGTGCGAGAGTCAGTGCCCATCTTAGAAGAGAATCCCGTATCCATACTCATAGTATCAAATCGGGCGCTATTACTTTAAATTTAACGGAGAAACAAATTTTTTACAAAGATAACTTAGTCCCGTTCACGAAATCAGAATATATAATTTGCGCGCATTTGATTGAACACGTTGGACAGGTATTTTCTAAAACACAGCTTTATGAAGCCGTCTTTGGTTATGAAGGTGAGTCTGAAGACAGCGTTATTGTTGAACATATAAAAAATATTCGAGCGAAATTAAAGTTCTATCCTATTGAACCAATAGAAACAGTTTGGGGGATTGGTTACCGATGGCACAAAGAAAAGAAATCAGTCTGACAAACTATGTGACACGTATTCTGTTGCTCGCTTTTTCTATTACAGTACTCATTTTGATTCTAGCTATTATTATGTTTCAACTTCTTATTCAAGCTAGTATCATCTCTCCAGCTAATACTGGAGAAAAAGAAGCCCGACTAATGATTGAACAGCTTAGCCAAAGCGATCAGTTTTCAAACAAAGTACATTCAACTTTTTATGATTATGTGTACTTTGATAGAGAGGGTAATGTAAAGGACTCTTCGCTATCAGGTAAGGCGCTCAAAGAAGTAATTGCTGCCTATCCATCTGAAAATAAAACCTATTCGACAGGCGCATATGTTTTATTTTCAGACGGTAGCCGTTGCCTTTTTTCTTGGTCGTACAAAGCTCAGTTTACTAATAGAACTTTACAAAAAATTTTCCCTAGTGCCGATTTAGTTTTATTTGCCGGGACATTGGTTGTTTTAGTAATTTTTTTCCTTATATATATTCGGTCCATCAGTAAAAAAATCAAGAAAAAACTTTTATTGATCGAACAAGCCAGTCAGCAAATCACACAACAAAACTTAGATTCTGCCATTACTACTTCAGCAGAAATAAAAGAATTCAATCAAGTGCTTAAAACAATGGAAGTCATGCGAAAAGAATTAAAAAATTCGTTACTACAACAATGGAAAAGCCAACAACAACGGACACAAGAAGTTGCTGCGCTGAGCCATGATATAAAAACACCTTTGACCATTATTAACGGAAACGCAGAACTGTTACTAGAAGACACATTAAATTATGATCAGAAAGCTCTTGTACAAAATATTCTTTACTCAGGTTCAAGAGCCAATCAGTATATTGCGGCTTTACAGCAAGTAACAACTGTTGATTTTATGAACAATGAAAAAGAATTCATTGCTCTTGAATCAATAATCGGAGAAATAAATAAAGTATTAGAACCCTTAGCAAATGCAAAAAATCTACTCTTAGATTATCAATATAGTCTCGAATCTAAGCCCATTTATTGTGCACTTTTCATGTTAACTCGTTCCCTGATCAATATTGGAGAAAATGCGATTCGTTTTACCGAATCAGGAACAGTCACAATTGAAGTTATTCAAAATAACCAAGAAACAGCATTTATTTTCAACGATAATGGGCCAGGTTTTTCAAATGAAGCTCTATTACACGCCAAAGATATGCTATGGCAACAAGACAAAAGTCGTACTCATTTGACTAACCATGGTATTGGACTAGCAATTGCCGAAAAAACCGCTGAGTATCATGACGGTAGATTGATACTCGAAAATTCAACTACTCATGGAAAAGTTTCGTTGATTATTCAAAATGCTTGATAAAATCAAACGAGTAAAATTAGTTAAAAAATATAGGAAAAGAACTGATCTAATCTGTTCATACTACTTGATTAATCACAAGAAAAAAGCTGGAAATTCCAACAAATTGAAAAATGATTGTTGAGAATTCCAGCTTTTTTAGTTCATATCTAGTCCTTTTATTAATCACTTAATCTTTTCTATAATACGAGTAGTAACACCTTTCAAATTATAACATTCAGCATAATCACGAATCGGACGTTTGATATGATCGACTACATATCGTTGCCCATCGATATTATATTCTTTCAAATTTCGATACATTTTTTCGATTTCACTTTTCACTTCATCATCATTAAATGTATAATGTCCCGCAATATCTAAAATTTCAGCTTGAAGCGTTGCATCGTTTTGAGTCATGATTTGTTCAACGGTCAATTCTTTTTGTTCTCCCACCATCCATTTTCGCCAGCGTTCACTTTTAATCGCGTGTTCTAATAAAACCGTACGGGTTTGGGAAGCTTCTTTGACTAATCCATAGTCCACTAGTTTAGCCTCTACTGAAGCTAGATTTAAATAGGCACGGGTTTCTTCTGTTCCATATTGTGGCGCTACATTCGTCGCAGTAATCTCTGAAGGAATATGCTCCAACAACGTCACATCATCTAAGTAGTCCCCATTATGCTCTTTTAATCCGACGCCATATTGTTTCGCCATTTGAGCTAATTCATACGCATTTTTGAAGTTAAAGGTTCCGATTTGTTCAGTTTTTCGTGTTAAAGTTCCCGTTTGACCAACAATAAAGGTTGGCATTGGTAACTCGCGTTTTGTCAGTTCATCTTTTAAACGAACAATAAACGTTTCATATGTTTCCGTTGAGGTCAAACCACCATTTGTTTCCTCAGTGCCTACTTCATAACCGATTTCGGGTAGGTTACGTGCTTTACGCTCTTTCTCACAGAATTCGATTAAGTCAACAGTCCGTTCTAAAACAGTTTCTAAAGGAATTTCTTTCCCCACTTCAAACGGGTCTTTCGTTGGATCAATCATCAGCAAATCGAACCCCGCTTCGATATCAGCAATATATGATTTTTTTCCTAATTCCATCGCTTGTTCAGTTGGTAAGTGATCATTTCTTTCTTTATCTCGTTGCCAAGGTCCACCATGATCCCGGCATAAATAATACAAATTATCATAATCAATTTCTGCTGCAACTTCTTTTACCGCTTGAGCAAAAGTAAATTGATTCCAGCCATTTACATATCCACCGCCCAATTCGTCTGCATCTACTTGATTCCGACTAGCAATAAACATGATTGGATAATCATCTTCTTTAGATAACTCTAATGTTGCTTGCACACAGTTTTTCGACATTGGACCAATTCCTAATAAAGTCGCACTTTCTCCTGTGCTTTGTAGCTTCAATAAACCTTCTACCACGTTTTTAATCGGTAATTTTTCCATTTTGGTTTTCTCTCCATTTCTTTGTGTCAAAATTAATACGAGATTTTTATCACGTTTAAATTATAGGAACGATTTGATTCCTTGAATAGTACATTTCTCTGCAACAAGTCTACTGAAAAAGTCGTAAACTTGTTGCAATTTAGCGTCGTTCTAGCAATCCTCCAAAATTAAGCTTTTACTTCCTCAATTGATGGGTTAACTGCTGCTTCTTTCTTTTTACTTTCTGCTTCCACTAAATCTGGTTTGGTAAAATGAAGAATTGCTGCTGCAACGCCCGAACCAACTAAAATAGCGATCACATACCAAATTTTTCCATTTACTACCGGTAGAATAATGAAACCACCATGAGGAACTAAGGCTTCGACACCTGTTGCCATTCCAATCGCACCACCTATAGCGCTTCCAATAATAATTGCTGGTAACACTCGTTTAATGTCTTTTGCTGCAAAAGGAATCGCTCCTTCAGTAATTCCAATTAATGCCATAAAAAATGCTGAGATTCCTAAATCTCGATCTTCACTCGTATACTTTTTACGATCAATAAAAGTCGAAATTGCCATAGCTAATGGTGGAATCGCGCAAGCAATACGATGTGCTCCATTCGGTCCATAAACGCCTTCAGCCATCAGCGCTAACGTAAACGCAGTTGCCGTTTTATTGATTGGCCCCCCCATATCAATGGCTGTCATTGCACCAATAATCAAACCAAGTACAACAGCACTACCTCCTTGCATTTGCCCAAGCACTCGAACTAACCAATCCATCGCAGCACCGATTGGCACAGCAATAATGTAAATATAAACCATTCCTAAAACAAAAGTCGTTACCACTGGGACGATCAAAATCGGCATGATTGTTCGAATAGTCGCAGGAACTTTCCATATTTTACACCAACGAACAAAATAACCAGCCGCAACTCCCATAATCATCGCTCCAAGAAATCCTGTTTTTACCTGTCCTGCACCAATTGGATTATTCGCAACAAAACCTAAAATCATCCCTGGTACTAAACCTGGTTTCCCTGCTAATGAATTGGCAATATAACCTGATAATAATGGAATCATCATGGCAAATCCTGCAGCCCCTAAATCATTGAGGTTTTGCATAAATGGACTGGTAATCTCCATACCAGTATCTGTCGCATTTCCTGTGGCAAGTGCGATGGCTAGAAAAATCCCGCCCACCACAACGGAAGGTAGCATAAACGAAACCCCTGTGTTAAAGGCTTTTTGTAAGTCTTTAAAAATCTTATTTTCTTTTTTCATTCTCAATCGCTCCTTAATTATTTTTATAATTTTTCAGCTTCATCAAGATATTTCTCTGGATGTTTAATCACTTCTCCTGGATCGACATTTATTGTTTTCCCTGAAGCAATTTTCTCTTCAAAACGCTCTGCATCTTCCACATCGATAGCCACTGCTAAAATTAACACATCCGCTTCATCTATCGTTTCTTGTTCTAATTCATTTTCGATCCCCATACTTCCTTGTGTCTCCACTTGTACTTCATATCCACGTTTCCCACATTCTTTTTCAATTGCTTCTTGTGCCATATACGTATGAGCGATACCCGTTGGACAGGCTGTAACTGCTACTACTTTCATACTAATTTCCTCCTTCTATTTCAATTGAATTTAATTGTTCAAAGATTTTATTTTTATCGTTTTCTACTAATAACTTTTCTCTAAATGATTCATCTAATAATTTTTTGCTTAACTTTGAAATAAACTTAAGATGCAATTTTCCTTCACTTTCCTCGGGAACACCAATCAGAAATACCAAGCGAACTACTTCTTCATTTTCTGTCGTCCAACGAAACTCTGATTCCGTTCTCAAAAAAGCTATAAATGGATAGTCAACCGTCTCTGATTTTCCATGAGGAATCGCAATATCATAGCCAATCGCTGTCGGAACAGCCTGTTCACGTTTTTTTACCGCTGCATATAAATCAGAAGCAGCCTCTACATATCCTTGTTCTTCGGCTTTTTTAGTAATCAATTGAATCACTTTGTCTTGATTGGTTAATTTTTGATCTAGAAAAATCAATTCTTTTGATAGGACTTTCTTCTCACTTTTCTCCATATTCTTCACTCCCAAGGTTCTTGTATAATGCTTCTTTTGATATCACGCTTCTTAAGTTCTTCAACTGTTGGCTACTGTCAATCACGTTATAGATATCTGATAAAATATTTCTAGTTTGAGCGATATCTTGTTTGGCAATACAAATCAAAAAAATAAAATCAACAGAATATTTATTCCACTTAAATTTTTTTCGATTTCGGACAATTCCGATTACCGTATGATTGACATAGCTTGAATTTCCATGTGGAACAGCTATTCCTGAAGGCAAATCAGTTCCTCCCAGCTCTTCCCGTTCTAAAACACTCTCAACAAACGCTGCTTCCACATAATTTTTGTGAATCAATTGATCACTAATTCTAGTAATCATCTCTTCCTTTGAAACATAATCAGTATCTAGATAAATAAACTCAGGTCGAACAAATTTTCTAAGGTGATGCCCATTTGATAACGTATTTATTTGACTAATTTTACTTGGTCGATAACCAGAATTACGAATCCGCACAATATCTTGCTCCGTTAAAAATGGGGAAACAACAACCACTTTTTTCCCGGGTATCGTCACCTTGATAGTCGAAATGATTAGATCATATTGTTCTAATTGCATAAATTCTAATTCTGGGACAGAAGCAACCTCTAATGAATCCAACGATGGTAGAACATTTTTAATTCGATTAATCAGTAATTCTGAAGTAGCAATACCCATTTGACAAACAACTAAAATTTTCCGATTCATTCGCGCTCGTTCGACTGCCGCTTGAAAATACATTGTTAGAAAAGCAATTTCATCTTCATTAAAATTAATTCCTAACTCCTGTTCATATTCACCAAGAACGACCCAGATTACATTAAACGTCAGTGAAAATTCATTTTTGATCTGTGTCGTAAATGGATTTTCAGTTTTATTATTGGAGCGTAAACGAAAAATCATTGGTGGAATATGGTTCCTTAATTGTTCTTCTAACTTCTTATCTTTTGAAAAATCGATTTTTAATGCTTGAGACGCTTTTGTTAATAATAGATTTACGATTTTGTCGTCAATTTCATAATCCGGCAGTGGTTCAAAACGATTCGAAACTAAATGCTGAGATAGATATTGAACATCTTCATTGGTATAAGAGAACGCTAATCGTAAAGCAGCTTTGTGCATCATCTGAACTGCACTTTCTTCAAAAAATAGATTTTGAGTTAAATCATCCTTATGTTCACAAATACTCATATGGTTATTTTCTTGAATGCGATACACTAAAATAATAAAAATAGTGAGAATGTTTTGGACATAATAATCAGAAATCGCATTTACATTTTCTCGAATATAGGTATACAAAATATTCGAACAAACACTAATCACTGATTCTCCATAATAAGGCTCCAACAACTTGATTTTTTCAGCAAGCTCTTCTTCAAAGTAGTAATTGGAATGGCTTAATAAATAACGACTAAACTGTAAATAAGCTTTCTGAAAATTTTCCTCATCACCAACCAAATACGTTCCTTGTGCATCACTTTCTAGCTGAATCATGGAACCGACCTGTAAAATCGGCATAATAAATTCAAAATCTCGAATAATTGATGTTTTACTAACTAAAAATAAATCTGACAAAAAATTTAAACTTACTTTTTTATCCTCAAAAAGCAAGAGTGCCATTAATTGAATTCTTCGATCTAGTGTTGTGTATGCTTCATTTTTTTCTTTTACTTCATTTTCTGCAACTCGCTCTTTTGCTTTACGGAAAATAATACCCACACCACGTTTTTTTTCAAGAATTGCACCTGCTGTTTGACAATAGTCTTCAATCTCAGTCAATTCTGAATGAATTGTTCGTTTTGAAACCCCTAGCTTACGAGCAAAATAATCAACCGTTTGAAAATCACTTTGTTGCTTCAACAATTGCAATAATTCTTTTTGTCTTTCTGTAAGTATGATGATAACCACTTCCTTAACTCATTGAAATAAAGGCCTTATTCATTTGATAGCGTTATCAAAACTATAATTTTATTATAAGGACGGACCGTATCATTGAATAGTACATTTTCTTGCAACAAGTCTTTCTGCTAGTTGGGCAACTTGTTGCAAAGAAGGCACTCGCCATTTTTTTTATCTTGCATTGATTTATAGTATAAAGAAAGAGAGAAGAAATAATCAGCTTTTTTGATTATTTCTTCTCTCTTTTTTGGTTGTAATTAGTTAATTATAAAAATCGATGATAAAAGCTATTCTGCTTTTTTTCAATAAATACACGTTGTTATAATATAATATGCTTCTCTTACTCAAGTAAAGTTTTAAACAAAGAATTCAATCATTTATTTTTTTTAATCAATCAGCTCAAAAAATTATTCAATATAGTCATTAGTCTAAGGAAATTTCGATAAATAGAATCTGAATACCCATTTACTCGTATTACAACTGAAACAATATGTTAAAATAAAATCTATAACAAAATAGATTGGAGATTTCTAAATGCTACGGTTATTAGCAGCTTTACGCAGAGAGTGTGCAGAATTAAATCAACCTGCTGATGCAATCAAATACTGCTATAAAAAAATTATCTTTGACAAAGAAAACACAAAATTTTATAAAGAATGTCTCACTTATTTTTTGCTTAAAGAGAATCCCAATGAATTTTTAGCTACTTTTAAACAACTAAGAACTTACTCCTATGGACGAAGTTCTTGGAATTGGTTAGATATAAATGTGTCGATGTTCCATAAGACATCTAATGATGACTTCCCCGCTTTTTGGGGCTGGCTTATTTTCCATACAAATGGTTATGTTAGAGAATACGCACTTCAAAAATTCATTAGCTCACGACCAAGTAATTGTTTACGTTTTTTATTACTCACATTAAATGATCACTTACAAAGTTTACGTGTACAATCTTCAAATGAAATCAGCAAAATACTATTTTCTCTCCCTAAAGACGAGTTGATTTATTGTTTTCCTTTTATTGATCGTTTAGAAAACTTGGAACACGGAGAAAATCAAGAGCTTCATAGCACAATAAGTCATTTATTATTAAGACAGCCAGAGTTATTATTTACAGCGCAACAAAATGATCAATCATCTATTTCTCGCTATGCCTTTAAAGTAAGTTTCTCACTACCCGATGAATTTAGATTGCAAACATTGCAGAATGGTTTAAAAAGTACAGATAAAAGTGTTTTGATTTGGACTTTTCGAGAAATAATTAAGGAACCACTTTGGGAACAAACTTATTTAGATGAATTATTACACCACCCTGCGTCAATCGTTCGTAAATTCACCTGTGAATGGTGCTATAATTATCGACCAAAAGAAAAACGAATACTTGCTTGTTTATTAGACAGAGCAACTGTGATTAAACGTTTAGCACTTAAATATAGTAAAAAGCAGTTTCCAGAAATCGATTGTAGAAATTTTTATCTCGAGCATCTTAATGATTATCCAGTTGAAGTTTTTCATGGATTAGCACTCTTACAAGATCCCGAAGATCGAGTACGAATGTTAGCCTCTCGTCAATCTAATCGAAAAAAAATTAGGTTGTCTGTATTGCTTTGGGCCAAATGTTTACCACTAGAAGAACAAATCTCTCTAAACATTGATAGTTTAGCTGATTCTTCAAGGGATGTTAGAAATAAAGCAACTGAATCATTGATTCAAAATTACTCCCTTTTTATCAGGGAGAAACTCTTATCACTATTTAAAGAAAAACAAGATTTATCGCTCCAATTAGAAGTGCTAAAAATTTTAAATGTGGGAAATAGAATGGATCATTTTTTTGATTTGATTGCGATTTATAATTATGGAGCAAATCAACAAGTAAAAAGTGTAATCGAGCTACAACTCAATGGTTGGTACCTAAGTTGGAATAGACGTTTCTTTTTTAAATTTAGTTTAAAACAAAAAATTGAATTAGCTTATATTGTGAATAAAAATAGTTCTACCTACTCTTCTAGCCTACTTGAACTACTACTGAAAATAATTAAAACAAAATAACTAGCGCTTTTTATAGAAATAACTTGATACTTTCCTCATCATTGATAAATAAATAGGGCCTCCTCTCACTAAGTTACTTATGAGCGAAGCCCTATTTGGCTATATATAGTATTATTTTCTAATTTCTCTCTCCCAGTCATTTCTGGAAAGTTTGCTAAAATGTTCAATTCTAGTCTCATTCATTAAAGGAACGTCGATCTCATTTTGTGTGAATTGATAGATGAAGCCTACTTTTTCTTGCGCAATTTTTGATTGTTGGTTCCCATCGTAATAGCCACACCACATCGTTTCAATTCCCAAATCTTCAAATGAATAGCGTAAAATTTCTTTTAACGCTTCTGGAACAAGTCCTTTGCCCCAAAAAGGAACACCAATCCAATAACCAACTTCAGCATCTTTTGCTTCCATAAATGGATAACGTGGTTCCATAATCTCAATGCTACCAATCGCTACTTCTGGCGTTTCTTTCAAACAAATCGCATACTGTTGTTCTGAAACAAACACATTCGTTATAATATCTTCACTATATTCAACACTTGTGTGCGGTGGCCAACCTGTGATAGGGCCAACTCGTGGATCAGAAGCATACTTGTATAAGTTGGGTGCATCTGACAAATTCCATGGTCGCAAAATAATTCGCTCTGTAGATAACAACTTTAGTTCCTCCTTTTATACCAAATCATTCTTTCTAGCCTATCCAATTAAATATTAATTATTACGTATATTTCCGATTTAAATTGACTACGATAATGTCCCCTTTATCATAGCGATGTCGTGTTTGCGAAAATTCGAAAGGAACACCAGAATCAAGAAATACCACTTGATCCACCTCTAAAATCGGATCATTTTCTTCACAATTCAAATAGCGCTGATCATTTTCATTTGGGCGATCCGCATGAATACGCCGATTAGCAACACCAATACCAAATTCTAGCGTTTCTTCAATATGACTATAAATTGAATGATGCAGCACTTCTTCTGTCACACCAGGAATCACTTCAATTGGCATGATTGTATATTCTAGTAACAAAGGTTCTCCTTTAAAATAACGTAAACGAACAATATCATAAACGGGTTTCGCTTTATCAATCATCAGTTTTTCACACTCTAATTCAGTAGGAAAACGGATAGCAAACGTAATTATCTTACTTGTTACTTTTCCTTTTGAGCCAAGTAACTTTGTCACGCCTTCATAAATATCTGCTTTGCTGTCTAATTCTGATAACGTTCGTGCATTTTGTCGGACAAACGTTCCGGAACCTCGTCGACTGTATACAAGTCCTTCAATTCGCAAAATCTCCAAGGCTTTTTGAATCGTCATTCTACTCGTATTATATTCTTTGGCTAAAATAATCTGTTCTGGCATGGGTGCTTTACTGGTATAAATACCGTCAATAATTTTGGTACGAATATCAGCAGCCACTTCTTTGTACTTTACCATGAGAATTCCTCACATTCTTTATTTATAGTTGCATCCATCTAAGAAAAATCCAACAAAAAATCAGCTTGGTTTCAAGTTATTATTGTTGGAGACAAAATTACAAAAAAATTTTCATGTTAGCATTCACTTCAATTTTTATTTAACTTATTTTTCATTCTAGTTGAAGTTTTTTCAAATAGACTTTTATTTATTATAAAACTAAAGAAAAGCATTATCAACTTCCTTAAATGTTGTTCATTTAAAAATATATGACTTTACATTATATTCCTTATGTTGTAAACTCGAAATGTAAACGTTTACTAAAATTCAAAGGAGACTTAGTATGAAACCTAACAAAAAATTTTTCTGGGGTAACTCTGTTTCAAGTATGCAAACGGAAGGTGGTTGGAATGAAGGCGGAAAGTCATTGTCTGTTTATGATATTCGGGAAGCCTCTGAATTCGCTAGCGATTGGCATTTTGCAAATGACAACTACCATAATTTTGATGAGGATTTAGATTATATCAAAGATTTAGGAATGAATATGTATCGTTTTCAAATTTCTTGGAGTCGGGTTGTTACAGATGGTGATGGTGCCTTTAATGAAGAAGGGATTGCCTACTATGAACGATTGATTGATGGCTTACTGGCTCGTGGGATTGAACCGATGATTTGTTTGTATCATTTTGATATGCCGCTTCATTTAGCTAAAAAATATAATGGCTTAGTCAGTAAAGAAGTTTTACATGCATTTGTCCGCTACGGAAAAGAAATGGTGGATCGTTTTGCTTCAAAAGTGAACTATTGGATCGTATTTAACGAACAAAATTTGTATCATGTTTCAGAAGCTTTTAAAATCAGCGGCTATTTAGAAGGAGACCGGTCTACCGATGATCTATACAAAATTTTGCATAATGTGATGACTGCTCATGCTCGCATCGCAAACTATCTTCATGAAACAACAGATGCTAAAATCGGCGGAATGTTAGCTTATTCTGAAGTTTATCCAGCGACGAGTGATCCAAAAGACATTTTAGTCGCTAGAAAATGGGATGAATTTGTGAATTATACCTTGCTTGATGCGTATACTAAAGGTGTATATTCACATGAAATGATGACGTTCATCAAAAATAATCAAATCAAAGTCAATATTTTACCAGGTGAGCTTGAAGATATTGCAAAACAAAAAAACGACTTTTTAAGTTTTAGTTACTATGCTTCAACAACAATTAGTGCCGAAAAAATCCCAGAAGGAACCGCTCCTAATTTTTATCTTGACTATGGAAAAACAGATAATCCTAACATTGGAACAACAGAATGGAACTGGCAAATCGATCCTTTAGGTTTTAGAGATGTTTTAAACAAAATGTATCAACGGTATCGGTTACCCGTTTTCCCGATTGAAAATGGTGTGGGGGTTCAAGAAGAGTGGGATGGCGTGAATCAAATTGAAGATGATTATCGTATTCAGTACCATCAAGATCATTTGAAAGCCATGTATGATGCGATTTTCATTGATGGCGTAGAGGTTATTGGTTATCTCGGCTGGGGATTAATCGATATTTTGAGTTCTCAAGGAGATATGCGCAAACGTTATGGACTTGTCTATGTTAATCGTACCAATCATGACTTAAAAGATATGAAACGTGTTCCTAAAAAAAGTTACGATTGGTTCAAAAAAGTGATTGCTAGTGATGGTGCTATTTTATATGAGAATAAAAACTAACAACTATGAGTGTTTGTGAATTATTTTGTTGGCCGTTACCTTTTGATTGCAAACGGATGAATCATTTAAAAGGAGGGATTTGTTATGGAAAAAAAATCTAGTCAAAGAATGGATAAGTTTGTTGAAATTGCTTCGAGGATTGGGAATCAAATTCATCTGCGCACCTTACGTGATGCGTTCGCTACAATTATGCCGTTATTTATACTAGCTGGTTTAGCGGTATTAGTCAATTTTGTTATCTTTCCATTTATTTTTAATGGTGATACACTAACAACTATGCAACAATTTGGTACCAGTATAACAAATGGGACGTTAAATATCGCTGGTCTTTTGCTTTGTCCTGCTATTGGTTATTTCTTATCAAAAAACCGTCAATTTAGTAACCCAATTTCAGCGGCGATTATCGCTTTGGCGACATTAATTGTAATGATGCCGCTACAAATCAGTGTATCGCCAATCTCTGGTGAAACAGAAATTATTGCCAGCGGAGTCCTAAGTTTTTCAAATCTAGGAACTTCGTCTATGTTCGCTGGGATTATTATCGGTCTAGTGGAAACTGAATTGCTCGTTTTCCTATCGAATCGAAAACATCTGAAAATTGATCTTGGAAATGACGTACCGCCTGCTGTTTCGAAATCATTTAATATCCTTATTCCAGCACTTTTAAGTTTATCGATTTTTGCAGCATTAGCTTTAATTTTAAATATCACTTTAGGAACTGACCTAATCACATTAATTGTGACATTGATTCAAGAGCCATTACGTGGAATCAGTACTAGTTTATTAGGGTATCTTTTCCTGTATAGTTTAGGGAATTTTTTATTTACCTTCGGAATCCATCAAACGGTAATCAATGGCTCTTTTACAGAACCTTTTATGACGCAAAATATCAACGATAACATGCTGGCTTTAGCCAATGGAACAGAACCTCCGCACATTCTAACGGTTTCTTTCCAAACCGCATTTGCTCAAATGGGCGGAACAGGAGCAACAATTTCTTTATTGATTGCCATTTTTTTATTTTCTAAATTCAAACCTTATAGGGAAATTGCTAAACTCGCTGTTGCACCAGGTCTATTTGAAATCAACGAACCTGTAATTTTTGGTTTACCTATCGTTTTTAATATTCCAATGATGATTCCTTTTGTCTGTTTACCAGCTATTCAAACACTGATTGCTTATTTTGCTACTTCCATCGGATTAGTCAGTAAAACAGTGGTGCTAGTCCCTTGGATAACACCACCAATCATCAGCGGTTGGGTAGCAACTGGTGGCGATTGGCGCGCGCCTATTTTACAGATATTACTGATTGCTCTGGGTGTTGTCATTTATTTACCATTCCTAAAAATCAGTGAACAAGTTTCTAGAAAACAAGCAGAGATGGCTGTTAAGTAACAGGATATAGAAATATGCTTTTTACATTCATTAGCTCTATTGTTATTTGACTAAGAAAAAAAATGAGGTTGGAACAAAAGTAATTTTTACTTTAGTTTCAACCTCGCTTTGCTTATTTTTTTGATTTAAATCTAATCTACATCCCCTAAGAAAGCTCTTAATAGATATTTGTTTTCGTAAAAATCATCTTTCTTAAAGTCAATGCTCCATTTACCATCTTTTTTGCTCATTGTTACAAAAATATCGTTACGTGGTTCACCAACATCAGCAGTTGAATAAACCTCTTCTAACTTACTTACTGCATATTGTTCTTCTTTTTCAGAATTATAATCATCATTTTTATTATAGTATTCATCTTTCAATTTACTAATCAAATCATTCGCCGCTTGTGCCGAGATTCCTTTGAAATCAACCTTAACTTTGGCCATATCACCAATATTCCCAACAGAAGTCAAGGTAACTTCAATCGCTTCGCTTTGATTTCCAGCATAACTTTCAAAGGCCTTAGCTAAATCATCATCTGTTAATCGGTAGCTGTAAAACGTATCTTTCATCATATTATTGTATTCTTTAGTCACCATTTCGATTTCTGTTTTAGAATCATTGGCTACTAATTTTTCGTAATCATCATTTTCTTTTTGTAAAAAGACAACATCAATATAGGCTTGTAGAGCTTTGACAGGCTCATCTAATTCTTTTTTAGTCTTTTCATATTTCTTTAAATCTAGAGGCATTTCAACATCATCATGAGAATTTCCATCATCATCATAGCCGCTCGAACTAAAAGCTAGGCTATATTTTTTCCCTTCTTCTACCGCAAAAACAACGGTACCTGAAACACTTTTCTCTGAAGATAAATCGCCCGCAAGTGAAAAACCTTTGATTTTATTCTCATAATCTAGTTGTAACGGTTTGATTTTATCATCTTCGCCCTCTTCTAGTAAGTAAAAGGATTCATCAAAAATAAACATCTTATTTTTCGAAGTATTTTTAACTTTCAAATCCAGAGCTAAATATTCCTGTCCATCTTCATTGTCTCCGCCGATTGGCTCGACATAACGTCCATCTTTGATTGTTAGTTCAGCTACTTTACTTTTCGTTGTCGCATTTCCTGAATCTTTTTTTGTTGCATTGTTACAGGCAGCTAGTGTCAGCACCGCTACGATCATTATTATTAGTTTAAACTTTTTCATTTTCATTTCCCCCAATTAATTATTACTCAGCTAGTGATTTTATTTACTACTTTTTAGATAAATGACACCCATCCAATAGGTCCCCTGCATATCGTTATCTTTTGTTTGTTCAACAACTTTACTTCCTATTGAATAAAATTGTTCGTCTGTTAAATTGTAGCTCGTTCTTAATGAAGCTTCCCCATCTGTTTTAAGAGCAGTCACTAATTCCTTAACAATTTTATCTTCATCAAAATATTTAGCTTCCACATGATAATATTCACTCTCTTGATCTTTATCTGAAGCTTTGTAATCATTTAAATGGCTATTAATCACATAACGATCATCTTCCACTAAAACTTTCGTTGAAGCATTTCCCGGTATATTTAACAAAGCATTCGCCATAACTTCATTATCGTTATTTGTAACATCTAAGATATACCATTCATCCTCGATTTTCACTTTATTCCAAGCATGTGGTAAATCTCCTTCTAAATATCCTGTTACCACAATTGCCTCTAATCCAGCTTCATCTGCCAATAATTTAAAAGCTCCAGCATAACTAGCACAAACACCTACTTTATTAATTAGAACGCCATACGGTGTAAATGAATCGTTAAATTCTGCATCGACTTTTTCAAAATTATTTTTCTCTGCATTCTCTAAAGCACCATTGTCATACTCAGCGATTTCAGTCAGATAGGCATTGATTGCATATTCTTTTTCTAAGTCAGTCATGTCCTCTTTGATGATTTCTTTAACGACTTTTTTCACTTCTTTACGTAATTCTTCCTGTTTCTTTTTCATTTCTTCTGGTTTTGTATTATACGTAACTTTCAATGTTTGCCCAAAATCTCTGATTTGCGCACCTTCTGCTCCTAAAATCAATGGATTTTGATAAATGGCTTCCATCCAAGATTCAAACAACGTTTCCTGAACAAGCGCCTCTGGGAAGTCTTGAATATCGATTTCTGTTTTTCCATCTAGCATATTGATTGCTAAATATTCACTTAATGCGCTATTAGCTGTGATTTTATCATTTGTTTCTGAAACAGTTGCTTCTGAAGTTGTTTCTTTGGAATCTTTTTTACGTCTTCTTGTCGATTCTTTCTTTGAAGACGAAGTTGTTGATTCTTTACTAGTGCTATTTGATTCACTTGAACTTGACTTGGTTGCACTTGATTCATTTGTCGTCGATTCACTTGTTTTCGTTTTCCGGCGACGTTTTGTCGAACTACTTTCAGTCGTCTGTTCTTTTGAAGATTGACTACTGCTAGATTCTTTGGTAGCTGAACTACTTTCAGAGGTATCTTTTTTAGTATCTGTAGTTTCTTCTTCTACTTCTTCTGTCGTCATTTCAACTTGCGTATTTCCTGCTTTATTACGCAATTGATCTTGACGTTCTTTAATTTTTTCTAAATCTTCTTTCCAAGTTTTTGCATTGTAGGATTCTACTTTTGCTTTACCAGAGAACGGTGTTCCCTCCACCGTATAAGGGATCGTAATCAATTCAACTTTATGGGTCTCTAAATCGGATAAATCATCTTTTTCATAAGAACCCCAAAGTTCAGTATCTTCTTTGGCTTTAGTCGTATCATAATTAATTAATTTTTGAACTAGCGAACCATCGCTCATCGTCACCCAACGATAAGCAGGTAATAAACCCATTTCAGCTGCCGTTGTACTTCCTTCTTCTTCGCTACTTTTACCAATTTCTTCTGCGTAAGGAATACGTTTTGCCAAATCAGTAAGGCTGAGTGTATTACTCATTGAAGAGGTTCCATCTTCGGAAACAGCTACAACAGCATAACGATGTTCCGTATCATCTTCTTTTTGAATCGGGCCCGTTCCTTCACCATACTCTTTGATTACATCTTCTTTTTGACGATCGATTTCTTTTACTTTGAACGTTGTAAATTGTGCGCCTGGTTCTGCCTCAAAGCTAGTACCTTCTGTAATTTTTTCTCGAACAAAACTTTGTCCTGCGACTCCTTTATCCGTCTTATAGTCTACATCGACTAGATAATAGTAATCCGCACCTTCTAATTCGTTCCAAGAAAATTCTGGTGTCCCTTCTTCAGTAAGAGATAGTTTCAAACGTAGGTCTCCAGTTATTTCATGCGCAATTCGAATTGGGGTAACTAATGGTTTATCTAATGGTTCACCAGTTTCTAAATCAACCTTGACAGCCATATAAACTTCAGATAAATTTCCCCAGTCCTGGTTATCATCTTTTTCAAACAACATTAGATTGCCATTTTCATATCCATAATCTTTTTTGTTTACTTCAAGTTGGCTAACCGCAGCTACTGCTGAACGAGGAGGTAAAACTTCGATAAAGGTATGGTCGTCATCCATATTAAAATGAGTTCCAATTCCTTGCGTTAAATTTGAATCCTGATAAATTTCTACGACTTCTCTAAAATCTTTCATGCCTAAATCAAGTGGCGAAAAATCAATGTCTAACTTAATTGGTTCATTTCGCTGAACAGTCAATTTCTCACCCGTATAATCTAACTGTCCGTCGTCATATTTAGCTTTTACATCTGCAGCTACTTGACTCGCATTTAATTGTTTGCCAAGATCAACTGCTGTTGAATCGTCTTTGCTTTTATTTTGATTACAACCGCTTAAAGCTAAGGTTGCAAGCAGTACCCCAAACAATACCTTCTTTTTCATTTCACTACTATCTCCTTTCAATAATTACCTTTCTACTACTAATACCCCACAACCAATAAAAAGGTTACAAACTAAAATTTATTTTTTAAATACTCAACGAATTCTTTTTCAGTCACCTTTGTTCCTGTCACGTAATAATAGGTTCCATTTACTTCATAACCTGCATAATAATTTCCAAGTTTATCTTTAGCAATCAGTATTTGGTGTCCTTTTACTTTGCTTGCTTTTACTTCTTGTAAAAAATCTGGAATAATCGTTTTCTCTTTAGAAGAAATTAGTTTTATCGAATCGGTGACTTTTGTTTCTTGCTCCGTTCGTCTACCAAATGTTGGATTTAATGAAACATTTGTTTCTGCAATTTCCTGAACAGATATATTATTTTGCGTTTTAATCACTCCAATTACAATGACTAAAACAGCTGCGCTGACAATAGCCATATAACGAAAATTTATTTTAATGATTGGTCGATTAGTCTGCTTAGATGTTGAATCAATTGCTTCTTTTTTAATCATTTCTTTGCGTACTTCATTTTTTGTTCGTTCAATTAATTCTCTAGGAGCTTTTATTTTAGATAATTCTTCCTCATATTTTCCCTTCATTGACTAAATCTCCTTTCAATAAATCCCGCAACGCACCTCTAGCTCTTGAAAGCCTTGTCTTGACACTTGATTCTGATTGTTCCAACAACTGACTAATCTCACGAATGGAATAGCCTTCTAAGTAAAACAAATGAATGACGATTCTTTGCGCTTCTGGTAACTCCCAGCATGCTTCTAATACATTTTCTAACTCATCATCTTTAACTACGACTTCCTCAGCAAATTGCTCATCTGCCATAGCAACTGTTTTTTTACGCCACGCTGAATTATATTGTTTATGACAACAATTGATGGTGACTCTGATTAACCATGGTTTGATATGCTCTTCTCCTTGAAGTGTATCTATATAGTTAACTAATCGTAAAAATACTTCTTGAAAAATATCATCTGCATCACTTTTTTTCTTCATTTGTACATAAGCGATTCTATATACCATATCAGCATATGTCTCTATTATTTCTTCAATATCCAACGGTGTCCCTTTGCCTTTATTCATTGTTCTCCTCACTTCTAATACCTTTTATCTGATAAAAAGGTTACAGTTTTTTGTACTATAGAACCACCTTCTATTATATCCTTAATTCTAAACTTTTTTTATATTTTTTGATAAAAATTATCATCTCAATTAACAAATTTCTGTATTTAGTCATGTTTTTCAAAAGCTAGTAAAGAAGTTCGATATCCAACTCCAGTAAAAAATAAGCAACAACTCACAAAAATTTGGAAAACACCTAGTAGAAATCATTCACCATTGAATGAAAACTGTTCGTGTTTCTAATCATTTCGTGAGTTGTCGCTTATTCATTGTTTTCATAAAAAACAAATACCACTCATAAATTGTTAGCTTTAATTTCTCTACTTATAACAAAACTTTTAAACAGACAAATGCATCGGATAGGTCAAATAATTCAACTGATCAACTTTTGTCAGAACATTCGCCATTTTTGTTTGATTTTAGCTTCAACCTGAAGGATCATTTGTTCTGAAGAATCCATGATGGTCAACAGCTTCACTTTATCTCTAAGTGGTAAACTAACCAAACCCGTTCCCCAACCATAATCTAACATTTTAGAATTAGCCGTAGTTAACAACTCTTTTTTTTACTCTTATGGAAATGATACTTGTTACAAATTCTCTCTCAGGTGTATCATACCTGGAAGCTATCGAATTAAATATCTCACTCATAACGTTTTCCTTTCTTTTTATCATCTAGTTGTTTGAACTCGATTTTAACGCAAACAATTTACGGTAACAATAAATATAGAGTACCATCTACTAAAACAATGATTGAAAATAATTTATTTCCACGTAATAGAACCTATTGTCTTTTTATTTCCCTAAAAACGTTTATTAAAAATACTTTAACTAAAACAAATAAGTGATAGATTAAGAAAATCATTGCTAAAATCCTTGTAGTCTATCACTTATTTTCATGATGGTACTTCTGTATCCGATATTAATTCACTTTATCTTTGAAAACTAAACAAAAATGTTTTTAATTTTGTATTATCACCTAAAATAAGTGGAAATCATTCGATACTATAGTGATTGTTACTTAATATCTACTTGACTATCGGAGCTAATCGCTTTTTCCTAGTCATTTCATTCAAAGGTTTTATTTTTATACCATCCTTCTTATTATTTACTTTCTTTCCCTTGTTTTTTTCTGATCACAATAGAGATAATCACACTTAAAAACAAAATACCGCCAATAATTGGTAACCATTTCGATACTTTTTCACCAGTATTTAGTAAATTACCTGTCACTGGTTTTTGCACAGATGGTGTCGAATCATTTGGTTGGTTTGGTTCATCAGGTTCGTTGGGTTTTGGTGGTGTTTGTTTCTTAGTATTTGTAATGATGATATTATGCATATCTGAATCATCAATTGTTGTTTCGTAGTTTGGATTATTCGTGAGTTCATCCACCGAATAAATAATGACCACACCATTTTCGGCTACATCTAAATCATTCCAAGTGTATGTCCAATGATTCGCTTCATTCAAGGTTACAGGTTCTCCATGTTTATTGCCTTTTGCATACAGCTGAACTTGAATATCCTCTGGACGAACACCCTCTTTATCATCATTATCTTTCCAACGTTTGATAACCGTTATACTAGTCTTTTGGGGCTTATAATGGTTAGTGATTGTGGTTCCGTCAATGCTTGTTTCATACTCTGGAACTTTTTCTTCCGTTACAGTATACTCAATCTTTTTCCCGTCTTTATAAACAGGCAGATTGGTAAATTCGTAACTCCAATTATCTTTTTCAGTCACTTTTTTTGAAGCTACTTTTTCGCCATTTGCTAGTAGATTTACCGTGATTTCTTCTGGACGTTTGCCGTCTTGATTATTTCCGTCATCCCATTTTTTATTTCCTTTTAGCTCGGTTACTTCTGGTTTGTAATGATTGGTGATCGTGGTTCCGTCAATGCTTGTTTCATACTCTGGAACTTTTTCTTCCGTTACAGTATACTCAATCTTTTTCCCGTCTTTATAAACAGGCAGATTGGTAAATTCGTAACTCCAATTATCTTTTTCAGTCACTTTTTTTGAAGCTACTTTTTCGCCATTTGCTAGTAGATTTACCGTTATTTCTTCTGGACGTTTACCGTCTTGGTTATTTCCGTCATCCCATTTTTTATTTCCTTTTAACTCAGTAATTTCTGGTTTGTAATGATTGGTGATCGTGGTTCCGTCAATGCTTGTTTCATACTCTGGAACAGCTTCTTCTACCACTGTATAGTCTATTTTCTTTCCATCTTTATAGACAGGTAGATTGGTAAATTCGTAGCTCCAATTATCTTTTTCGGTCACTTTTTTTGAAGCTACTTTTTCGCCATTTGCTAGTAAGTTTACCGTTATTTCTTCTGGGCGTTTGCCATCTTGATTATTTCCGTCATCCCATTTTTTATTTCCTTTTAACTCTGTCACTTCGGGTTTGTAACGATTAGTGATCGTGGTTCCGTCAATGCTTGTTTCATACTCTGGAACCGTTTCTTCTGTCACTGTATAGTCTATTTTCTTTCCGTCTTTATAAATAGGCAGATTGGTAAATTCGTAGCTCCAATTGTCTTTTTCGGTTACTTTTTTCGTTGCTACTTTTTCGCCATTTGCTAGTAGATTTACCGTTATTTCTTTTGGACGTTTCCCGTCTTGGTTATTTTCGTCATCCCATTTTTTATTTCCTTTTAACTCTGTCACTTCGGGTTTGTAATGATTGGTGATTGTGGTTCCGTCAATACTTGTTTCATACTCTGGAACAGCTTCTTCTGTCACTGTATACTCGATCTTTTTTCCATCTTTGTAGACAGGTAAATCATTAAATTCATAACTCCAATCACCTAGAGCATTAACTTGCTGTGACTGGATGATCTTTCCATCAGCTAATAGATGAACAGTGATTTTATCAGGTCGTTTTCCATCCTGATTGTTATTGTCATCCCACATTTTTTGACCATTTAGTTTAGTCCTTTCGGGTATGTGGCTGTTTTTAAAGATAACTATCGTTCCGTCGTCTTCATCTGGATAATCTGTTTCTGTTTCATAACCATTAAGTGTTTCAATTTTTTCATTGTCAGGGCCATCAAATAATTCTTTTGCTGTATACTTATATATATTTCCTTTTGAATCTTTGATTGGCAATCCACCCCATGTTGCAGTCCAATTATTTTCTTTATTCAGAACTTTTGGGTTATCAGATGAATACAAAACATCATTCTGATATAAAGCAACATAGATTTGTTTCGGTCGCATTCCATCTTGATCATTATTATCATCCCATTCTTTTTGGGCTTTAAAAGCTGTCAAATCACCTAAATCTAACTTCCGATAATCCGTTAGGTGTTTTTTCATTTTTCCATAATATCCAATTGGTTGATAGCCATTGTAGCTTTGATAATACAAAATATAACTTTGCTTAGATTCGATTTGGGCATTCCCTTTCATTGTCAACGTTCCTTTTTCAGTGCTTTCTATATATTTCTTAGGAACTTTAAAGTTGATCACTGCTAGTTGATTGGCCCCAGTTTCATTCTTCGTGATTGTATATTCTACTTCATTTGTAATATCTTGCTCTATCGTTTGTCCATGTGGAATCCAACCAAATGTCAACCCGAACGAATCTTGATCGACATTTACCATAATTGAATCATCAATATTTTGTCCGTTGACTACTGCAGAGTACAGATAGTTATCTTTATCTGTTCCTTGAGTCTCAATAGGTTCAATATTGATTTTTGCCTCTTCGATTTTTTTATATAATTCTTCATAATCAACAACATTAGTTTCTTTTTGTTGTTCGGCGGTTTCAAGTAATTGCTTTGTGATTTCATTATTATTGATTGTTCTAGCATATGAATCACTAAGCATTGTTCTTGGATTCGTATAGCGCCAAATAACTAATTGCGTTGCCGCATATTTTGTTTCCATAGTAGCTTTTTCAAATACATCGAGTGTACTAGGTTTAGTCTGATTCATTGATTCATAATAGTTTTCAATCAACCAAGCAATGGCCGCTTTGTTCTTTTTTTCAATGTCTGGAAGAGAACCAGCATTGATAGTCATATCATTAGGATCGACCCAAGCTGGTTTTCCATTCACGAAATAAGTAGAGTTTCCTTGCGGATATGAAATATAGCGTCGCATACAAAAATATTCATGATCATTTTCATCCTGAATAATATATAGTTGCTTTAAGTCGTTTAGATTAGAAAAATCTTTTAGTTCCACTTCAGGATCAACAGTCGTTCCATCTTTTAAGGCTTTTCCCTTGTGGACACCATAAATTAGTGGAAATTCTTGAGCAGTTTCTTTTTCTGATGCTTCAGCTTGCATAAAAGATCCGCTAAATAAAAAGACAAATAAAATACTTAGAAATATATTTTTTTTGTTCATAGACATTCTCCTTTTAACGTTAGTAATAAAAAAATTTAGCATTGTCTTATAATTCGACAAATATTTTGATGTTTTAACTAGGGTACGTTATTTTAATCGATCATGGATTATCAAATTATCGTAACCTTCTTGATAGATTAAACGTAAATTTTTAACTGATTGTCCCAACCTTATTTCTTCTTATTCATTTATCCCTCTCCAATTCTTTTATTTATAATAAATTTAAACGCAATATATATTTTTAATTTTTTTAAATATAAGAGTGCGCAAAAAAAATAGTATATCCCAAAAAAACAAATATATTATGATTATACATATATTTTCCTGTTAATATTTCTTGAATTAATAATGCCTGTTATTATTTATGTAATTCTATTTTCCAAAAAAAGGAAAAGTTATAGACATAAGATAAACGTTGATGTATAAATAAAAATCACTTTTATTAAAAAAAAGAAAAAAACTGTTGTATGATAAACAACAGTTTCTTAAACTAATTCAATTTAAATGTAAAATAAAAATCTTTTTATTTGTATAATAAAATTATTCTAAAAATATATCGAATTAAACATTCTTTTTTCCAACCAAGTTAACTCTGCAAACAGCTCTTTACTTAAATAAGCTTGATATTTTTCTTGAATATATGTTTGATTTATAGTGACATTCGTATTTTCGTTTATTAAAATATCTACTCCTGCTGGTGTCACCAAGGACTTTGCAAATTTTATTATTAGTACTTGCTCATCTATATATATAACAGTCCATTTACTTTTTAGTAATTTTAAAAGTCCTGCTCCTCTCCAAATAAATTCATTTTCTTCAAGAGTATCTATCCCAATTATTGTTTTCAGCCTATTCTTTTGCTTATAACAAACGGTATCCTTAAACGTTAATGGAGAGCTCTTCATTTTTTCGTAAGTAATTTGCGGATGTATTCTATTGCCACTTGTCCACATTGGAAAAGTTGTTGCGATAATATGCCAAGTTCCTTCAAGTCCATTTTCGTAATCAGCCATATAATTCCCCTTTTTACACACCTTATCCTAAAGCGACTAAATTAGAACTTCATAAAACATATCAATTACATATTTTGCTTGTTTTTGTAACGATTCCTCTGAATGACTCATACAGTATGAATGTTCAAAATTTTGAAACATTGATAAATCATTAAATGAATCACCTACAACTGCAACATCATTATATTTGATAGTAAGTAAATTTGCTAAATATTCCGCACTTTCCCCTTTACTAACTCCTTTGGGATTAATATCGATAGAATAAGGACCAGTGATTTGAAAATTAACTACTTGTGGATCTAGAAGTTTGGTTAATATTTCAAATTTTTTCTTAGTCTCCTCTTTATTTTTGGAAACAACACAGACATTAGCCACTTCTTCAGAGATAGAATTGGTAGTTTGACGTTCAATTTTTGGTGTAATTTTACCGAATACTTTATCGATAAGTGTAATATCTAATTCTTTTTTATAAAAATGAGTATTATAGGTTGAGTAGGCATACGGTATTTTTTCTTGTTCTAATTGATTTAAAATAATAAAAAGTAGCTCTTTAGTGTATACATTTTTGTGA
Organism: Enterococcus sp. LJL99; assembly: GCF_054871725.1. Lineage (NCBI taxonomy): Bacteria > Bacillati > Bacillota > Bacilli > Lactobacillales > Enterococcaceae > Enterococcus > Enterococcus sp. LJL99. The sequence continues at coordinate 72,332 of NZ_JBTXLT010000003.1, forward strand.
ATAAGTTGGTTTTCTCTATTAAAAATAAAACTGCCATTTTGAGTGATTTTAAACATTTTCTCATGAATAACAGGGTCTGTAGCAGCTAAAATATCTGGAAGTAATCGCCCTGTAGAAACCGCAAAGGTACGATTCATTTTCAAAAATTTTATAAGTGCAACTCTATTTTTTTCTGGTAACTTGCTGTTCGCAGGATCATATTCATTATTTTGTTCTTTATTAAAGGTTAACGTTCCATCCATATCGCTAATAACTAATTGATACATACAATCGCCCCATTTTCTATTTATCATATACTTAAATCATACTGATTAAACCAAATAAAAGCAATGAAAGAACTAGTTTTAGTCGTCTGATTTTAACTACTCATTAAAACAAATCATTCACTCAAAAAATAAGCTATGCTATAGTAAAATTATACTAACTTAGGAGGAAAATTGATATGATTGAACAAACATTGCATTTATCTGATGGCTATTCTATCCCATGTATTGATTTCGGTACATACTCCTTGAACGGATCAACAGGTGCACGTGTAATAGAAACTGCATTAAATACGGGATATCGTTTAATTGATAATGCTTTTAGTTATGAAAATGAAGGCGCAGTTGGTCAAGCAGTGTGTAATAGCAGTATTCCCCGTGATCAAATTACCGTTACCTCTAAATTACCTGGCCACCACCATCAATACAAAGAAGCTTTAGCTACTATTCAAGAGTCAGGTTTAAGAACAGGTTTAGACTATCTTGACCTTTATTTAATCCACTGACCCAATTCTCAAGAAAATCATTATATCGAAGCTTGGCAGGCTTTAATTAATGCAAAGAAATGGGGTTGGATCCGATCAATCGGTGTTTGCAACTTTTTACCAGAACATTTATTGCGACTTGAAACAGAAACTAGTGAATTACCTGTGGTTAATCAAATCGAATTGCATCCATTCTTTAATTAAGAAAAGTAACGTAAATTAGATGCCTCTAAAGGTATTATTACAGAAGCATGGAGTCAGTTAGGTAGAGCGAATGCTGTTTTACAAAATGAAATTATTGAAACCATTGCATATTCCCATGGAAAAATAATTCCTCAAATTATATTACGTTGGCAAGTACAATCAAATGTTGTACCAATTCCTAAAGCTTCTCATATTGAGCGAAAAGAACAGAATTTAGCTATTTTTGATTTCGAATTAACCAAAGAAGAGCTTCGTCTGATTGATGGTTTGACTCAATCAACTGGTAGAATCAACCAACAAGATCCAGCTATTTATCAAGAATTCTAAGACGTACAATCTAAAACACGGTAAAACTTAACTTAATAAATTGACTAAAAACTAGCTATGGCAAAAATTTAATTTTTACCATAGCTAGTTTTTAATAGTTTATTTAACTTAATTAATTACCCCTAGAATCAGTAAACTAAGTAGCTAAGTACTTTATCCAATGTCTAACTTATTTGTATATTTACATTAAATACTCTGACCGTCACTTTCAATAACTTCTTTATACCAATAATAACTATCTTTTTTGTAACGATTCAATGATCCTCCGGCTTCATCTCGATCAACATAGACAAATCCATAACGTTTTTGATACCCATTTAACCAACTAAGTAAGTCGGTAAATGACCATGTACAGTACGCCCAAATTTCACAGCCTTCTGCTGCTGCAATCATTAACTCTTCGATATGTTTTGCTAAAAATTCGATTCGATAAGGATCATGTATTTGTTTGTCATCCGTTACTTTGTCAAATGCTCCTAAGCCATTTTCAGAAACAATAATTGGTAAATCATATCTACTCGTGATTTCTTTACATGCATAACGTAGTCCCATTGGATCAATCGTCCAATCCCAATCCGTTGTTTCTAGGTAAGAATTGCTTGGATTTTTATAGAGTCCTGGAACACCAGTCACTTGATTAGTTCCTTTTTTACCAGTAGTATTCATCTCTCCATAAGGGGTTACACCATCTATCGGATTGTATGCACAAACACTTGTCTGATAATAATTGACACCCATAAAATCAATCAAACCAGCGGATTTTTTTAATAGCACTTGATCTTCCTTCGTAACTTTAGGTGCTACACCTTTTTTCTCTAAATAGTTATACGCATTTCTCGGATAGCGACCATAGGCATAAACATCCATCCACCAATAATTTTTTAAATTATCAAAATCGACTTTAGACATCGCGTTGATAGGATCACAATCTATCGCATAGCTAGGACTATAGGCAAAGCTAGCACCAATTTTTCCATCAGGTATAATTTCTTTAAAAGCAATCACTGTTTTGGCATGCGCTAAGAAAACATGGTGATTTACTTGATAAAATGTTTTTTCATCATCGAACTTACCAGGCGGATGTAACGCTGTCATCCACCCCAAACTAGTAAAGATATTTTGCTCATTGATTGTTATCCAATAATTGACTTTCCCTTTAAAATGATTAAATAACGTTGTCGCATAGTGAACAAAATCAGTAATGATTTGAGGACTTTCCCAACCGCCGTATTCTTCTACTAACGCTTGAGGGATATCCCAATGATATAAAGTGACCATTGGTTCGATGTTATATTTCAAACATTCATCAATTAGTTCTTCATAAAATTTTAGTCCTTTTTGGTTTACTTCTCCACGACCATTTGGAAATATACGCGTCCATGCAATTGAAAAACGATAGGTTTTCAGTCCCATCTCGGCCATTAACGCAACATCTTCTTTATAGCGATGGTAATGATCTACCGCAACTTCTCCTGTTGATTCTTCAAATGTTTTCCCAGGAATTTTTACAAATTCATCCCAATTGGATAACCCTTTTCCATCTTCTTGGTAGGCTCCTTCAATTTGATAAGCTGCTGAGGCACTGCCCCATAAAAAGCCCTTTGGCATCTGTATTTTATTCATTCGTTTCTTCCTTTCAAATTATTGCTAATAACTCATCTTGTTCTTTCACTTCACCGTATTTTGTAACGTTGATTTCCATAAAATCATTTGAATTAGTAACAACAATTGGTGTTGTTACATCATATCCCTCAGCGATAATTTTTGTTAAATCAAAAAGTAATAATGTATCGCCTTTTTTTACTTCCTCTCCTACTTTTACTTGAGGAGTAAAATATTTCCCATTCAAATTAACTGTTTCTAGCCCTACATGAATTAATAATTCAATTCCTGTAGAAGTTGTGATTCCAATTGCATGACCTGTTTCAAAAAACACATCGATTTTTCCGTCACATGGCGCAACTACTTTGCCTTCATTTGGAATGATGGCCGCCCCTTTTCCTAAAAGGTTATCTGAAAAAGTGACATCATTTACTTCTTTTAATTGTATAACTTTTCCGTTCATAGGGCTATAGACTTTTTTATTTATTGTTAAAGGTTCAATTGTTGATTCCTCAATTTCTTCTTCATAAGCAGAATCTTTAATATCTTCAAACCCAATTAAATAAGTTGCGACAAATGAAGCAACAATTGTCACCACTGCAGTTATTAAAATATAAATCAATGATTCTGGTCTACCTTTTTCTATATATTGAGGAATAGTGATTAAAGCAGGCGTAGCTACACCAAATGCCTTCAATTGGAAAAAGCCGCCGACTAGTCCCCCAATAACAGCTCCAATACAGGCCCCTAGCATCGGTTTTTTCAAACGGACAGTAACACCATAAAGAGCAGGTTCTGTTATTCCAGCAAGTAATGCTGAAAAGGCAGAAGAACCAGCTACTTGCTTTAAATCTTTATTTTTTGATTTAATTGAAACAGCAAGTGCAGCTGCTCCTTGTGCCATATTAGAACAAAATTCAGCAATACAAATAAATGCTTCATAACCCGTTGTTGCTATCATGCTTAATTTTATTGGCGTAAATGCGTGATGCATGCCAGCCATAACAATAAATGGATAAATACCTGCAATTAACCCGACTGCTATAAACCCTAATTTATCGTGAATTGTATAGATAATCGTAGAAAGTGCATTTCCAAGCATTGCTCCTAATGGACCTACAATAACTAAAGCAATAGGTGCTGTAATCAAAAGGATTAGCATCGGTTTCAAAAAGTTTTTAGTTACCGCTGGCGTTATCTTATCAACCAAAGGCTCAATATAAGACAAAATCCATACAGATAAAATAATCGGAATCACTGAATAGGCATATGAAGCATACGTAACCGGAATTAGATTAAAAAAGCGAACAGTTTCACCAGCATTTTTGGCATTATCCATTAAAGAGATAAAATTCGGATGTAGCATTATTAATGCTATACTTGCTGCATAATAGGCATTCGTTTTGAATTTTGCTGCGGCAGAGACTGCAATTAGAACAGGCATAAAGAAAAATGCGCCATCACCAATAACCGAAAGTAATTGATAGGTCTGGCTACTTTCACTTAACCAACCAATCATTGGTAGAACCGTCAATAATACTTTGATCATTGCCGCCCCAATCAAAGCTGGGATAACAGGTGCCATACATCCTGAAATAACATCTAAAATTGTAGAAAAAATATTTTGTTTTTCTTTTGGTTTTTCAGGTTCATTCACACCTGCTACTTCAAAATTTCCTAATTTAATAATTTCTTTGTACACAGCGTTAACTTCATTTCCAATAATGATTTGGTATTGTCCACCCTTTTTCATTACTCCTAAAACACCTCGTGTATTTTCAACTGCTTCATCATTAACAATGGTTTCGTCTTTTAACACAAACCGTAATCTAGTCATACAGTGAACCACACTAATCACATTTTCAGGTCCACCGATTTTTTTTAAAATTTGTTCCGCAACTTTTTGATAATCCATATTTCCCATCCCTTACTAGTTTATTAATTGTGCATTTTTGGTGATTTTTTCTATATGAAGAATTAAATATAATTGTTCATCTGTATTTATTGAATAGCTATATTTTTGCATTAAAAAATTAGCAATTTTCACAACACATTCATAGCTACTTACATATTTTTGCTTAAACACTTCAAAAATATCATCATTTTCACTTTTATAGACTTGATGTTCAATAATCCGTTGAGCAAAAAATTTCAAATGAGTTACAAATCGATGATAGTAAATCGAGTCTTCACTAAATTCCATCCGAAAAGTGTATTTAATAATATTAATTACTTCTTGCATCAATTTTGAAATATCATTAATGTCCACTAGATGATCTAGCTGCCCATTCACTAAATGTTGCGCAATATATGCTGCCTCATCTTCCGCAAACGAAACACCAAATTCAGTATCGATTTCTTTTAACGCTAGTAGCCCTATTTCAAATTCATCTTTAAATAAACGTCGTATGTCCATTAATAATGGATTTTTTACTTCTATTCCTTTTTTTGAACGTTCAATAGCTCCGTGGATGTGTTCTGCCAAAGTTACATAAACAATGTCATCAATTTTCTTATTATATTCCTTCTCTAAAAGAAAGATGATTCTTTCTGTAACAGCTAAGTATTCTTCTGAAATATTGGAAAAAACCGCTTTAAATCGATCATTAATCTTAGTATCTGAATTAGAAAAAATTTTGTATCGACCATCTAATTTAATTTGTTGCCCATTCTTTTTTCCAAAAGCAAGCCCTACTCCCATCACAATCACTTCGTCTCCATTGTCATCATAGGATATAAAAGCATTATTATTTAAAATTTTTACAATTTTGATAAGTACCCCTCCTTTACGCAAAAAAGAAACCTCAAAAAAGCCGTTCTCTAAAAGAAAACGCCTTCTTATGAGGTTTTGCCTGCACGACCAGTTACAATCCTTATTTTAAAAGAATGATAACATAAGAATAATTAGAAAGCAATATCCCTATTTTTAGATTTTTATAGGCACCGCTCTATTCACAATTACTCAAACTATTGATAGTTTTTATTATTTTACAGAATGGTTTATTTCAGGAAATTTTGTCGCTACATTCGTCATAATTCCACAAAAATAATCCTTAGTATCCTCTAATATAGGAGAAAAAGTGATAACTAAAGGAGTGTCTTTATGGCTATGACAACTAAACAAAAATTTCTTCTTGTAATTACGCTATTATTCGGTACCTTTTGCATGTTTTTGAATCAAACCTTACTAACAACTGCCTACCCTTCGTTAATGAAAGATTTTTCAATAAGTGCTGACTACGTCCAATGGTTAACAACTGGCTTTCTCCTTGTTGCAGGAATTACTATTCCTATTTCGGGATGGTTATTACATCAGATAAATACAAAATACTTATATATTTTTTCTTTAGTAACTTTTTTACTAGGAACCATACTTTGTTATTTTTCTACTACTTTTTTCGCACTGTTATTTGGTCGAATGGTTCAAGCAATTGGTGTAGGTATTTCTATGCCCCTTTTTCAAACAGTTTTACTCTCATTGTTTCCCAAAAATAAACGTGGTTCCATTATGGGTCTAGCTGGTATTGTAATTGGATTAGCACCTGCAATCGGTCCTTCTCTATCCGGCTTAATTTTGACAAAGTATTCGTGGCATTTCCTTTTCTTAATACTTATTCCACTTATTAGTTTCGTTCTCCTATTAGCTATTTTTTTTATGAAACCTGTATTAAAAGTCAGTCGTACAAAGCTCGATATTCCTTCAGTTATTGAATCAAGTTTCGGATTAGGTCTATTACTTTATGGTTTATCGATTTTTTCCATGAAAAAAACATCTAAACTTACTATTCTCTTTAGCCTGAGCGTAGGAATAATCTTGTTATTTTTATTTATTTCTAGACAGAAAAAAAGTGCAACTCCATTTTTAAGTTTACAACCTTTTAAACAAAAAAATTATCAACTTTCATGCTTGCTAGTTGCCGTTACAAATATGGCGATGGTTAGTTTTGAATTAGTTATTCCTATGTATATCCAAAATGTTCGTCATTTCTCTCCATTAGTTTCGGGACTATCTTTACTTCCAGGCGCATTGATACTTGGTATAATGAGTCCAATTTCCGGAAAATTATTTGATCAATATGGAGCCCGTAATTTATGCATTACTGGTATGTTACTACTAACTATATTTACTTTTCCATTTACATTTATTAAAGCCACCACACCAATGATTTTGATCATTATTCTATATGCTTTTCGACTATTAGGTATTTCCATGGTTATGATGCCAGTTACAACTTTTGGCATGAATTCTCTACCAGATTCAGAATTAGGTGATGGATCTGTTATCAATAAAACAGCTAAACAAGTTGCAAGCTCGCTAGGCACAGCTGTAATGATTAGTGTAATGACGCTCATATCGACGCATCAAACGACGACTTCTCATGCACAAAATCTTTTAAGAGGTTATCGGGCTGCTTTCTTTGTAGCAACACTTTTATGCTTAGTTGCTTTTCTATTTACTTTGAAAATAGAAAAAAAACAGATAAACAATTAATCATATTTCTAATTTTTAGTAAATTATCTGAAATAATAGTTTATAAATAATCGATTATCTGCTACAGTATAAAATAAAAAAGGAGTGTTAATATGTGTACTGGAATTAAAATTACAGCAAAAAACGGTGATATCTTTTTTGGTCGTACAATGGATTTAAATATTTCAATGTTTGGTGAAGACCCAGGTTTAGATGGCAATGTTAAAATTACTTCTATACCAAAGAATACCCTTATTGACAGTCAATTAGATTCATGGACTTCTAAGTATTCTATCATCGGAGTTGGAACAAAAGATACACCTATTTTGTATGATGGCATCAATGAACATGGTCTAGCTGGTGATACTCAAGTATTAATGGAAGCTACTCGATCTAGTAAAATAGCTATCTTGGAAAAAGGAAACATCCCGATTTTAGGTGAAGAATTTGTCACGTATATTCTAACTAATTTCAAGAGTGTTGCGGAAATTCGTGCCCATTATATGGAATTAACGCTTGTTGATCAACCCTATATCTTCCAAGGCACACCTTTACAGTTTCCTTTACACTATTCATTTATTGATAGAACTGGCGAAGGGATTGTTTTAGAACCTGTTATAGATGGCTCATTCAAAATTTATGATTATTTAGGTGTAATGACAAATAGCCCTGAATATGATTATCATACAGTGAATATCAGAAATTACATTGGTTTAGAAAATGAAAGTGTCGTTGAAAAAAAAATAAATGAAGAGATCACGTTACAACCAATCGAAAACGGTGTTGGCTACGGTCTTTTCGGAATCCCAGGTGACTATACTTCACCGTCTAGATTTATTCGTAGTTTTTTCTATAAAAACCTGATTGATGAATTTGAATCTGCTAAAGGCTTCAATACATTGTATGCTATCTTTAGACCGTTAATCATTCCTAGAGGTTTAGGAAGAGAAAAAAGAACGGATTCAATGTCTGATTATACAAGATTTTGGTCTGGTTATGATTTATCTAATTGCACGCTAGTTGTTCAAACTGGTATGGGGCTATCTTTTACATCAAAAACATTAGATACAAATGAAACAACCATTAACTATTATGATATTGATACCGAGGATCATTTAAATCAATTATAGAACTAATAGTAAATATTGGGGAAATAATACTAAAAACATTGAAATATAAACAAATTCTAATAAAATAAGCGACCAATCACAAAAATTAAAAATCTAATTTTCGTGATTGGTCGCTTACTTCTTGAAATTAACTATCTTCTCTATTTTTGTCTTTCAAACGAAATTTACTCCATGGATAAATAAAATCTAATAACATTTTTTCCTCTGGAATAATTTTCCCAATCAAATTTTTCCGTTCATCTTCATGTGGTTTTAAAACAATTTGTAATTCGTTTTTATATTTACCGAATTTATCATTTCCTATTACAATATCCCCTACTTCAAAACGCTGCTTATTCATTTTAGGTGGATTTTCATTGTTTTGATATTTCACTCGAACTTGCGTTGATCGAATCACTTCTGATGTAATATCTCCACGACGATGATGTTGTTCTTCCTCAATAATTTTTCTTTCTAAGTCCGTTTTTATTGCACTATATTCAAAGGAAAATTCGACTTGATAACGATTCACATTTGCCATTGCCACCAATTCTTCATCGGAAGCATACCCATTACCAATAATTACGACATCAATAAGGTCTGTCGCAAATAAATGCTTCACTTGTGTTGTTAACGGCATTTGACGATGTTCTTCTAATGTCGGCAATCCGTCGTTCACATCCCAGGGTCCTTGTTTTCCACCTGAACAAGTGACAAAAGCAGCTGTTTTAATTCCCTGATTTTTAAAACGTTGACTACATTCAATAAAGAAATCATAAGGTAATGCTGTATTCTTTTGTGGATAAAAATTATGACAACCATACAATGCAGAACGATTTGCTTGATAGCTTAGAATATTATCTAAGTACGCAACATTATTACTCATATTCAGCTCAATAATCAACTCATGTTCGTTATATGTCATCAGTGATTCCTTAAATCCATCAAAACCAACATCAAGACGAACGCCATTCGCTTCCATTTCTGCAAAGAAAGATAGATCATCATATGATATTTCTAACTCCTCAAAAATATTGGGTGCGACATCTAAAATCACTTCAAAACCTAATTCTCGACTAAAATGAATCAAGCTTTTAAATTTTTCTTTGATTACTTCCTTCTCTTCATTCACTTCTAACATACTCATAAACATTCTAGTATAGCCTAGTTCCGCTGCTTTTTGAATATAAATTCGATCCTCTTTTGGATCACTCGTATCTGGATAAACAGAAATACCAATTTCTCTTTTCATAATACACCTTCTTTTTTACTTTCATAAATTTAACTGATAATTCGTTTCGATCGTTGAAAAAACAGCTGCGATTCGTTTCTTCTTACTTTTACTTACAAATTTTTCAAGTATCGCATCATTTAACTTGAGAAAACTTCCTTTAGAATCAATGACCTCAGAATAACTTACAAAACAAGAATTATCAGATGTAGCTTTTATAAGATATTCACTTGTAAAGGTCCGATTTATTGACTTACAAACAAATTTGTAACACTCATTTTTTTTAGTTGTTTGAATTTCAACTGCAAACTCTTTATTTGTTCCTTGATTTTTTACATAGGAAATTCCTTCTAAATTTTCTATGTTTTTCTTATTTTTGCTATATTTTTCTACATCTTGACGAGCCGAATCAATCAATTGTTGATAAAAATAACTTACTGGTACATTGATTTCCTGTTTATAATTCATCGTATCACCAAATTAATTTTCTAGATTATTTTTTTCTAATTTATTCGCAGAAATAACAAACGGTGCCCATACAAAAATTGAGATAACAATATTTATCACTGAAAGAATGATCGAACGCCAGTCACCAGCAGTTGCTAAGAAGCCACTTAAAATTGGCGGCATTACCCATGGAACAGTGACCACAACAGGATCGACTAAACCTACAGTAGTTGCAACATAAGAAATGGTCGCTGTAATTAATGGGGCCAAAATAAATGGGATCATATAGATTGGATTCAATACTACTGGTAATCCAAACATAATAGGTTCGTTAATATTGAATAACCCTGGGGCCAAACCTAATTTTGCTACAGTCCGCTGGTCCGCACGTCTTGAAAATAGTAGTAAAGCTATAATCAGCGCTAATGTCACACCTGCACCGCCAGGCCATACAAACACGTCAAATGATGCTGCTGACCATTTATAAGGAATATCTCCGCCTTGTTGGAATGCATTCGTATTCGCTACCATTGCTGTTCCATACAAAGATTGTAAAACCGCACCCATGATGTTGGTTCCATGAAGGCCAAATACCCATAAAACATGAACTAACAATGTAACAACAATTACTGCCGTATAACCTTGAGACATATTGATCAGTGGTGCTTGAATCGTATTCGTAATCCAATCAATCATACTTTGCGCTGTTAGTTTTTCAAATAGATAATAGATAAGACCACATACATACAAAGCAGCCATACCTGGAATGATGCCAGCAAACGCTTTAGAAACAGCTGGTGGAACTGAATCTGGAAGTTTGATAATGATATTTCGTTTTAATAAAAACGCATAGATTAATACTGATATAAAACCAAATATCATGGCTGTAAACAAACCAGTTCCGCCAAAGTATTGGTTAAATGAAAAGAATCCCCAACCGCTTGTTCCAATTGTCGAAATTCCTTCAGTAGTAGTTACTGTACCGCCTGCATCCGTAATCATTTTTGCTGCAGAACCAGTTAATTTACTTCCCAGTTCTAATGTCGTATTTGCTGTTTGGGGAATTCCCATAACAAATGCCGATAAGGAAACAAACATTCCCCCGATTGCATTTACTTCGTAGGCTTTCGCCAGTTGATATCCTAGTGAACCAGAAAATACTAGTGCCATAATTGCTAAAGAACCTGTCCAAATAAGGCCATTAATAGAAATAAGTGGTGTAAAAAAAGTAGTAATAGAATTTCCTTCCCCTAAATATTGATTGGGAATATCACGAACAAATGCATTTAACAATACTGCGATCGAACCTGCCATAGTAATTGGTAACATTGTAATAAATGCATCACGTACAGCAAGTAGATGTTTTTCATTGCCTATTTTCATCGCAACTGGTAATAAGTATTTCTCGATCAAATTAGATAATTTATTCATCTTTTTTCCTCCTAAATGTAGTTACACTTTTCTACTAGATCAGTGTTTATTTTTTTACCTGTTATCTGATTCCTATACTATTCCATAAATAAATCGTTTTCAATGCAATTAACTAGGCACTATGCTAGCACAGTTTTGCGTATCCTGATATAGTAACTAGAGGAAAAGGAGCGGTTAAAATGGATAAATATCTGAAAATAAGTAAGGATCTTGTTCAAGATATAAGTTCCGGATACTATCAAACGGGTGATAAATTACCGTCTATAAATAAATTAGCGCAGAACTATCATTGTAGCCGTGGAACGGTTATTCGCGCTTATCGTCATTTAATTGATCAACAACTAGTCTATGTCAAAAATAAAAGCGGATATTATTCCTCTTTCACACCTGAAGTTCAAATCAAGGCAGACGGATACCATTTAGAATCAGGTAATCCAACAATGGGGAGCTTTCATCTCCCTTACGCCAAACAAAGCCTTTCTCTTGCTTTGGATAAATATCAGTTAGAATCTTTAGATGTAGGTGCAAACGGCGTATCCTCTGTCATTAGAGAATTGACTTTAGCTCTAAGTGATTCAAGCATTTATACAAAAGAGAAAAACTTATTTTTAACAATGGGCATTCAACAAACCATTAACGTTCTTTGTAAAATGACTTTTCCGAATAATCGAGAAACAATTTTAATAGAAGAGCCTACCTATAAATTTATCATTGAGCTTTTTAAAGCTCAGTCCAATCAATCTGTTTGTACCATTAGTCGGACAAAAGATGGTTTTGATTTAGTTGAACTAGAAGAAATTTTCAAGCATAATCAAATCAAATTTTTCTATTTAGTTCCTCGAAATCATAATCCGCTGGGTACAACTTTGCCCATGAATCAACGAAAAAAAATAGTTGAACTAGCTCAAAAATACGATGTATATATTGCGGAAGATGATTATTTTTTAGATGCTTACGATATACCAAAATATACACCTCTTTACTATTTATCTTCTGGTGAGCATTGTATTTATCTAGGATCGTTAACTAAAATATTACCTTACTTGAGAATTGGCTTTACTATTATGCCACCAGAACTTCAATCTGCTTATCAGCAAACAGTCGATGATATTATGCGAATTCACTACTATACCCCTCCATTAATTTCACAATCTATGTTGGGTGTACTCATCCATAATAAATTTTTTGAAAAAAGTAAGCAGATGATCAATCAAGATTTAAAAAGAAAAATTCGTTTCACTAAAAAAATTACTGCTTCTTGGGATCCTAATTTGGCAATTTATACTGGCTATGACGGCTATTATGCAAGTATTCAACTTAATCCTAAAGTTCCTGTAGATACATTGATTCATGCGCTAAATTTACAACAGATTTTTACCGTTAGTAATCGCCAAAATTTTTTTATTACACAAAATTTCGATAACTCTTTAAGAGTATCCTTAGCTAAAATCACTGTAGATCAAGTAATTGAGGTTTATCCAAAAATATACACAACAATAGAAAAGCTTTATGCGAAAAATACTTAAATCTCACTTAATATTCATATAATTCAGACTGACAAACCAAATTTTTTTGTCTAATTTTTATAAAGGAGGATTACAACATGAACCATCAAACATTCATCTCGTCTGACGGAACAACCAAATCTCATGCTATTTACTGGGATCGCGTTTCTCAACCTATTGCAACCGTTCAAATTGTTCATGGAATGGCAGAATACATAGCCAGATACGCTGATTTTGCCCACTATCTTAATCAACTAGGGTTTATCATAGTTGGTCATGATCATCTAGGTCATGGCGACTCATTATCTGCTGATACAGCCATACAAGGATTTATGTCTAAAGGGAATTCTACTCACTATATATTAGAGGATATTGATAAAGTAAATCACTTGGTAGAGGAACATTATCCAAACTTGCCTCATTTTATTTTAGGTCATAGTATGGGTTCTTTTTCAGTGAGAGCTTACTTACAAAAGTTTAAGAATAATTTTGTTGGGGCAATTTTTATGGGAACCGGTCAACGTCCACAATTTATAAATCAAATCACCACTGTCACCAAATTTCTTAACCATATTGCCCCAACAAAAACAAATAAATCAATCGATAAAATGGCTTTTTCAAGTTATAGTAAACATTTTCCCGAAAATAGTTCTTTTAACTGGTTAAGTAAAAATCAGCTAAATGTTAAAAATTACGAAAATGATCCTAACACGGGATTTATCTTTACTAATAACGGCTTCAATACTTTATTTCAGCTAATTTCAAAAGCCACTTCAAAAAATTGGTCTGATCAACTAAATAAATCATTACCTGTATTAATAGTAAGCGGAAAAGATGATCCTGTAGGTGATTATGGAAAAGGGCCTTTATTTGTAAAAAAGGAGCTTTTGAAAAGTGGCGTTCAAGATGTTTCATTGGTTCTATTTGATACGCTTCGTCATGAGATTTTATTTGAGGATACTAAAGAAGAGGTATACAAAACAATAGCCAATTGGCTATTGGCTATTGTTCAAAAAGAGGTGAAAGAAAAAACGGTGGCGGAAAAGACTTGAGTAGGTACGTTGTATAATCAAACTCAACTCATTTCTTGTACCGAAACTCATTCAAAAAAGATTTCTAAAACTAACGAGGGTGAGACAAAAGGAAAAACACAAAATTGTTTTATCTGCTAAAATCAATGGACGATATAAATCAATCAGAATCTCGACAATTTCCTAATCGTCATTTCGTGTAAACAGTATAAGAAGTGATAGGTCGTCCAACTACTCGATTATCACAAATTGGAAGAAGGCCTAGCACGAATCATGTAGCATCGGAAGGAAGCCCTTCGTTTTTTATTATCTTCATGACTTGTCGCTTATTTATTGGCACTCAACTTCTGAGGTAGTCCCAAAAAATTACATGTTCCATCTATAACTTTTTGGGGTCCCTTTAGTCTATCTCATCCTCTTACCATTAGTTCTTCAAATTTTGATTGTAGATTAATCCTTAAATTAACATATGAAGCTTTTTATAATTTATTTTAATGCTCTTTTTTAGAATAATTCAATTCGCTCAATCAAATCACCTGCATTATGCGTACCTTCTATAGTTCCGATAGGTGAAATTTTTGCTACGCGATCCATCGTTGTCACTAAGACAATAATCGGAGTATGTTTCTGTTGACTTCTTATATATTCTAAATCCATTGTGGCAATTTTTGTTGTTATCGAAACCGTATCTCCTTTTTTTACAAAGACTTGAAACCCTTCTCCGTTCAAGTCAACTGTATCAATTCCCATATGAACCAAAATTTCTACTCCGTTATGTGTTCGCAATCCAATTGCATGTTTTGAAGGAAAAACAGTTACTACCTCGCCTTCAACTGGAGAAAAAACTTCTCCATTGATGGCGTCTATTGCAAAACCCTCTCCCATCATTTTAGTTGAAAAGACTTCATCTGGCAGATCTTCTAACGGTAAATAACTACCAGTTGAAATAGAATGAAGATTCACCTCATTAACAAATTCTGCCTCTTCGTCTTCCTGATTAGGAACTAATAGATATGCTAAAACAAATGATGTTACTAGTGCAATTATGATACCTAGTACAGCAAAAACAAAATATTGTCCTATATATGCTGGTAAACTAAAAATGCTAGATAGAATATAGCCGTATATTCTTACTCCAAAAAAACTAATAAAAGCTGAGGCAACTGAACTACCTACTGTAGCAGCAATAAACGCTTTTTTATATTTCGATAAAATTCCAAATAAGGCTGGTTCTGTAATACCTAACAAACCTGAAACTGCTGAAGATAAGACAAGTGATTTTTCTTCTTTCGATTTTACTTTGGTATAGATTGCAGCAGTTGCACCTGTTATAGCCATATTTGCCATAAACATCATTGGCATCAACATATCATAGCCTTGATCAGCAAAATTTTGTAAAGCAATTGGAGTCATGGCATGATGTAAGCCGGTAAAAATAGCGATTGGACGTATCGCACCAACAATAATTCCAGCTAAAACTGGCGAAATAGTAAACAACCCTTTTACTCCTGAAGCTAAAAGATTGCCTAAATGAATACTGATTGGCCCAATAATCGTCAACGTTACTAATCCAGCAATAAATAAAGAAATCGTTGGTGTAAAAACAGTTCTCAGTACTTGAGGTAATACTTGATCAACACATCTATAAATATAACTTAATGCTAATATTGCAAATATAATAGGAATAACTGTTCCTGCATAATTAAAGACTGGTACAGGAATTGTACCAAATAACTTAAATGCAGAAATTTCTCCAGCTGCGACTGCGTTTGTCATCGTTGGAAACTGCAATGTTGCAGCAATCGCAATTGCTAAATACTGATTCGTCTTAAATATTCTTGCTGCAGAAGCTGCAACAAAAAACGGTAAGAATGTGAATACACCACTGGCAATCATATCAATAATCAAATACGTATCTGTTGTATTTGAAATAACGTTCAGTGCAACGAGCCCTGCCATTAAACCTTTTATCATCCCAGCTCCAGCAATTGCAGGAACTATTGGGCCAAAAACTCCCGAGACCGTATCCATAAACAACGAGATGATACTTTTCTTTTCTGTCGGTTGTGAGGACTGTTCCATCCCACTTAATCCCAATTTTTTTTCTAAAGGAATAAAATATTCTTCGACATCCGTTCCAATAACTATTTGCAATTGATTGCTTTGATACTTTGTTCCAACAATCTTTGAAATTTTGTTTAATGACTCATAGTTTACCTTTCCTTCATCTTTTAAATCAAATCGAAGCCTAGTCATACAATGCCAAACATTATTTATATTCTCTTTTCCTCCAACACTTTCGATTATCTGTAGCACAATTTCTTCGTGTTTCATCTAAACGCCTCCTAATTATCTATCGCATTAAACACTTCGATTGTTTCCGTTTTCAGTTTTAGTTTATCATGGTTTTGCTTTTAGTCAAACCAATCCTTTTTTTAATAAACAAACAAAAAACACTGATATATAAAGGATTTAGATTCGAAATGATAATAATTGGACTGGTTTTTAGATTGGTAATCAATGATTTTTCATACCAAATTGACACCCACTGTTTAAACGTGATTCAATAGACTAGAGAACAACGTTTTGACATTGCATAGGAGGACTTAAATTGAAACCGACACGTATAACAAATATTATCAGTTACGCAATCAAACCAGATCGTCATAATCTAGTAGTCATCAAGGTAGAGACGGATAAAGGTATATCTGGTCTTGGCTGTGCGACTTTTCAGTTTCGACCATTAGCTGTAAAACTGGTTGTAGATGAATATCTAAAACCATTATTAATTGGACGTGATGCAAACCAAATTGAGGATATTTGGCACGTAATGAATGTAAATTCGTATTGGCGAAACGGACCTATAACAAATAATGCTATCGCTGGTATTGATATGGCGTTATGGGATATCAAAGGAAAACTTGCAGATATGCCACTTTATCAACTTCTTGGTGGAAAGTCGAGAACAGCTATTCCAGCCTATACACATGCTGTTGCTGAAACATTGGAGGAGCTTGATGGCGAAATCGATAAATTTTTACTAGAAGGTTATCGCTATATCCGTTGCCAATTAGGATTCTATGGAGGAACGCCAAAAAACTTACAAACACCCGAACACCCTCTACCTGGTTCTTATTTTGATCAAACAGAATACATGGAAACAACCATTCAAATGTTTAAGCATATAAAAAATAAATATGGTACTAAATTTCAGATGTTACATGATGTTCATGAACGGCTCCATCCTAACCAAGCCATTCAGTTTAGTAAAGCAGCTGAACCATACAATTTGTTTTTTTTAGAAGATCTTTTACCACCAGATCAAAACGAATGGCTTAGCCAATTAAGGGCACAATCAGCTACCCCAATTGCAACAGGAGAATTATTTAACAATCCCATGGAGTGGAAAGAACTTATTCGCCAACGTCAGATAGACTTTCTACGTGCACATGTTTCACAGATTGGAGGAATTACACCTGCATTAAAATTAGCTCATTTTTGTGAAGCCATGGGTGTACGAATTGCTTGGCATACGCCATCTGATATAAGCCCTGTAGGATTAGCTGTGAATACGCACTTAAATATTCATTTGCATAATGCTGCTATCCAAGAAAATATTTCGATTCCTAAAAATACAGCCCAAGTTTTTGGTCATATTCCTGAACCTAAAAATGGCTTCTTCTATCCAATCGAGCAAGCAGGAATTGGGGTTACGCTAGACGAAGTACTTTTAGAGAACTACCCAGTTGTTTATCGTCCTCACGAATGGACACAAAGTCGAATTCCAGATGGTTCAATTATTACCCCTTAAGCGAAAGAGCTAAAAAAAATGAAACACTTTAATAATTTATTTCATCTTATTTAAAAATCGCACAAAAAAACTAAGCGCGAAAACTTTTTTCGATTTCGCGCTTAGTTTTTTTTCTGATTCTTTCCATTCCCACCAACCATAGCTAATAATGCGAGACTAATTAGTAGCAATAGTACGTTTTCCCCATCACCCCAAGGTTTCATTGACTATTTGCACTCCTGCTTATTTAATCAACTCGTGATTGATGGTTTTCCCGATCAAAAGGTCTAATATACGTCACAGAATAATCAATTGCGATAATTTTACTATATTCAAATACTTCCCCGCTCTCTAAAATAGCTCTATTCAAAATTTCCATCGCTGGAGATCCTTTTTTACATAAAAGAGTTTTTGCTTGTTCTTTATCTAGCGAAATAGGTTTATAGCCTGTAATATAATGCGAGATCCGATAGCCCTTTTCTTCGACATATTTTTGAATTGAACGCTCTATTACTTTTTTTGATAACTCAGGAAACATAGAAACAGGTAACTTCGAAATCTCCATCTGTTGAATTTTATAGTTCACGATTCTAATCCGAACAAATTGCCAAAGTTCTTCATCCGGTTTCATTTTAAATATTTTTTGCTCCTCTAATGTCGGCAATTTCTTTATTAGTTCTAACATTTTTGACTCAATTCGATTATAGGGCGTTTGCGTTAAAGAATTATAAACTAATGGATTATTGACATATTTTTTTGAAATAAAAATCCCTGATCCTTGAACAGTATAAACAATTCCAATTTCTTCTAAATTTTTAATTGCTTTTTGAACCGTATACCGTGAAACATCATACAGTTTAGCTAATTCCCTTTGGTTAGGTAATTTGTCATCCAAATACTCTTTTTGGTAGATCTTACTCAACAGATCTTGAACAATAAATTCTCTCTTTTTCATAACAATACGTCCTTAACTGTTTAATCGGATATAGGAGCGCAAAAATGAGTTTCACGCTCTTTCTTTCACAATCGAAATACTACTACTAAATTACTCGTGATCGCTTAGAAAAGAACTTATGAAGCCACTCTTTTCTATCCAGCCACATCAATTTTTACTAAACAAGCAACTTGTAGTTGAATCTGATATGGGTCATTTCCTTGCTTGATTTCTCCATTTTTGAACAGTTCATATTTACCACCTATGATCTTAGCTGTCTTTGCCACAATCGTATAGGTTTCTTTCATTTTACTCGCCGAAAGTTCTCCGATTTTTGAGACTTGGGCAACACGTACTCTTTCTGTTGCATTTAAACCAACAGATAAAAATAAATTCTCTTGGTCAATCTCAATAGTAAATGAAGGAATTGCGATACCTGCGCCGATTTCATAATTTTTTTGATGGTTCTTTTTTCTACCGATCTTTTTCTGGTTCAATTTTTTATTTTTTTCTACCAAATGATTCTTTAACATAAAATCTACCAATTGTTTTAATTCTTTTTGGCTAGTTTCTGAATACATTAATGTTGTATCAAATGTTTGATAGTCATCCAAATTTTGCTGCGTCTCATCATAGATTACCATTTGATCCGCATACAAACCACTCTTTTTTTGGTTTTCGTCTTTATCTGGTTCACTTGTACTATCAACTTGCGCAAATTTTTCAAAAAATGGGGTAATATCCCACTTAACATTTTTATCAAAAAAGTAATAAAATATATTTAAAATTAGAAAATACAGTAGCACAAGAAAAATTAGTAAATAGGTAATTCCTCTCCCATATGCCTTATATTCAAAAAAGTTCCACGTTAAATAACCAATGTAACCTGTTGTAATACATCCTAAAACAATATAAAGTCGATTTTTCACTTTTATTTTCAAATTAAAATAACCTAAAAATCGATTCAATCCATCTAATAATGTAAACATTCTTATTCACCTACTTTACTGCACTATTTTTTTTCATTATCAATATTATTTGTTGTTTCAGTTGTTTTTTCTTGTTCAAAATTATCAGCTGCCGAGGTTGTTGTTTCAGTAACTGCTTCATTATTTCTCTTATTAGTTGTTGAACTGGAATCAGTATTTGAGCTACTTATCGTACTTGTATCCGTTGTTTGATCAATTTTATCATCTGTTGTTTTAGTTGGAACTGACGTACTCGTTTCTTCTGTGCGACTTTCTTGTTTTTTCTCTTCTTTGGTATTTTCAACTGAGGAAGTAGTTGTACTGTCTCTTTTTAAGCCATACGTAGGACTATTATTTATAATAGTAGTCGTTGCACCTAACGCTAAGCCGATAGAAACAATGGCTATTGGCGGGATAATTGGCGGAATTTTCTTCACTTTTCTAACCTTCTTTCCGCATTAATTATATCATGTCCTTTTTATTTATCAAAAATAGCTCGATGATTTTTCCTTAACTTTAAACAAAATAAAGTTTCATTAAAAAAATAATCCATTTCTTCTCAATAGAACGAAAAAGAAATGAATTATTCTTATTTAAATCTATTTTTCTTATATAGACTTAAAAATGATTACGGGTAGCAAAAGCAGTGAAACAACTATCCACTCACTTTTTATATTTAGATAGTCCAAACAAAATAGTTGTCTTATAATCAGTTATTTTCATCTAGCTTAAGCTTGCCATAATAATTCGGCGGACCAAACAAATGATGAATCATCCCGCTGATATCGTCCCTAAGTAATGCGGAATTGGCTGACTGATACAATGGGATTACACCATAATCATCAAGTAACACTTGCTCTGCTTGAAGCAATGTACTCCAGCGTTTTTCTACATTTTGCACTTCTGCTTGCGCATTTTTAAGCATCTTATCATATGCTGCATTCACATAATTTGACGGATTTCGGTCTGATTGGCTTTCATAAGTAGTCAAAAAAGTCGTTGGATCCTGATAATCAGGCCCTTGACGCGTCATAATCAAATCATAATTTTTACTATTTTTAAGATCTAATAAATTCTTTTCAGGAAGCAATTTAATATCGATTGTCAATCCTGGCAATGTTTCTTGTAATACTGATTGTAAATATTCAGTGATTGCTTTATTTTCATCTTGATCCATCGCACATAACTCGATCGAAACAGACTCTACACCTGCTTCTTCTAGTGCTTGTTGCCATAACTTAGTAGCCATTTCTGAATTCTGTTCTTGAATATTGCCATTCTCTTCACGAAAATCTTTTCCTGAAACAGGATTTCCAACAAACTCTTTGGGAACCAATCCATAAATTGCTTCTGAGCCATTATCTAATAATTGTTTAGTAATATGTTCTCGATCAATAGCTAGACCGATTGCTTTTCTTGCAGCAGGATTAGAAAAGATTGTTGCTTGTCCCTCTTTTTTTTGATTCAATTCAAGCGTATGCACCCAAGAATCTAAACTTGTCGTATAATCTTCGTCATCTTTCAATTGTCTTGCATATTCACCTGATAAAACCGCTCGATCTAATTTATCAGTCTGATATAAGTTAACCGCCACATTTGTATCCTTTAATACTTGAATATTTATCGTTTGAACATTGCTTTGTTCTTTGTTCCAATACGTATCATTTTTTTCATAACGCCAAGTATCACCAGAACCATCCCACTCCGAAAGTTTGTATGGTCCATTATAAATCAAATGCTCGCTGTCTGTTGCATACTTTTCACCTTGTTGTTCAACGTATTTTTGATTTTGTGGAAATAAGGTAGGAAATGTCAAAACTGAAGTAAAATAAGGAACTGGCTGCTCTAAGGTGACTTCCAAAAGAAAATCATCTTTTGCCTTAATCCCAAGCTTTGATTTATCCAATTCTCCTGACATGATTTTATTCGCATTTTTCACATCACTTAAAAGAAACCCTGCTGGTGACGCCACATTAGGATCAACTGCCTTTTGCCAAGCATAAACAAAATCATTGGCTGTTACTTGGTCCCCATTTGACCAATAAGCATCCTCACGCAACGGAATTTCGTATACCAATTGATCCGCTTTGATTGTTGGTAATTCAGTCGCTACGCCAGGAATTACACGATCATTTTCGTCAAGATTATAAAGCCCTTCTAGCACTTGTGTAACTGCAATAAAGCTTCCCCCATCACTTGCCAAAGCGCTATCCATTGATGTAATCTGATTACTCTCCATTAAGTTAATCACTTGATTGGTTTCATTCTTTGTTTCATCTGTTTTAGTCTCATTTTTTTCGGTACAACCAGTCAAAATAAGGCCTAAAATCAGTAAAATTTGGAAACGTACGACACTTTTTCTCACTTTTACAACGCTCCGATTCTGTTTTCAGCATCTTCTAAATACCCTTGCAACTCTTCTCTAGATAAGTAAGGGACTCTGCCATAAAAAACGTGATCAATCACTTCTGTCCCATTACTGTTAAACATCCACTCAGAAGTTGTCGTTTTAATGGCTTTATCCAAAACAGTTTCTCCTTCATCCTGAGGTTGACCTGTTGGACAGAAAAATAGCGCTTTTTTCCCTTTAAAACGACGTTTTGGTTCGTCTGATTCAAAACTATAGGCAAAACCATGCTGGAAGACACGATCGACGTATCCTTTCATCATCGCTGGCATCCCATTCCACCAAACTGGAAAAATATAAAGCAATAAATCACTTTCTTCAATCAACTTTTGTTCCATCTTTACATCGTTAGGAAATTCACAATGTTCCCGAACAAATTTTCCTTCTTCCACATGAATCATATCTGGTCCTTTTAAAACAGGATCAAAATTCATTCCATAAAGATCACGTACATTTACTTCATACCCCTTCTTTTCTAAAGATGTAACAACTGTCTCTACTAAAGCATGGGTGAAGCTCTCTTTTCTTGGATGTGCAAAAACAAGTAGTGCTTTCAACGATAATTCCCCCTATAAAATTAAATAACTACGTCACAATTATAGCAAAATTTAGAATTATTGATACTATTTTAATAGTTTATTTCATATTAACATGACTTTTATTTCGCTATTTATAAACTTATACACAAAAAAAACTAGAATAAGCGTTTATTTTCTTCATCCTAGCTTTTTTCAATTTATTTTTATTAGACAATAGAGCAAATGTTTATTTTTGTTGAAAACCTTAATTATTTGTACTTAAACAATCGGTGGAGTTCCTTCAGCATTCGATACAACCGCATCAATTTGAATAAGTGCATCCTTAGGCAATGCTGCTACTCCAACGATTCTTCTAGCTGGTGTTCCTTGCGGGAAGAATTTTGCATAGACTTCATCAACTGCGTCAATATCCGCGATATTTTTAAGGAAAATATTGACTTTGACTGTATCTTCGATTTTGTGGTCAATACTTTCAATAATCGATTGAATATATTCTAAACATTGTTTCGTTTGTGCCTCAATTCCGCCTTCAACTACGTTCCCCGTTTTAAGGTCTAATGGTAATTGAGCCGATAAGTGATTGTAATGAGAAAACGCAACGGTTTGTGTCGCTAATGAGCATTTAGGCGCTTTATCGGTATTATTCGCTTCAATAATCAAGCCATGTCGATCTTCAATTGCTTGTGGCGGCGTTCCGTCACCGTGTGACACAACGGCTTCGACTTGTACTAACGCACCCATTGGCAAATCAGAAACAGCAATTACTGTTCGAGCAGGAACATAGGCGACAGCTCGTGCAATAGCGGAGTCTGGGAAAAAGCTCTTATAGACTTGATCAACTGCTTCAAGCATTGAAAGATCTTTCAAGAAAATATTAATTTTAACGATATCATCCAAAGGAACATCGATACTTTCTAAAATTGCCTTAATGTTCTTCAAACATTGTCTCGTTTGGCCTTTTACACATTTTGCTACAATTCGACCAGAAACTGGATCAATCGGTAATTGAGCTGAAAGATTATTGTAATGTGAAAAAGAAACTGTTTGTGTTGAGAAGCGGCTAATTGGTGCATTCGTGGTTTCATTGGTTAATTTTATTAAATCACCCGCTTGAGGTGCATTTGGAATCGTTCCTACACCATTAGAAATAAGTGCTTCAATTTGTATTAGGGCATTCAGCGGTAAAGCATCAACTGCAACCACCGTCAATGCTGGAAGGTACCCTGTGAAAAAACGTGTATAAACGTCTTCGACAATTTCAACATCCATGATTTCTTTGACAAAAATGGTGATTCTGACTACATCACTCATTGTTTGATCAATACTTTCAACAATGGCTTGAATGTTTTTAAAACATTGCTCTGCCTGCTCTTTTACTCCACCAGCTACTAATTTACCGGAAGTTGGATCAACCGGCAATTGGGCTGAAAGGTTGTTATAATGCGAAAAAGCGACAGTTTGTGAAGCAAAGTTACTTTGTGGGGCATTTTTCGTGTTACGTGCTAAAACGGCATTTTCATTACTCATACTGATACTCCTCTTTTCTTTTCAATAGATTAATAACCAACAGAGACTATCACATAAATTGTCAGCGCTTTCAAATGATTTAAAATAAAAAAGCGGAATCGTCCGACAAATTGTAAAAACAGTCTCACCTATTTAGTGTACAACACTATTATTAGGATTACAATATACTTTTTGACTATTACTCATTAAAAATAGCTGTTCGTTATAATTTCATTTAAATCTATAAGTCAATCATTATAAGAAATGTCTTGTTAAAATAAAAAAATAGACACTCATTTTAATCACAACTAGAAAACCAGTGATGCAAAGAAACATTTGCTCATTTACTATTTGTCCCTCACTAATTTTCTGAAAAAAATTATAGTAAATAGAGGTTAAGACAAACAACCGTGGGGCGGTAACCACCATGGCTATTTGTCCCAACCACATATATGATTTTTTACTATCATCTTTTTATTTATAATACGTTTGCATTAATTGAACTGCCTCTTCTTCTGTCATAAAAACAGCTGATTCTTTTTGACTGACCGCTAATAGCAATGGCCCCACATTATCCAAGACAACTCTTTCGCTTTGAGCGTCGGGATGATCACTCCAAATCGCTATAGCTACACCTGAATATTGATTGGTGAGCGAATCGATTGTTTGTGCTTGAGAATACATTGTCGGTTTCCACTCAGATAGTATTTTTTGATAAGTTGGATAGGTATAGCCGGCATTCTCCCCCAATACATAGTAGAAATAGTTGTCATTAAAATTGATTATACGGTACCCTTGCTCTTCAAAAGTTTTGACAGTTGCCATATTTTGATGCCACTTTGTCCAATAAGTAATTTCTACTTTTTTTGATAGTTTGACGATTTCCCGGCGATTTAAACGAAAGAAACCATCATTCCAAACACGTGGAACAAATCCCCAACTACTTAATTTATCTGCAACTTGATTTATATAGTGAACAAAATAATCCATCGCTGTTGCTTGTTTTCCATATAATTTAACAGCCGCTTCTTTTAATTCTGGATACGCATCAATCTCATCAAAATCAACAAATTCATCGCCACCGATATGAAAATAACGACTGCTTTTAAATAACTCTGCATATTCTTTATAAAGTTTTTCAATAAAGAAGACCGCTTCTGGATTGCAAATGTTTAAAGCTGTCGCTTCTCTTTCCAGTTGTCCATCTGATTTTTTCTTTTGTAGTTGCCATTCCGGCTGATTTTCTATTAGTTTTTTAACATGGCCCGGCGTATCAAAATCAGGAATAATTTCGATTCCAGCTAAATCAGCATACTGAATAATTTCTCTAATCTCATTTTTGGTCAAGTGATTTTTTGATACACTATCTGACGCAATTTCGGATTCAATTCTAAATCCTTCATTTTCAGAGAAGTGCAATTGTAGATAATTAAACTGTGCTAAACTCATACTATCGATAAATTGAAAAATCACTTCTTTGGAAAAATACTTTCTAGCCAAATCAATCATTAAAATACGTTGCTCTTGTTTAAAAATAACAGACGTTTCTCCTAAAGGTAACTTTTTCAAATATAAACGAATGATACTTTGTGTCCCAACAGCAAGCAAATTAGCAAGGGTATCCGCAGTAACCTTTATTTGATTATCGAATACAATCAATCCCTCGACTAAATCAGCGCGCTGTAATACTAAATCACCATCTTCAAAACAAATCGCAACTTCTTGGGCGAATAATTTTTCAGCGATTTTTTTTAATGCTTTGGCAACTTTCAATTCAGAATCATCAGTTACTTGAATACTTTTAATTGCTGTCATCATTGTGAATTTTCAAATCCTCCATTTTCAATCACCGATTTAAACCAATAACTACTTGCTTTATCTGAACGTGCATAATCATGTTCACGATCTACTCGATAGAAACCATATCTATTTTTATACGCATTTAACCAAGACCAACAATCGGAGAATGTCCACATATGATAGCCAAAACAATTACTCCCTTTTTGAATTGCACGATTTAGCATCACTAAATGATCCTCTAAAAATTCAATTCGATAAGTATCTTGAATAATTCCCTCTGTATCCATGAACCGTTCTTCTTCAGCAACGCCCATCCCATTTTCTGAAACATACCATGAAATATTATGATAATCATTTTTTAAGCGCATCGCAATATCGTATAATCCTTTAGGGTAAATTTCCCAGCCGCGATGTGGATTGATTTTTTTCTCAGGCCAATCATAATAACTTGCAAAATCACTTGGCGATTTTGCTGGAAAGCGCGGCTCTTTAGGCGCTTGAACCCGCAAAGGTTGATAGTAATTGCAACCGACAAAATCCACTGTATTTGTTTCAAACACTTGACGATCCTCATCTTCACTAGAAGGTAATAACCCATGTTCTCGATACAAGGTAATAAGTTCTTCTGGAAATTTTCCATAAACGATTGGGTCTAAGAAGCTTCTAATATAAATAAGGTCTGCTATTTCGCTCGCTTTTTGGTCATTAGCTTCATTACTTTTCGGATAAACTGGCGATAAATTGAGAATGGTTCCGACAAGACCATCATTCGCTTGATCCTCTCTGTATGCCTTAACGGCTAAAGCGTGAGCAAGTAAGGTATGATAACCGACTTGAATTGCTCGCTTAAAGTCATGAACCTTAGGATAATGAGCATCGCCAAGATACCCACATTCAATATGAACTAGAGGCTCATTAAAAGTCGCCCAACGCTTAACAATATCGCCAAATTGCTCAAAAGCGGTTTTCGCATAAAAAGCAAAATAGTCCACTGACTCTCTCGTTTCCCAGCCGCCTTTTTCCATCAACCACCACGGCATATCAAAATGAAACAAATTAACAATCGGTTCTACTCCCTGCTCTTTCATTTCTTGGAAATAATTTCTATAAAAAGCGACCGCTTTAGGATTCAGTGTTTTACCATCAGGAAGTAAACGAGTCCAAGCAATAGACGTTCTATAGGAATTCATCGACATCTTTTTCATTAACTCGACTTCTTCTTTGTACTTATAATAGACATTGGAAGTATCTGTCGGACCTACCCCATCAAAAAACAATCCAGGTTCTAATTCAAACCATTTATCCCAAGTCGAGGGGCTCTTGCCATCTACCAAAGCAGCGCCTTCTGTTTGAGGAGCTGAAGTTGCTGCTCCCCATAAAAAATCTTTTGGAAATGTAATCATGTCTGTTCTCCTTTAGCTGATTTTATTTTTACAACTGATTCATTTAAAAACTCTTTCAAAAGAAATGTGGGTGAGACAAAAGTAAAAACCACTTTTGTCCCAACCTCAACCTCACACTTACTAGATTAATCCACATTTTTTAATTTCAGCTACAGTAAAATGAATCACCTATTTTTACTTCTAAATTGTCCTGGCGTTAATCCGATGATTGTTTTGAATTTTCGGGTATAATTTGAAACATCATAGTAACCTGAGCTTAAAATGATTTCTTTTATCGGCTTATCTGTTTCAATCAATTCTTTTTTTATATGTTCTAAACGACGTTGCTGAATGTATTTAGAGAACGTCAGACCACTTTCTTTTTTTATAAAACGGCTTAGATATGAAATAGACACATCAAATTCTTCTGCCAAGCGTTCTAAAGAAATATCATGAGAACAAAAATGCTTGTCTAAATACGTAAAAATCTCTTTTTGTAATTGTGATTCTTGATTCTTCAAATCTCTCTGAGTGACTTTACATATTTGAAGGCTCATTTGAATTAAAGAATCCCTTAATTCTGATAAATTTCTAAAGTTAGCTGCATACTCTGCTGATGAAAGAATTGCCGAACCAACTGTTTCCATCCCGATAGTAACCACCGTATTTAACAAATCAAACCCATATAATTTCATTTTTTCTTGATTTAATGGTTCATTCACTGTTTTTGCAATCAATAAGTCGATCGTTTCACTAGCGATTTCAAAATCTCCTTGTAGTAAGCTTTGCGTCAATTTCAATTTTTCATCTTTAGGATAAGAGAAACCAGCTTTATTTTTACTTTTCTCCGATATTTCATCATAGTAATATACCGAGTTTTTTTGCTCAGAAAAAGAAATAGATTGAATGGCAGCTAAACTTTCTATATATGTACGGTTAATATTCTTAATCTCCGTAACAACTCGACCCACTCCAATGATTGGTGCCACAGTATTTTCAACAATAATTTTCCGCACAATTTCTCGGACAATCGTTTTTTGTTTTACCGTGCCATCCATACTTACAAGCAAAGCGATTGCTTGATCAGACAATAACTCTGAACCATACGCCTGAAACCCTTCAGCTGAAATATCATCCAAAAAATTCATGAGAAACTCTTGATTTTGAATACTTGTTTTTGTATTTACCATTTTAGTGTCAATTAGCATAACAAAATAACCTTGTTTAAAAAATAATAAATTAACTGAATCTAATAGCGTTTCTGTCTCTGCCTCATTCGTAAAACGGCCCATCATGAGTCGTCGTAAGACTTGCTCTTTGGCATAAGGAGTTTGTCGCAGTATTTCTTGATGTAAATTTTCATTTTTCTTTAAGAAGTTACTGACATGATACTCCACGCGATCCAAGTCCCCTAAATTATCTACTTCATCGTCAGCAGTATCTTTAGATTTCAACATTTTTTCTAGTTGGCGAATTGGCTTATATTGCTTTCTACCAATGAATAAAACTAATCCAATTCCGACCACCATTATGATTCCTACCGTTATTAATACAAATTGATTCGTTTGATTCAATTCTTTAAACACTTGATCCACGTTCGTCAACGCGACAAAGGTCAAATCAAAATCTTCATCTTTCAAGGTACTGACTTTGATTTTCCCTTCATCTGTTTTAATAATTTTTTCATTTAACGTCTGTGCAACTTTATCCCTAGTATTAAAATATTCAGGGATTGGTGTATTCATCGAGGAAGCTAAAATATTATCATCTTCTCCAACGATAAAAATTCGCCCACTTTTTTTATCAATTGCTTTATCTAATACATTTTCAATATTATGCGTTTTCATTGTATACATGACTGAACCATAATTTGAGCCATCTGTAGAGGTTAACGGAACGACATACGTTAATAAGCCAATCCTATTTTTTTGTCCTACTGGCGGAATCATTTGAAAACTTGGTGCTTTGCTCATCAAAGAATCAGCCAGTTGTTTTTTATTAAAATCATAGGAATGATATTTAAAAAAATCAAAAGCATCAAAATCCGCACTCCCTGTTGAAGAATATAGAATATTTGGTTCTTCATAGTAATAGAGATACATTTCTTCAATAGAATTATTGGTTACTTTGTAACGTTGCAACTCTTTCATCGTCTCCAGTACATAATACGGATGTGTTACCGTTTTTGGTGTTATTTTTGGATTAGATGCGACTTCTCTTGTCAATAAATCTAATTGAGAAAAATTCGATGAAAAAATAGAGCGAACTTGTAGCAAGTAATTTCTAGTTGAAAGTTCAATTTGATTGTTTAAGCTTTCTTTCGAAGTTGTATACCAAATAATTGAAATAATTGAAAAGGGCAACAAAAAAACGAGCAAATAGGAAATAATATACCGCTGAAAGTTTCTCTTTTTAAATTTTAATTTAAATAGGGAAATTTTTTTCATCGGCCAGCTACCTTCCTCTCCGCTTTTTCCATCCCTTGAACACTGAACCAAACAATAGGAAAGATAAAAATCGGAATGGTTGCGACAAAAATTAAAATCGGGAAAAACGTGACTAACACAGTTCCAACTATGATTCCAACAATCATTGCAATCGTTTCAACTAAATTATAGATAAATAACAAATTCGCCCTTTGAACATACTGCTTGTAAGTCAAGTTATAGCGACAAAGAGAGGGAAATACATAAAAACTAGTTCCTAATGTTACAATCAAAAACAGTAGCAAAATAAAATGAACTAACGGGACTTGAAGATAGATTGCAGAAACTCTTAAATCAATCCACAAAAAAATAATTAGCCCTAGAAAAGTAAAACCTAACTGATTTCCAATTTTAAAATATTCATGATAATAACGATGAAAATCCTTTCTATCAAAGCTTTCTCCCTTCTTTATTTGATTATATATACTTTGAAAAACAGCAGCTAAGCTTGGAAAAATTCCCATGATTAGCAATCCCTTTAGCGAATATAATAGAAAAAACACTTGATAAATGACGCCTTGAATCAACGTTCGACCAATCACATCACTTACTTTAAAAATCCCTTGCAGTTCCTTCATCCAAGTTCCTCCTCTTCATTCTGAAACAATAACATAAAAGCATTTACAAGGAAACTATTTTTATAAAATCTAGAAAATGGAACGAGAGCAATCATAATGATGCTCCGCTCCACTCTATATTATGATTTATTCTGTTGCAGCCCACCGATCATAAGCTCCTTGATATACTTTTACATATTCTTTAACGCCCATTCCTTCAAGTGTTTTCACGTACTTATCCCAATTTGATAACGGTTCAACTCCTGTGATAAACTTCGCTTCCATTTGCTCAACATACGTCGTCATATCAGTTCCAATATCACGTGTTTTTTCTGTCTCTTCTTTGGTTAAATAAAGCAATGGGAAAGGAACTTCGGCAGCTGCGGCTAATTTAGTTTCCGTTTCTTTCGCAATAAAATCATTAAAGCGAGTATCAGGTTCTACATTTGCGGCTTCTAAAATTGTATATTCTGGTGTCGTTGCATAATTAACTGTCGGTACTGTCAATCCAAAGTTCGGTGTAACCTTTTCTCTAGTTTTTTCAGGATCGTCTGCTTTCACATCGTCACCAAAAACACGTACTTTTTCACCTTTATCATTTGTATCCCATTTCCAAAAAGCGCCTTCTGGTCCTTTACTTAAATAGAACGCTCCTTCTTCACCATAAAAGTAATCAACCCAACGAAGCAATGCTTCTGGTGAATTAGCTTTATTCGTGATAGCAAATGTTTGACGCATCATTCTCGGGCTAGCTGGGACAACTGCTGTTTTCGAAATATCAGAAGTAAGTGGTTGCCACATCGGATCGTTCATCGCTTCGATCTCATTTTTTCCAGTTGTAAAAAATGAGAACCAATCGGGGAATAAACCGATTTGATTGTTTTGCCCTTTGGCTTTCTTTTGCTCGTCCGATTGACTGTATACTTCTTGATCCAATAACTTTTCAGAATACAGTTTATTCATATAAGTTAAATACTCACGATAATTATCAGTGACTGGTGTATACTCGACTTTGCCATCGATTTCTTGAATACCTCTTTCTTTCATACCAAAAGCACCCATAATCCAAGGTCTAGTACTATCCATTTTAACGTCTGTCAATGGAATCTCATCTTTCTTGCCATTTCCATTTGGGTCTTCATCGCGGAAACGAACTAATAAATCATAAAACTCATCCGTTGTAGTAGGCAACTCAGTGACATTTAGTTGATCTAGCCATTCTCCACGGTACCAAACAGGTCCTCTCGGCCAAATTGCAGTGGCATCACGTGAAATCATCGGTAATGAATAAATATGACCATCTGGCGTTGTAATTGATTTTCTAATATTCGGGTCTTCATCCATCAATTTTTTAAAATTCGGCATATTCTCATCAATCATTTCTTCTAATGGAATCAATATTCCTTGAGAACCATAGTCCATTTCCATTGCAGGGGTCAATGTTTTTGAGTCTGTACCAAACAAGACATCTGGCAAATCGCCACTAGCAAAAGCTAAATTCAATTTGGTTCCAAAATCGTCTAATGGTGGTGTTGTGAATTTAAAGTCAATATTTGTTTTTTCAGCATAGTCTTTAAAAAATTCCATATCTTTCCATTCAGTTTCACCTGTACGAGGGCCCATCATCGTCATGGTTACTTTTTCCTTTGTAATTGGGAACTCCCCCACTTTTCCTAGCTCAATTGAGGCTTTGTTTTGTTCCTGCTCTTTATTATTACAAGCAACCAAAAATAAACTAACTGATAATAAACTCATTGCAATTTTCGATTTTCTTCCTATTTTCATCTTTCTTCCTCCTATTAAATTCATTGTTTATTTTATCCTTTTACTGACCCAACCATCATACCTTTTACAAAATATTTTTGTAAAAATGGATACACGACGATAATTGGTAAGGTTGACACAATCATGACGCCATATTTAATAATTGCCGCTAATTGCTGTTTACTATACATCAAAGCTGCTAAATCTCCGGTCATCATTCCACCAGTAGGATTGGAACTCATGTCTTGAAGTACCAAAATTTCTCTTAAAACCATTTGCAATGGATACATTGACTTATCAGATAAATAAATCAATGAACTAAAATAGCTATTCCAATGTCCTACACCATAGAACAACGCCATCACTGCGATAATCGGCGTTGAGAGCGGTAATATGATTTTAAAAAATAATTTAAAATCGGTGCAACCATCTATAATCGCTGCTTCTTCCATTTCACGAGGAATCGTTGATTGAAAGAACGTTCGTGTGACCACAATGTTGTATACTGATACCGCTCCTGGGAGAACCAATGCCCAAACGGTATTTAACATATGTAAATTTTTAACTAATAGATAACTTGGGATCAAACCACCGCTAATAAACATGGTAATTAACATGAACGTTGTAAATAGTTTGTGTCCATAAAAATCCGGTCTAGATAATGCATATGCCGCTGGTAAAGTGACAATTAAATTAATACTTGTTCCTAAAACAGTATAATAAATCGTATTAAGATACCCTCTCCAAATGCTCGTATTCTCTAATATCGTTTTGTATCCTTCAAAAGTTAACCCTTTTGGCATAAGCCACATCTCTCCTGAATTGACTGCTTGAGGATCGCTGATGGATGCGCTAAGAATATAAATCAAGGGATACAAAACAATCACAACAGATAAGATGATAAAAATATAGTTGAACCACATAAATAATCTATCTGTTTTTGTATCTTTTACTAATCGGTTATTCATACCTTTCCCTCCTTGAACAACTTAAAATAGTGACGATTCGCCTAATTTAGAGGCAATTTTGTTAACAGAAATCAATAAAATCGCATTGATGACTGAATTGAATAAACCAACTGCAGCTGCATAACTGTATTGTGCTTCTAATAGCCCTTGCTGATACACAAATGTTGAAATAACATTTGAGGATTCCATATTTAAAGGATTTTGCATCAAAAGAATTTTCTCATACCCTAAATTCATCACTGAGCCAACATTCATAATTAGCAAAATGACCATCGTTGGTCTGATTGTAGGTAAATTGATATGCCAAATTCTTTGAATACGACTTGCACCATCTACAATTGCGGCTTCATGTAATTGCGTATCAACACCCGCTAAAGCAGCTAAATAAATCACTGAGCCCCAGCCCGTACTTTGCCACACTCCTGACAGCACGTAAACTGTTTTAAACCAACGTGGATCTTCCATAAAAGAAATCGAATCGATTCCAAAGAAATTCAATGCATGATTGATAATACCTGTTGCTGGATTTAAAAATGCGAGAATCATTCCGACCATTACTACAATCGAAATAAAGTTAGGAGCATAAGTGATGGTTTGCGAAAACTTTTTTAGTGGTCCATCCTTAATTTCATTCAAGGCTAACGCTAAAAAAATCGGCAACGGAAAACCAACCACTAAAGAGTAAAAACTAATGCCTAATGTGTTTTTTAATAAATCCCAAAAATAGTAAGAATTAAAAAATCTTTGGAAATGTTTCATCCCGACCCAAGGACTTCCCATAACACCCAAACTTGGTACATAGTCTTTAAATGCAATCAATACACCATACATTGGTATATAGGAAAAGATAAAAATAATTAAAAAAGCGGGTAGTATAAATAAATACAGTTGTTTACTAGCCCCTATCTTTTTCTTTCTGATGTCCTTTTTCGACATTTTCGATCTGTTATCAACGACCTCCATTTTGTTTCCCTCCTCCTATCTTGTTAACGCTTTCAATCTACCTTTTTATGTAATGGTAATCAATATGTCATTTCTATCAACCGCTTGGAACTATTGGTTTGATAAGGTTCTCATATTCTTCTGCTTTGTTTTCAAATGATAAGATAATCATTTTTTTCCCATACAAAAAAACATAGTCAGCATTTTATTTATACATATAGCAAATTTTACGCTGTCTACTTATACTTAAAATAATAGCTAAAAAGAAAAATGGCTGTAAAAAATTTTTTCTCCTCATATATATTCAACGATTGACATAAAATGTTTCCTAATAAAAAGAATGTACAGCAAAATTTGATAATAAAAAAACTGACGATCAGTTTTCAATTTTTCATCCTCATTTTACTTACGCTTTCAAAAAAGAAGATTTTTGTTATTTAATTAGTGAGTGCTATTTTTAGTTATAACCTTTTTTTCGACTTTTTCCTCACTGAATCATATACGGTTCAATGAATTGCAACTAAAACTAAATGAAAGAAGGAAAGAAACGCAATGAAAAGAAAAATACTTATTATAAGCAGCATTCTTATTTTCACCATCGCTCTCTTTAACATCGTCTCTCCTTTCAAAAAATCACTTCAAACAGAGACTATAAAAATTACAGGAAAAATTAAAGATGAGAAAACCGCTGCTGAACTCCTTAATTGTTTAGAAACAAATATTGGAGCAGCAAATAATAAAGATATCGAGGCTTATCTCCAAACGCTCAATCCTGATAAACGAGAAGAAACCAAAAAGGAACTGTCTATTTTTTTCGATAATTATAATATAGAAACTGAATTACTTAGTTTTGAAGTGAAAAAACAAAATAAAGATCATGTTTTAGTACAAGCACAACAAAAATCGATTAATCATGGAAATAATAGCTATCGAAACCATATTACTGAAGCCAATCATACGTTTATCAAAAAAGAAGGACGTTGGTTGATTGATGAAACAATCATGACCAACACAACCTTTATTAAATAAAAAAGCACTCGAGCAACAAGTCATTATCTCCTTGTTACTCGAGTATTTGATTTATCTTTTCCTTTAGCAAGCAATTCCAAGCACTAGTTGCTTCCATATAACTTTTTTTAGCTTCTTGCAAATTAAAATGACAATAATTCAATCATTTTTTCTCGTCCAACAACCTCAACTAAAAGTGGAATACGTGGCCCACTCTCTTGTCCTAGTGTTAATTGGTAAATCGCTTTAAACAAAGCTCGCTGTTCTTGTCTTTTTTCTGCTTTATCCGTTGTTGGTGTCAAATCATAAACAGCTTGCATCAACTCTTGACCCTCTAATTCAGGTTGTCCTACTAGTAATTCCCGAAATTGTTTCACTTCTTTTTGAACAGCTGGTAATAACGTAGCGTAGTTCGTTTGGCTTTTCTCAGTTAATACTTTCATTAAACGGCTTTGCGCATCATTTTCAATCCAGTAAGCAGCTCGTGGCAAAATATGTTGTAGTTCTGTTTCGCTATACTCTTTTTCTTGTTGCAATAAGCTTGCCGCAATCGCTTGGTCATTCCCCGTCAACGACAAAATACTTACTACATGCCCAAACGCTGGGTAGTCAGCAGTCAAATCAACTCCGGTCAGTTTGATAATCTGCTTGATGGTCTCATCTTTCTCCGTTCCAGCCTTGACACCAGCTATCTTCCGTTCAAATTCTGCATAATTTCGTAATACATCATCATCTAGCCCTAAATCAAACTGAGCTTTCGGTAAGTATTTAGCATATAGATAAAAAACCATTTCTGGCGTATATATTTGCAAAAGTTCCTGTAAGGTAATAATATTTCCCGAAGAAGAGGACATTTTTTTCGTTTGACCTTTAATATTCACAAAATCATATGGCTCATAAAGCGGTGGCTTACCGCCAAAAATTTCTTTTACTACTGCTGTTGCTACATCAAAGCTACCATTTTTGGAGGAATGATCTTTTCCTCCTGGTTCAAAAGCAACATTTTCATAGCACCAACGCATAGGCCAATCGATTTTCCAGTGTAGTTTGATTTTTTGACCCGCACCAACCACTTGCGTTCCATTATGACCCTCAGTACAAGTATAGGAAATTGTTCCACTAGCAGAATCATAATCGGTAATTTTCGTACTATCGTGACCACAAACATCACAATAAAGAGAAATCGGATAGTACTGTTCACGCTGCTCTTCGTTAGGTGCTTCGGTTCGAAAACGAGCCAATATATCATATATTTCTTTTCGTTTATTCAAAACTAGTTTTAACTGTTCATCATAAGCGCCACCTTCATATTGCGCGGTCTCATAAATAGATTCTGGTTGAATTCCTAATCTTGCCAAATCTGCGGTAAACATTTTTTCAAAAAACGTTGCATACGATTCTCCATCTGCTGCATCAGTCGGTCCTGTTACCTTAGTATAGGGTTTACCAATCTCTATTTCAGAAACACCAATCACATTTACTGGAATTTTTCTTAAGCGATCATAATCATCCCAAGATAAAATAAATCTCGGTTTCCCACCAAGGTCAGTAAGTGCTTGCGTTACAAAATAAGTTGTCGCAATCTCTCTAAAATTCCCAACATGAATATACCCTGATGGACTAACGCCTGAAGCACAGGTAATCACCTCATCCGGATGTTTTGCTATTAATTTCTGAGCCAGTTCATACGCCCAATGCATACGCCGACACCTCCATTAGTCTTTTCATTAATAGTAATAGAATTCTTAACTAATGGGAAATGATACGGTAAATCAAACTCTTATAATGAACAAAAATAGGTGTCTGTAATCTAAATTTAATCCAGCCATTTTTTAGTTTACAGAATGAGCC
Source organism: Enterococcus sp. LJL99 (assembly GCF_054871725.1). NCBI lineage: Bacteria > Bacillati > Bacillota > Bacilli > Lactobacillales > Enterococcaceae > Enterococcus > Enterococcus sp. LJL99. Next base: position 109,340 of record NZ_JBTXLT010000003.1, read on the forward strand.
AACTTAAAAAAAGACTGACTTCTTGCTTTACTTATGATTTAGTGAACTGAGCTTAGTTATTTTTTTAGTGACTGGACAGCCCTCAGTAACCTTTGCCCTCCATCAATCACCTTCTCTTTAGGACAACCTAGATTAAACCTTACATAGTTCGCCCCTTCCACTCCGTAAGTACTCCCTCTCATAATCGCTACTTTTCCCTGTGTCACTAATTCTTTTTGTAATTCATCCATCGTAAAATTAGCATGTTCAATAGCTATCCAACCTAAATATGTAGCCTCTGGAATATCAAAATGAATGCATGATTCCCTCGCAAGCATTTCATTCAAGCACTCAAAATTTTCATCAATCACTTTATTTAATTTTCCCACCCATGCTGCTTGATTATTATAACAGTCCATTGTGGCTAAAAGAGCTGGATATGAAATAGACGATAAACCATCTCTTCCCTTCAAATGCAACAAAAATTTTTCTCTCAACGTCTCATCGGAGAAAATAGCATATGATCCGCCTAAACCAGGTGTATTAAACGTTTTCGATGGTGAGGAAAGTAAGGCATAGGCTGTTTTAATTTGATCATTTAAACGAACTAAAGGGATATGGTTTTGTTTTGGGCGACGAACATCCATATGAATTTCGTCACTGATAATTGCTAAATCATACAAATTACATAAATCAATGATTTTAGCTAACTCCTCTTGTCTAAAGACTCTACCTGTTGGATTATGGGGATTGCACAATAAAAAAGCAGTTGGTTTTTCTTTAGCTATTACTTGTTCTAATCGATTAAAATCGATGATAAATGTGTCTGATTGCTTTACCAACGAAAAAGGTAAAAGCTGTCGTTGATTTTGAGAGATACAGCTAAAAAACGCATCATAACAAGGTGTTAACGTTAAAATTTTATCATTAACTTTCGTTAACAATTGGATACAAGTGGATAGGCTATAAATAACACTTGGTGAATAAACACACCATTCAGGGTCTACAAAACAATCAAATCTCCTAGCAAACCAATGACTGATGCTCTCTTTATAATCTAAATGATTCCAACGAGTATAACCAAAAAAGCCTCGGTCAATTGCTTTTTTCAATTCTACTCTAGTTCCCATAGGAATTTGAAAATCCATGTCAGAAATTGAAAACGGTAGTAATCCCTCTTCTCCAAAGCGATCCTGTACATAATCCCATTGTGTCGAGTATGTACCATAACGGGAAAGTTGTTCATCAAAATTGGTCAATAATCTCGCTCCTATCTTCTAAAACTTGCACCACTTTTTTGATTAATTGAGCCGTTCCAACAACATCTGAAATTTCTGCCACAGAATTCCAAGAATGACAATATCGAACGGGAACACTTAAAACAATCGTCGGTTTTCCTTTATCTAATTGGACAGAACCAGCATCTGTTCCACCCCCATTAAATAAATCATATTGATAAGAAATCTGCTCTCTTTCAGCTACTTCTTTCACAAAATCCAATAGTTTTAAATTGCCTAACGCCGTTTTATCAGCTATCACAAGACCTGTTCCAGCGCCTAAAATTCTAGTTGAGTAATCAGCGGCTTTGGGCGTATCTTTACCATTCGCTACATCGATAACGATATTAATAGCGGCATCTACAGTTTTCGCAGCAATTTTCGAACCACGTGTTCCTGCCTCCTCTTGAACAGTTGCAACGCCAATTACTTCTATTTGATCAAGCGTAAGTTGATTTAAAACAGTTGCTACGATAGCACAAGCCACACGATTATCTAACGCTTTACCAATAATCTTAGATCCATTGAAACTTTTTTGGGCTGTTGTATTTGGTAAAATCATATCACCTATCTGTAAACCCGCTTGTTCCAATTCAGCTTTTGAATGCGCACCAAAATCAATATATAGTTCATCCATCGGTACTATTTCATTGCCCATTTTACTTGCTTTAGGTAAGGTTCCAACCACTCCATCCAAAGTAGCTCCTGTTTTCCGACAAGTCGCTCTAACTTGTTGCCCTAAAATAACTGGACTCCACCAGCCACCGATTGGATAAAAATAGACAAAACCATCTTCTGTAATTCGTTGAACACAAAAACCAACTTCATCCATATGCGCATAGATTGCAACTTTCTTTTTCTCAGTCTTTAAATCACCAAAATACAGATTTCCAAAAGCATCTTGAGTAGAAATGCTATCAATTGATTTTTTCAAATAGTTTCGAACGGCTTGTTCTTGCCCAGGCAATGCATCTAAATTTGATAATTCCAGTAATAATTTTTCTATTTCCATTGTAGATTGCTCCATTCTTTCGGAAACTTCGTTAAGGTTTCCGCTTCTCCTGCTTGATCAATCAAGATATCATCTTCTATTCTAATTCCAAATTGATTAGCCAAATAAAGTCCTGGCTCTATAGTAAACGTCATATTTTTTTGAACAGTCAGTTGTTCAATTTTTGAAACTGCTGGAAACTCATGACAAGATAGACCAATCCCATGACCTAAATTATGGGTAAAAAAAGAAGCCAACTTTTCTAAATGCAATTCTTGTCTAACTGACTGTTCAATTTCAGCTAAAGGCTGATTCAAATGAATTCCTCTAATCGCTTGTTCTTGAATAAATAAGAGCTTCAAATAATACTCTTTTATTTTTTTATCAACGGAACCAAAAGGAATCGTTCGGGTAATATCAGAATAATAACCTTGATAAATTGTCCCAAAATCAATCATAATTAATTCATTTGCTTCAATGATTTTTTCGCTAGCATGCCCATGAGGTAAAGCAGTTCTCCTGCCTGAAGCAACAATTGTTTCAAACGCGGGACCCGCACTTCCATTTTTCTTGCTACGATAATCAATTTCATTCGCTAAATCTAGTTCTGTCATTCCAACTGAAATTAACGGTAAAATATCCATTAAGGTTTTATCTGCAATTGCTGCTGCTTCTCTAAGCGCAGCTACTTCAGTTTCAGATTTTATCATTCTAAGTTTTTCAACCAAATTGATTGTTGGAAACAGTTCTCCATGATTCATTCGTAACAATTGATCAATCAATAAAAATTTTTCATACGAAATCGTTTGTTGTTCAAAGCCAATTTTCTTATTCTTTATCAACGAAGATATTTTTGAACAAAACATTTCCTGATTAGAAACTTCAATTACCTCTATATTTGTTACTTGATTTTGCGCCTGTTCTATATAACGACCATCAACAAATAATTTAGCGTCCTTTTCAGTGATTAATAACCAACCGTTCGAACCAGTAAAGCCTGTTAAATAGCGCCAATTAATTTTATCGGTTATTAAAATTCCATCTATTCTTAATTGCTCTAGTTGTTCCCTTACCTTCGCAATACGCATACCATTCTCCTTTCCTCATCAAAAGCTGGTGAAATCTTCTTATTCAAATCACTAGCTGACTGCTAATCAACCAAGATTTTTAGCAGTCAGCTAGCAATTTTCTCTATTCAAAAACTCCTTTTTTTTACTTACCAAACGATTAAAAATCAATATCTGTTAAGTAAGCTTCATCTTCTTCAGAAATTACTGAGTTATTCTTCTCTTCTTTATTTTTGGCTTCCCGATCAAATTCTTGTTTTTCCAATACTTTAAAGAACGGTAAATACAGCATGAAAGATAATCCTACTTGTACTAGTTGAATGATGATTGAGCGCCAATCAAATCCTGTCAAAAACCCTTCTAAAAAGACTGGAACATACGGCGGATCGAAAATTGGATAGTTCAATAGCCCTAATTTCATCGCAATCATTGGTAATAACCCAACAAATGCTCCGCCAAATATAAATGGAATCATTAAGACTGGATTCAAGATAATTGGTACCCCAAATAGCACAGGTTCATTGATCCCAAATAGAGTCGGTAAAATCGCAACCGCTCCCACTTTCTTGTACCTCAACGATCTACTAAATAACATGGCCAACACTAAACCAATGGTCACACCAGAGCCTGTAAAGTTTCCATAAGCTGACATTGCACCACCAGTAATGACATGTTTCAACGGTTCTCCCGCCTCATGAGCTGCAATATTTTCAGATAAATATTGAACTAAAATTGGTGACAAAATAGGTGACAACACCGCTGAGTGAATACCGAAAAACCAAAAAACTAAACGTAAAACTAAGACAAAATAAAGTACCCATAGTGAATCTAAACTACCGATTGCTGGAGCCAACACATCCATCACTACTTGCGGTAATAAAACGCCACCAGATAAATTATCAGTTACTGCACGTATAACAATAAACAACACACCGATTGCTGCTGTTGGTGTGATCAATTCAAACGAACTAGAAACAAAATCTGGAACGCCTTCTGGCATTTTTATAACTAACTTATGAACAGTAAAGAATTGATAAAGTTTGACGGAAATAATGGCAACAAAAATTGCTGTAAATAACCCTTTCGAGTCCAAATAATTCGCGATAATATTACCAGAATCATCAACATCCATCGAGACGATCAAAAAAGCAATAGCTGATAGCATCATCGAACCAACGGTATATAACTGATAACTTTCACTTAAAAAATAAGAAATAGACAACACTGCATATAGTCCAACTAACCCTAATGAAACTTTTGATAAAATACTGAAGATATACCCATATGTTTCAAACCAATTAGCGACCCCTTGAGTCTGGATTAGTTCAGGTATAGAAGGAAAGATTGCTGCGATTGATCCCAAGAGCAAAACAGGCGTCATGACGACCATTCCTTTTTTTATAGCAGTTAGATAGGCATTATTATCCACCTTGTTTGCAATAGGAACTAGCGTTTTTTGAATAATTGCTTCAACTTTTTCAAACATCCCTGGTTTCTTTGAAGTTTCCATTATTTTCTCCTTCGTTTTTTATTTTTGTGCTTCATGTTTTCGATAGGCAACTAACGCTTGTTTCATAACAGTCGCTCCATCCATCGATCCATAAATATCTGATGTCAATAAAACGGTCGGTTTATTGACTTTTTCAACCTCTCCTTTAATAAAATCATATTTATGGCTTAACTGTGGTCCCACCAAAATCACATCATAGTCGTCAATATAGCGATCTAACTTATCCACTCCGATTGCTTCCATCGGATAGTCTTTTTCATCTAATTTCTGTGATTCCTTAACCACCTTTTTCATTGATTCCATCATCATTGTTGTTGAAAAACCACCTGCGCATACTAATAAAATTTTCATCTTTTTTCCTCCTAAACTTACTTTTTATTTTCTTTTAACATTTCAATCATTTCTTCAATTAAATCGCGAGCTAAAATACTCGTCATCAAATGGTCTTGGGCATGAACCATCAATAAACTACTTTCTCGCGGTGTTCCATTGATTTCTTCGGTAATTAATTTTGTCTGAACGTCATGCGCTACAATACTTTTTTCTTTTGCCTCATTCATTTTTTCATCAGCTGCTGTAAAGTCACCTTTTCTAGCTAATCGTAGTGCTTCAAATGCAGCTCCTCTTGAATCACCTGCGCTTGAGATTATTTTAAAAATATCTAATTCTTGTTCATTCATACAAATGTCCTTTCTACAATAAATTCTTTAGATAAATCATAAAGGATTCATAATTTTTTATTCGAGTTAATTCCTCGTCAAGTTTAGGATCTTCCATCATTTTGATCATCAAACGACTGATTTCCTTGTGTAAATTTAAATGATTCTTCTTTATATTGATCAAAAAAATAATACGAACTCTTTTTTCTTGATACATCATTTTCTTAGTGGGAAGTAAAACAGAAATGACTTCCTTTTTTGCTACCTGCTCCATGGGATGTGGTCCAGAGATCCCTTGTCGATAGATCGTATCGATCAACTTTTCTCTTTTCAACATACTTTTGGTAAACCCTGATTTCGCCCACTGTTCTTCCTCTAGCCGTTCTCCTGCAACCTGTAACAAATCTAAATACTCTATTTCATCTTCAACGATCGAGAACCATTGCTCATCGAATAACTCCAATAAATATTGGTCACTGTCGATTGATTCTTTTTTTGATTCCTTTAACAAGTTCAAGTCTTGCTCGATTTTATTCAATTCATTCTCAGCAGAAATATCTTTTATAAAAATCAATGGGATCCGATTGATTTTTTCTAATTCTGGTACAGTCGAGATCAATAAATCATACCTATCATCAATACTATTCAGTTCATTTAAAGCGAAAGTTTCAATTTTAGCCTGACTAAACAATCGCTGTAGATTTACTTTTAATAAGTAAGCTGCACCACCGCCTGTTGTACAAATAACCGCAATTTTTTGATAACTTTTGATTACTTGTGTTGATTGCTTTTCCAAACTAGCTGCAAAATAAATTGCGATATAACCAATTTCATCTTTCGTAACATTATTCTCTAAATCTTGACTGAAGGAAGCAATAAAGTCTAAGGATACATTAAAAACATTGGTAAAACGTGTATACACGCTCTCAATAATTGGGTTTTCAAGCGGTTGCTTTAAATTCAAACGTTGAATCAACGGAGCCATATGGACTAAAAGCGCATTCGAAAGTTCTGTATCTTGTTGAAAGTTAGTATGGTACTTACTATCAATTGCTTCTAGCGCAAGTTGAATCCTTTCTTTAAATTCTTGTTTCTCGATTTCACCATTTAAACGAACAATTTTTTCCTGTAGTAGTTCTTTTAGATAATTACGTTCAACGTTTGAAAAGTTAATAGTGTATTTAGTTTCTAAATACGCACTAATTTGTTTCGTCAATCCATCTACTTCTCCTAAATCATTCACTTCGTCTTTTTCAAGTAAAAAGTTATTTAACAGGCGAACACATTGAATTTTAATATTCAGAATCAATTCATCAAAAATAAGATCATTTACTTTTAAGTGCTGTTCCCTTATCTTACTTGCTACAAAGATGCGTAGTTCTTTTTCATCGATCGTATCGATTTGTTGATACTGCTCTAACTTTATTTCTAAAAAACCACCTATTTTCTTTTGTAAATACATGATCGTTTTTCGTTTATTTCTTTCCGTCCCGATGATTTTCGCCCCATAATGTGCTTTCCTCATAAGGTTTAAGTGAAATTTCCGACAATACTCTGCAACATTTTTCATATCGATTTTTATCGTTGAAAAACTGACATTGAGCAAGTTGGTCAATTCTTTGACAGTAAAATACTTCTCATTCATCAACATGATCAAACAGATGATCTCTACTCTCTCATTACGGCCTTTTCCACCTAATAGATCCATGGGATTGTTTTCTTTCAAATATAATTCCGTTTTCTTTCTATCCCTAATTTCCAACTGGAATCCTTTACCTCTTACTCTATTTACTTTAAATCCGTTATTCTCTCCGACTTCATTCAGCAAATTGATATCATTAGAAAGAGTTCTCGAAGATATATCGAATTGTTTCATTAACTGTTCCGTCGAAACGGTCAAATTATTTGTATACAAATAATGAAGAATGGCATCTGGTCTCATCTGTTTTCCTCCCGCTTACGCATTTCACTATACAATGTAAGCCCTTTATTTAAAAGACTATTTCTTGCAAGTATTCTCTGCAAGAAATGACCTTTGAATTCCCCAAAAATATTTTTTAGCAAAAAAACGAACAAAAATCATGACCACCTTTAAAAAAAATGGTATATTACATATATAACTTAATTATAAACAAGGAGAGTGCTCTAAATGTCCGGATATACAACGAAAGAATTTATCAAAAATCTACCTAAAGCAGAATTACATTTACACTTAGAAGGTTCTTTAGAACCAGAATTAAAATTAGCGCTAGCTAACAAAAATAAGGTAGATATCGGTCAATCAACTATCGAAGAAGTAAAGGCATCTTATGAATTTGATTCCTTACCTAGTTTTTTAAATATCTATTATCCAGCAATGAATGTTCTACAAACTGAGGACGATTTTTACGAACTAGCATCCGCATATTTAAAGAAAGCCGAAGAACATAACGTGTTACGAGCAGAACTTTTCTTTGATCCTCAAGCTCACACCTCTAGAGGTATTGCTTTTGAAACAGTGATCAATGGCTACCACCGTGCTATAGCTGAAGCAGATGATTACGGGATCTCAGCTGATTTAATTATGTGTTTTTTACGCGATATGAGTGCTGAATCTGCAGAAGAAACTTTTGAACAAGCGCTTCCGCACTTAGATAAAATCATTGGGATCGGTTTGGATTCCGATGAAAAAGGGAACCCACCTAGCAAGTTTGCTGCTGTTTTTAAAAAAGCTCGTGCTAAAGGGTTAAAATTGACTATGCACTGTGATATCGATCAAGAAAATACACTCGAACATCTCCGTCAAGTGATCGAAGATATTCAAGTAGATAGGATCGATCATGGAACGAATATCGTAGCAGCTCCTGAATTAGTTTCGGTGATCAAAGAAAAAGGGATTGGATTGACAGCTTGTCCTGTATCTAATGGTTTTGTTGTTGAAGATATGAAAGGCAAAGAAATTAAAACCTTACTAGATCAAGGAGTAAAAGTAACCGTAAATTCAGATGATCCGGCTTATTTCCAAAGCTACATTTCTGACGACTTATATACTTTAGCAACTCACTATGACTTGACTCAGGAAGATATCGTTAAATTAGCAAAAAATTCATTTGATATCGCTTGGATCACAGACGCGGAAAAAGAAGTATATCATCAAAAAATCAATGACTACGTAGCTCTGTTTGACTCATAAAAGTAACCGTTTACGTGTCCATTAAAAACCAATTTACACAATAGTGAATCTATAAGATAAAAGTGCTCAATGCCAAGAATCAAGTAGGTACAATACCTCGTCGAATCACTTCGCTCTTCAGACTTATCACAATAAGCGACCAATCACGAAAATGACAAGAAACACGAAAGGTTCCCATTCGATGTTGAATGATTCCTACTTGGTGTTTTTCAAATTTTTGTGATTGGTCGCTTATTTCAGTATGAATGACTTCTATTCTCTAACTTAGAGTCAAAATTATTGCATAATGTCCACTCAATCATCGATTCAGATATTTTTTCCTCTTAAATCCCAGATACGAAAACAAAATCCAGCAAAATTGGCAAGGTTCTTTCCCAATAGTTACGTTATACTAATGATACAAGCTTGTGGAGGAAAATAAATGACACTAACTATCCAACAAATACTAGACTTGATCGAACAACGACTGGATTCCCAGCTGACTGCTGCAGAGTTAGCTGAAAAATCAGGTTATTCCACTTTCTATTTCTATCGTCTATTTCAGCAAGAAGTGGGTATGCCGATCATGCAATATATCACGCGGCGTAAATTACTGGCAGCGATCATTGAAATATCAAAAGGAGCAGGTATTACCGAAACTGGTTTAAAATTTGGCTTCGCCACTCATTCAGGCTTTTTTCGTGCCTTCGTGAAAGAATATGGCTTTTCACCTTCCGATTATTTAATCAACTGTCCCTTGCCGCTCCAGTATTGCGTACAACTCGAAAAGGAGCAGTATAAATTTATGCACATCAATCAAATCAAAAAACTTTTACCTAACTGGAATATGACCGTAACAAAAGTAGCGCCAGTTTATCAACCCAACGGTAAACACCTATCTGAACATGTCTGGCAAATTGGTACAGAATACTATTTGAAATTGTTTGACACTTTTGATTCTTTGCAACGAGAACTTGCGGTCATGGATCAAATAAAAAACAAGCAAAAAATCCTTCCTAGTGTTACCGGAAAGGACTACATCAAGGTGCAAGAAAATTATTTTGTGCTGTTTCATAAAGCGATAGGAGAGCCCATCCTTTCAGCTGATATTTTGAAACATCCGGAAGAAGGGCGATTCATCGGGGAAAATATTGGTCAGCTAACACAACAGCTTGCTATGGTCACTGGTGATTTTCCAGAAAATGAGCTCCTTAAAAATATCACAGAGTGGGCTCTACCAAAAGCTGGTCAAACACTAAAGCTAGCTTCAAAATGGACCAAAGACTTTCAAGCCCAGATCACTAAGCTCTTTCCTGAATTGCTTCGACAAGTGATCCATCGAGACTTGAATGGCGGAAATCTTTTAGTAGCGAAAAATAGCTTTACACCCATTGACTTTGATTTGGTTGAAATCAATTTCCGTGTCTATGATCCTTGTTACTTTTTAACTTCAGTATTATCTGAACAATTCGGCAAGGATACTTTCACTACTGATCGTTGGTGGGAACTAGTAAGAGAAATTTTCATAGGATATAATAAAGTAGTGAAGTTGACAAATCAAGAAAAAAAGGCGATCCCTTATATCATGTTATCGAATCAATTAGTTTGCTTAGCTTACTTTAGTGAATATGAAAAACATAATCGATTTCTACTGATCAATAAGAAACTAACACAGTTTTTGATCACAGAATTCGATAAACTACTACGCATCAGCTGTACACTGTGACTCCATCAAATAAAAAGAGTCCTAACTTCTTTCGACACCACTAACATGAAGTTAGCGTACTCTTTTTCTGTATAAAAACTTTCTTATATCCATACTAAAATATACTAAAATCCCGACCCATTCATCTTAGCTTAAACAAAATTCAAGAAAAAATATATCTCCACAACTGATATTCCTATCTGTATCATGAATACTTGAGTCCTTTTCATTTAAAATATAGAATTCATTCAAAAACAGCCTCACTGATAGTAGACTCTATATTGTATAAGCGAATGTTATTAAAAAATCGCTAGTCTATCAGTAATCAGCATCTTTAGTTGTTCAATAATAGTTTATTATCATATACTGTGTAATCACATCTATAGACAAAAAGTCTTTTCCCATCCACTAGAAAATTAGTAGACGAAGGAACATCTGTATCAGACATTCGAATACTGTCTCCTGTAAACGTTGCTAAAGGGGAGCCATTTTGACTTCTGATCAATATCGTTTTGGACTTCCCTGTAAAATCATTTTTAAAATCGTTCACCATACTGTTTAAAACTGGCACCGTTGAACGACTATTTGTTATGTCTACTTTTTTAGCATATTCTTCAAAAACATTCGTCATTCCGTCTTCATAGGCAATCAACGATGAACCCACGTGCGTCATATTTTCTCCACCGACCGTGATCGAGAGTACTTTTGATTCTTTACTTGTTTCACCGTCAGAATTTTTTCTATCAAAAGTTGTATCTTTTTCGATCCTAACTGATTTACCTTTTACTGAGTCGATCAGTTGTGAATCACTATCATAGGTTTGGATCACCATACTCAAGCCTTTAAAATCTTGAGTGAAATCCTTCCCCCAATTTAGTAAATCTGTACAGCCGGATAAAGTAAGTACAGAAACTAACATAACTATGGCTAATACTGCTATTGTATATTTTTTATTATGCTTATATTTTTTCATTTAAAAATTGCTCCTTTTTTTATAATTGAGTGCTGATTTTACACTAAGTCCAAATGATATCAGGACAAAAATAGTTAGTCCTGAAAACCAGTTAAATATTGCGCTCCATGCAATGATGAGGTTTAGAAAATTGCCGAGCTCCTGATTACTTTATGCCGTCCAATCAAGGGCATAAAACAATCGCTTAGGAGCGAGCAATTGGACGAAACAGCAAGCAGTGCGCTCCATGCAATGAATGATGTTTAGGAAATTGCCGAGTTCCTGATTGCTTTATGCCGTTCAATCAAGGGCATAAAACAATCGCTTAGGAGCGAGCAATTGGACGAAACAGCAAGCAGTGCGCTCCATGCAATGAATGATGTTTTGGAAATTGCCGAGTTCCTGATTGCTTTATGCCGTTCAATCAAGGGCATAAAACAAAAGTAATTCTCACTTCTGTTTCACTCACTTTTCGCATTTTAAATTGCTTGATGCATCTCTTTAATTCTCATTACAGAGCGCTGCCACTGCTCTTCTTCTTCAACAGGTAAATCAGGTTTATAACGGGCGATGATTCCCTGTTTACCAATTTTGGCTGGGTGACCAATGTAGATACCATCTTCTTCGGAATAAGCCGAAACTGGAAAAATCATTTGTGCATCAGTTAAAATTCCTTTAGCAATCAATGTTGCTTGATTCGCAATACCGTAACAAGTATAGGTTTTTCCAAAGAAAATACGCCAACCACCAGCTCTAGCCTCCTCATCTAACTGAATTAGCTCACTTTTAGAAAGTTGTTCTTTTAAGTTCCTTCCTGCCACAGACACTGTAGACCAAGCGATAAATTGCGTTTCTCCATGTTCACCTAAAACATAGCCACAAACACTGTTTGGATGAACTTCCATAGCAGAACCCACCGCTTGCTTCATACGAACGGTATCTAAAGACGTTCCTGTCCCAATGACTTGATTTCGAGGTAGCTCCGTCAGTTCTTGTAAGTATTGTGCAATTACATCACAGGGATTGGTGATTGATAACAAAATTCCCTTGAAACCAGAAGCTTTGATTTTCGGAGCCCATTCTTCGACTGCTTTTTTTGTAAATTCTAGTTCCTCAAAACGATCTGTATCACCTTGTAGTAGTTGGATATCACCTGCGGAAAAAATAAGTAAATCGCAAGTGCCCAATTGCTCTAGCTCATTGCCACTAATTCGAACAGATGAATGATTGCCAATCTGACCTTGCAGTAAATCATTCACTTCAGCCTCAACTAATGCTTCATTTTTATCATAAAGTACAAGCTCGTCAGCTACCTGCTGATTGATCAAGGAAAATGCTGTCGTACTCCCGACATGACCTAAACCAATAATTCCAATTCTTCTCATCTATTCCCTCCATGATTACTGATTTTGAATTAATCCGCTAATTTTTCAAAAGCTAATTTCTCAATAATTTCAAGTTGTTCAGGATACGCTTCTTGCAATTCTTTTTTAGTAAATAAGGTAAAATCTTCAAATGAAAAACCTGGTGCAACCATACAGCTCACCAAGGCATAATCATCCCCTTCATTGACCGATGAACCAAAAATTGACCCTCTCTCAACCGTATATTGCAAAACATCCCCCTGTTCAAGATCCAAACCTACAGATGTTTCTTTGTATGAACCATCCTCCAGTAATTCATGAACCTTTAATGAAGAACCATAATGAAAATACCACACTTCATCTGCCGTTAAACGATGAAAATGAGAAGGGCTTTCTTCTGTCAATAAAAAATAAATATTCGTATATAGTGGACGCTTTTTCTCTTCCAACCACTCATTCGAATGAGATAATTCTTTATAGAAACCACCTTCTGGGTGTGGAATCAAACTTAATTTTTCAATCCAATAGTGTTTATCTAGCATAGATATAACCTCCTTTTATTCTATTCAATGTTTTCCTATCTATCATACCACGTGAAATACATATGAGACAAAAACACTATTAGTTTAGTAGTTGAATTAGCACTAAACGCAATGAAAAATGGAAATTAGAATAGACAATTGAATATATAGCTAGTAAACAATCTTTGTCTTGAAGAAATTTTTTATAACAGTTAAAACTAAAAAAGAGACACCAACAGTTTCAGGCGCCTCTTTCCTTATCATTTATTTTCTTGTTAAATTCTTTGTTCCAACATATCCTACAGAGGTAATTAACAAAATTCCTAGAAGCGTAATTAAGATCGTTTGTTTTTCTCCAGTAGATGGGTAGTTTCCATTCATTGAAGTTGGTTTATTGCTATTTTTAGGATCATTTGGTTTAGGTTTTTCATTCGTTTGATGCGTATTCGTAATAATGATATTCCCTTTGTCTTCATCATTGATTGTTGCTTCATAACCTTTTACATTACTTACTTCTTCAACAGTATAACTAACCATTTCACCTGCATTTTTTTCTGCTAAATCACTCCAAGTTGTTGTCCAATGATTCGTTTCATTTAATTCGACAACTTCACCCACTTTTTTACCATTTGCATATAATTGAACCTTAATACTATCTGGACGAATTCCATCTTGATTGTTGCCGTCATTCCAGGCTTTTGTAACTGTAACGCTTGTTTTCCCTGGTGTGTAACTATTTGTAATCGTTGTTCCGTCGATAGTCGTCGTATATTCTGGGACGCTGTTTTCAGTCACCGTATAGATGATTTCTTGACCGTCTTGATATTTTGGTAAGTTTTCAAAACTATACGCCCACCCTTCTTTTTCGTTAACTTCTTTGGAATCAATTAGAACACCATTTGCTAAAAGATTAACTACGATTGAATTTGGACGTTTGCCATCTTGATTATCATTATCGTCCCAAACTTTACTCCCTTTGATTTCTGTCACTTCTGGAGTATGCGTATTAGTGATAATGATATTTCCTTTATTTTCATCATTGATTGTACTGCTATATCCTGAAACTTCGTCTATTTCTTTTACAGTATAATCGATTACTTTTCCCGCTTCTTTTTCTGCTAAATCATCCCAAGTTGTCGTCCAATTATTGCTTTCATTTAGTTCAACAGGCTGACCCATTTCTTTCCCATTCGCATATAATTGAACCTTGATACTATCTGGACGAGTCCCGTCTTGATTATTCGCATCATTCCAAGCTTTTGTAACTGTAACGCTTGTTTTCCCTGGTGTATAACTATTGGTAATTCTTGTGTCATCAATCGTTGTTGAATATTCAGGAACTGTGTTTTCAGTGACTGTATACGTAATTTCTTGACCGTTTTGATATTTTGGTAAATTTGTAAAACGATACTCCCAATTCTCTTTTTCACTGATCTCTTTGGAACCAACTTGTACACCATCTGCCAATAAGTTAATGGTAATCGTTGTTGGACGTTTGCCATCTTGGTTATTGGCATCTTCCCATTTTTTATTCCCTTCGACTTCTGTCAATTCTGGTGTGTGCGTGTTCGTAATAATGATATTCCCTTTGTTTTCATCGTTAATTGTAATACCATATCCAGCTACATTATCTACTTCTTTTACTGTATAATCAATTACTTTTCCTGCTTCTTTTTCTGCTAAATCATCCCAAGTTGTCGTCCAATTATTGGCTTCACTTAATAAAACTGGCTCTCCAGTTTTTTTGTCATTTGCATACAATTGAACTTGGATACTATTCGGACGAATTCCATCTTGGTTATTCTTATCATTCCAGGCTTTCGTAACTGTAATACTTGTTTTCCCTGGTGTATAGCTATTGGTAATTGTTGTTCCTTCAATCGCTGTTGAATATTCAGGTACCGTATTTTCAGTGACTGTATACGTAATTTCTTGACCATCTTGATATTTTGGTAAATTTGTAAAATGGTAAGCCCAGTCTTCTCTTTCACTAATTTCTTTGGAATCAACTTGCACACCATCTGCTAGTAGATTCACCGTAACAACTGCTGGACGTTTGCCATCTTGATTATTCGCATCTTTCCATTTTTTATTTCCTTCGACTTCTGTCAATTCTGGTGTATGCGTATTCGTAATAATGACATTCCCTTTATTCTCATCGTCAATTGTTATTTCATAATCAGAAATAGCGTCAACTTCTTTCACTGTATAAGTAATGGTTGTTCCCGCTTCTTTTTCTGCTAAATCATCCCAAGTCGTTGTCCAAGCATTGGCTTCGTTCAACTCCACTGGTTCTCCTGACTCTTTACCATTTGCGTACAATTGAACCTTGATACTATTCGGACGTTTTCCGTCTTGATCATTGGCATCATTCCAGGCTTTCGTAACTGTGACGCTTGTTTTCCCTGGTGTATAACTATTAGTAATTGTTGTTCCTTCAATTGCTGTTGAATATTCAGGCACCGTGTTTTCAGTGACAGTGTACATAATTTCTTGACCGTCTTTATATTTTGGTAAATTTGTAAAACTATAGGTCCAATCTTCTTGTTCACTGATTTCTTTGGAATCTACTTGCACACCGTCTGCTAGTAGATTAATCGTAACAACTGCTGGACGTTTGCCATCTTGATTATTCGCATCTTCCCAAATTTTACTGCCTTTAACTTCTGTCACTTCTGGGGTATGTGTATTCGTAATAATGATATTTCCTTTATTTTCATCATTAATCGTACTATCGTAGTCAGCAACATCACTTACTTCTTCCACTGTATAATCAATTACTTTTCCCGCTTCTTTTTCTGCTAAATCATCCCAAGTTGTTGTCCAATCATTGGCTTCGTTTAATTCTACCGGTTCTCCTGACTCTTTACCATTCGCATACAATTGAACCTTGATGCTATTTGGACGTTTTCCGTCTTGATTATTCGCATCATTCCAGGCTTTCGTAACAGTCATACTGGTTTTTCCTGGTGTATAACTATTGGTAATCGTTGTGCCCTCAATTGTTGTTGAGTATTCAGGTACACTATTTTCAGTAACAGTATACGTAATTTCTTGACCGTCTTTATATTTTGGTAAATTTGTAAAACGATAGGTCCAGCCTTCTTTTTCACTAATTTCTTTAGAATCAACTTGTACACCATCTGCTAATAAGTTGATTGTAACGACGGTTGGACGTTTGCCATCTTGATTATTCGCATCTTCCCAAACTTTATTGCCTGTAATTTCTGTCACTTCTGGAGTATATGTATTCGTGATGTTCGTTCCATCGATAGCTGTAGAATATCCTGGAACTTCATCCTCAGTGACTGTATAGACAATTTCTTTCCCATCTTTAAATTTAGGCAAATTGTTAAATTGATAGGCCCATCCTTGTTGCTCTGTCACTACTTTTGTTTGAACAGCTTCTCCATCTGCTAAAAGATTCACTAAAATAGCTAATGGACGTTTTCCATCTTGATTATTGGCATCTTCCCATTTCTTGATTCCTGCTAAATTAATCAACTCAGGTTTATAAGAATTCACTAAGAGAATCGCTTTTCCCTCATCGGTAACTTTGATTGTTAAATCATAGCCAGAACCAGCAGCCAGCTCTTCTCTAGCGGTATAATACAATTTATTGCCACTTTCATCTTCAACAGGTAAATTTGCCCAAATATGTTCCCAACCATTTTCTTCATTCAATAATTGTTGATCGCCAAATTTTGTTTCATTCCCTGTAGTGATACTTTCAGTATTCGTATAGATATAGGGTTGGTTACTTTGATATAATTGTACCGGCAATATTACAGGACGTTTCCCATCTTGATTGTTTTCATCTTCCCAATGTTTTAGTACCGAAAAAGAAGTTTCCGCTGAGTCTAAATCAATACTAGTTCTTGCAGTCAAAACTCTTTCTATTTCTTGATAACCGCCTAGCGGTTGGACACCACTAGAAACAAAAACTAGATAGTAAGGTTGTCTAGTTTTCAACATTGTATCTATATTGAAATAGATTGTTGTATCATCTGCCTTATCTTCATCAATAAATGATTTTGGTACGTTAATCAGAATTGTACGGTCTTGGTAATTTTTTTCAATTGTTACATCATTCGTAATCGTTGTCGTTTTACCATGCTTGTATAGTTGCACAACAATATTGGTTTGATTGTCATCAATTTGAAAAAGATGTTCTGCTTCATCGTCTAAATTATCCTCAAATTGGAGTTTGTAATTATAATAGGTTCCATCATCGCCATTAGGTCTAATTTCTGTTGCATTCACTTCAATGTCTTTCATTTTATTAATCACTTCTTGATAAGAAAGATCGTTGGTTGGCTTCGTCTTGGCCTCATTATATAACTCATTCACCAGTGGATTAGACTTAATTAATTCCTCGTTAAATTGACCACCAGTAAATTTCCAAATCACAATTTGCACAGCAGCATATCTTGTTAACTCATTTGCATCTTGATAACTAGGGACGTTGGCTACGGACTCTTGTTTATTTTGATTTTGATAAAATGTTTCCATCAACCATAGCACAGAACCAGATATTTTTTCATTAAGATCCACTTTATAACTATTTCCAGATGGATAATACTTACTTTCATCTAAACAAAAATATAAATTTTTATCATTATCTACTATTGTGTATAATCTAGAATTCAACATATTTAAATTTTTCAGTTTAACATTTGGATTATCCTTTAAATTCGTTTCAATTCGAACATTTGTAATCGGGTCTGGAGGCAATATTGTCGTCTCCGCCTGCGCAACTTGAGAAATACTAATAAAACCTAACATTATCAATAATGAATAGATATATTTTTTCATTGAATTTTCATCCTTCCAATTAAGTCTCTAGCTTATTCATAGTATACTTCTTGAACAACCTATAGAAATTTTAAATCTTGTCTGATTTAACGACAAATTACAAGGAGATGCTTAAAGTAATCGTTAAAGGTAAAAATTTTTCCTAGAAAAATTTAAAATTGAAAGATTACGATACTATGAAACTACATATTAGCATGTCTATTCCATATCATTTTTTGTTTTTTTCAAAAAAACTCACTCCTTACTTTTGAAAAAAACAAAATTAGGAATGAGTTTTATTTAAGATAAATAGAAAACCATTTTAAAATCAACAACTTTTAATGCTTGGTTAATCACCGGTCCTGAAACGATTTCAAAACCGCACTTTTTATAAAATGGTACCGCCAATTCTCGTGCATCCACTCGAATTTCTCTATAGCCTTTCTTTTGAAGTTCTTGAATAAGCAATTCAAGCAATTTTTTCCCTATCCCTCTTTTTTGATGAGCAATAGCCACTGCAAAAGCTGTTAAATGAGCAATTTGATCAGCTTCTTCATAATAACTCAAAGTACCAACCAGTTGTTCCTCTTCAAATGCACCAAAAAAAGTATTATCTTTTTCAATTTTCAAATTTTCTGAATAAATACTTTTACCGATAGGAATCCGTAATAATTCATTTCTTAGTTCTAACGATTCTTTATAAATCAAGTGATCTAACGTACTGTATTTTCTAAGTTTGTACATTTTCTGCATTATTCCCTCCATCAATTTATAAGTTACATTCGTTTGATAGAATTCTAACAATCAAAAACAAGTGACACCAAATATTTTATTAATAATACAACATGCATTCCTCTACTTTAAAATTCATTTAAATAACAATCATCATATAGTTGTCATTTTGTTCGATTATTAACAAAAATTGTAATAGAATTTTCGTTATATATCAATACATATCAAAAAATAAAATAATAGCTGTTTTTTTATAAAAAAAAATGACAGTTCCCTAATAAATGTGCATACTATTAAAAAAGTATTTTTTATATTATGCACAGAAACATCACTCTAAAAACAAACTAAGGAAGATCCTATGAATAAAACAAATTTTGTATTTCTTTTAGTGATTATAACCACTTTAACAGGTTGTAAAAACAATAATTCAAACCCTGCCTCAGCTGCTCAAACAAATCATACAACAACAGAATTTACTGTGAATAATTTAACAACCTCAGAAAAAAATCTATTGAATCCTTAAGAAAAATAATAAGTGATTACAATATAAATAACAATATAATCAGCAATCAAGAACTTTTAGATTTTAGTAAAACTAACACACTTTATGATGACAAAGTCTATGGGTTCTTACGTTTTTTGATTGATAATAAAGGATTAAGTGAAGAAAAAATCAGTAAAAAATACCTTGCAAACACTTCACTTACAGTCATTCATTCACAGTTAAGCGAATACACACAAGTTACCTTAGATGAATTATATAAAGAACCTAATTTATATTTGAACAAAAAAATAACTTTACTTTTTTTAAATTCAGGACTGACAACAAAAATGAACGATGCTTACATTTCTGTAATCAATGATCTCAACCGGAATAGTTATTTGAATTTAAATGTAAAAGATAATACGATTGTCAGTCAATCTAAGTTAGATAAAAATGGCTGGATTTATGTTAGCGGTACCTTTACTAATTACAGCCTTACTAATACGATTGGAACATTTAAAGTTTACATGGACAATATTATCGAAATTTCACTAGAACGACCTTAATCCCTTTATTTATGATCATTAAAATTAGCGTGTCATCAGCTATCAATTTTGATACACTTCTGCTATTAAGGAGTGTCCGAAAATCAACCTCTATTTTTATCGCAAGCAAAACTTAGTCCTCATTTTTACGCCTAAATATTAGATAATATCAAATAGCATATACGCTAAAATCAGCCACAGCGTGAAAGATAACGCATTAAATAAAAGCGAAAGATAGAATAAAAGATGTTTTCTATAAGCTTTGGTAGAATCTGACTCCAACAAAATCAAGTTTAATAAATTCAGCATAATACTAATCGCAAAACCAAAATACAGATGTTGCAACACTAATTCAATCGGCTTATTACTTTTAGAAAAATCGGATACAGCCAATGTTCTTAATGAGACGATCAAGGTAAAAATTGAAGGAGAATAAAAAATTGAAAATGCTTTAGATATTTTATCTTTTTTTTCATTCGCATAATAATATAGCCTTCCAATCGAAAAAAAGATACTTAGAATAATAATTATTCCTACTAACCATAAAAAAGTATAATAATTCATAAAAACCTCCATTATAGTATTCTTTTCTAGCGCATAAAGCTGTTGCTACTAAGATACACCCTTTTTCTTTTCGGTCATCCATCGCTTTTATTTCTCACTCTCAAATAACTTTATACTGATAAATTTACTCGAGTATGAAAAAAAAAAGAGAGACTCCTAGACCCAAACAAATCAGATACATGATTGAATTAATCTTTTTTTCAGTCTTTATCATACTCAGAAGGAATTTGAGAACTTACCAAAATTCTGATTATTTTACACCGTTTATTAGATTTTAAAATTTTTTCCCCTCTTCCACTCAATTCATCTACTTAATATACTAGCCTTACTTGTCCTTTATTAAACTATCAAAATTTTGGATTGCCGCTTCAAATTTATTTTCCAATGATTTCAACGAACTGTCTAAAATCGCTTTTGTCTCTGATGTTCTATTAATTATCTGGGGGGGTGTAGTCTCCAAATCAATTAGCTTGATTGCTACCCAATCAACACCTCTTTTTTCAATTGTAATTTGAGGATGAACAGCTGTTGCTCCACAGGCATCCACTACTAAAAAAGCAAGTTCTTTTTGCTCATCCGATACACATCTAATTCGATAATATCCATCTTTAAAAAATTTCTTTTCAGAATTGAATACGCGTTCAAATTGATCTACCGTTATCTGTTTCATGATTATCCATCCTTTTATACTTAATAGCGCTAGCTAAAAACAGTTATTTTTGTGTTGTTTCAATTATATTTCTTTGTTTGACCTTACGCTAGTATTTTTAATTGTTCAAGTAAAAAATAGAATTACTACAATTATTTTTTAGCAATATCATGATTTCTATTACCTAAAACTGCTTCTTTTAACTTCTACCTAGTCAATCCAGCTAAAAGCATTTTACTTACTTTTTATAAGTAAATATTTTATACTTAAAAAAAAAGAGTAAAGTAGGTAATTACAATGACTGATTTAAACTATAAAAAAAATCTAAATACCTTGCCACAGTTTGATCCAGCTAAAAAATTAGAATTTGGTGTTTATTCTCTTGGGGAACATATGCTCAATCCACGTACTAATGAAAAACAAACGGCTCAAGAACGTTTAAATCAAATTAAGGAAATGGCTATTTTAGCTGAACAAGCGGGCATTGACGTCTTTATGTTAGGCGAAAGCCATCAAGACGGCTTCGTCTCACAAGCCCATGCGATTATTCTATCTGCCATTGCACAAGCAACTAGCACGATCAAAATTTCCAGTGGTTCAACCATTGTCAGCACTTCTGATCCCGTACGGATTTTTGAAAATTTTTCCACGATTGATTTGCTTTCTAATGGACGTGTTGAAATAGTTGGGGGACGGGCTTCGCGGATTGGTTTATTTAAACTTCTTGGTTATGATCTAAATAATTATGAAGAGTTATTTGAGGAAAAATTTGATTTACTTCTACAATTAAATCGTGAAGAATACATCACTTGGAATGGACAATTTCGTGCGCCTTTAGATCACGCACATATTATCCCAAGACCGCTCAATGGGCATATACCAATATGGCGTGCTGTTGGTGGAGGACCTGGAAGTGCAGTTAAAGCTGGAGCAGCTGGGGTTCCAATGACATTAGCCATGCTTGGCGGGCCCGCTAGTATTTACAAACGAACAATCGATACTTATCGAGAATCAGCTAAAATGGCCGGCTATGATCCAGATTCATTACCACTTGCAACAGGAGGCTTTTTCTACATCGCTAAAGATATGGATACTGCTTTGAAAGAATTCTATCCTCATGTAAATCATGGGTTTATGCAGTCAAATGGACAACCTTTCAGCAAGCAAGCTTTTGCCCATGCGAGAGATCCAAAAAGTATTATGAACATCGGCGAAATCAATCAAGTCATTGAAAAAATTCTATATCAACATGAACTCTTTAATAATCAACGTTATATTGCGCAACTTGATTTTGGTGGTCTTCCGTTTTCAAAAATCATGGAAAACATTGATATGTTAGGGAATAAGGTCTTACCTGCCATTCGAAAATATGCAAAATAAGGAGGAAAATAGATAATGAAAACCGTTTTTTTATCTGGTTCTCTTGTGGGAACCAAAACCTTAATTAGTATCAATACCTTAAAAAAAAACTATCAAGAGAAATATCCTGACCATGATGTTTCTCTATTAGACCTAAAAGAACTTTCTATTGAGTTTAGTGATGGCCGTAATTATTTAGATTACGATGGTGATACGGGATTTGTGACCAAGGAAATCATGGCAGCTGATATTATTTTTATCGGATCACCCACTTTTCAAGCATCTATTCCAGCTACATTAAAAAATATTTTTGATTTATTGCCTCAAAAAGCCTTAGAAGGAAAAACTGTAGGAATCGTAATGACTGCAGGTTCGCAAAGACATTATTTGATTGCGGAAATTCAGTTAAAACCTATTTTAAGTTATATGAAAGCAAATATCGTTCCAAATTATGTTTTCATAGAAGATGTTGATTTTATGAATAAAGAGTTAAGCAACGACGATGTCTTGTTTAGACTCAATAATTTAGTTGAAAATACCGTTGTTTTGGCAGAAAGTTACCAACTTGCTCAAAGAAAATTAGAGGAAGAGTATGGTTTTTAAAAATCAAAAACGGCACAATTAGCAAATTCTGAATATTGTGCTGTTCTTCTTTTAGATAAACTTGTTCTTTACAGTAATGGACTTACTCACTGAGCCTTCTGGTTAAGTTTGAATTACAGACAATGATTTTGATTTATTTCCCACATTTTTAATTGTAATCATTACTTTCTGTTTCGTTTTATTCTATTGCTATTTTTTTATTTCCACAAAAAAAAAGCAAAATAAGAAAGCGTTGACATTCCTTGTTAAATAGGATATTCTTACTTTGTTAGAAGGATGGTTATTATTAAGTTAAGCTAGACCTAAACAAACTCACTTAGGGTTGTTTAGGTCTATTTTTATATAATAAAGGGAGCGGTTATTTTGAAAATTGTCAAGGTATTAAACAATAACGTTATCATTGCTCTAAATGAAGAGGACGAAGAGGTCATCTTAATGGGGAATGGTTTAGGTTTTCAGATGAAACCTACCTCTACCATTTGTACTGAAAAAATTGAAAAAGTATTCAAACTAGAAAATAAAGTTGAAAAAGAACAAATTGAAAAATTGTTTTCAGAAATATCAGAAGATGTTATTGCTGTTTCTTATGAAGTGATTCATTATGCTAAAAAAGACCTAGAGAAAGATTTAAAAGAATCTGCCTTTATTACGCTAGCTGATCATTTACATTCTGCTATTCAGCGTAATAGAAATGGCATACAGGTTAAAAACTTTTTACTTTGGGATATTAAGCGTTTTTTTCCTGATGAACTGAAAATCGGTCAAAAAGCAATTGATATTGTCAACAAACAACTCAATACGACACTCTCAGAAGATGAAGCTGGTTTTATTGCTTTACATATTACAAATGCAAGTTTAGATAATGGTCACGAAGATGCTGTTAGTTTGACTCAGTTAATTGAAGAAATTCTAACTGTCATCAAATATACTCTACGAATCAATTTTTCAGAAAATGATATTTATTTCCAACGCTTTATTACACACTTAAAATTTTTTTCTCAACGAATTTTAAGCAATCAAAATCAAGAAACGGAAGATAATCAAGTCCAAAACGGTTTGTTTGAACTTGTAACCAAACAATACCCAGAAGCCTTTGAAGTAACAAAAAAAGTCTCTGAGTATTTAAAGACTCGTAGAAACTACACTATTTCGAAAGATGAACAAGTCTATATTATGATTCATCTAGCAAGAATTATCGATAAAACAGTTAATTAAGATATTTTTCTTAAAATATATTTTTTGATAGAAAGGAGTAACTACGCAATCCTGTGGAAAGGAACGGATCGTGACATTAAGTTGGCGAAACCTTTGAATAAACTAAACTATTTGGAGGTAATAACATGGGTAAATATGAAGAATTAGCAAAAAAAATTGTCAAAGAAGTCGGCGGAAAAGAAAACGTCAATTCATTAACGAACTGTATTACTCGTCTTCGTTTCAAACTAAAAGATGAAAGTAAAGCAAATACAGATGTTTTAAAAAATATGGATGGCGTGGTAACTGTTATGCAAGCTGGTGGTCAATACCAAGTTGTTATTGGCAATCATGTTCCCGATGTAAGAAAAGATGTGGATGCTGTTTTAGGTGTACTCGAAGCTCCTACTGAATCTGGACCAAAAGGAAATTTATTTGACCAGTTCGTTGATATGATTTCATCTATTTTCCAACCGATTTTGGCACCCCTATCCGCTGCCGGTATGCTAAAAGGATTGAATGCCATTTTGATTTTCGCCTTAGGTTCTAGTTTTGCCGATTCATCCACATCTGCTGTCTTTAATGCGATGGGAGATGGATTATTCAAATTCTTACCAATCTTTATTGGGTACACCGCAATGAAAAAATTTGGTGGTTCACCATTTCTTGGAATGTTGATTGCAACAAGTTTAGTCTATCCTGGATTTTTAGAAGGAGCGGCAACTGCTCAGTTCGCTGAATCGGGAGGACTTAATTTCTTTGGTATACCATTTTCTATTCCACCTGCAGGTTACGGCTCAACTGTAATGCCTATTATTGCTTCAGCTGCTTTTGCTGCTTTTTTAGAAAAACAATTAAGAAAAGTGATTCCTGATGTTATTAAATTATTTATTGTTCCGTTTTTAACAGCACTTGTAACGATTCCAATAACATTCTTAGTAATCGGACCAATCATGAATACCGTTTCTGATGCTTTAGGAAATGGATTACTTTCTATTCAAGGCTTCAGCCCAATTCTATTTGGTGCTATTCTTGGTTTCTCATGGCAAATTCTGGTTATGTTCGGTCTTCATTGGGCAATTATTCCGTTTGCAATTATCGCTTTATCTCAAGGAAATCCAACAGCACTATTAACACCAGTAGGTAGTGTGAGCTTTGCTCAGACTGGTGCGGTATTAGCTGTAATGCTTAAAACTAAAAATGCTCGATTAAAAGAATTATCAATCCCTGCTTTTATTTCAGGCCTCTTCGGCGTAACTGAACCAGCGATTTACGGGATTACACTTCCTAGAAAAAAACCTTTTTGGGCATCATGTATTGTTGGTGGTGTAACTGGAGCAATCGCTATGGGCTTAGGTATGCAAGGCTATCAAATGGGTGGTTTAGGTATATTCCGTTATCCAAGTTCGATTTCACCAGATGGTGATGTTAAGTTTGCCATTTACGCTATCATTTTAGATGTCTGTGCTATTATTGCTGGTTTTGCACTTGCATACGCTATTGGATTTAAAGACGACGAGCCAACCATTACATTATCTAAAGAAGAAGCTAAACTAGCTGCTACTGGACAAAGTAAAAAACTATCAAAAGAAGAAATTTTTTCTCCTATTGAAGGTCAAGTATTACCATTAAGTGAAGCTAAAGATGGTGCCTTTGCTGATGGTATTATGGGGAAAGGTGTTGTGGTTGAACCAACTAATGGTGAAATTGTTGCCCCATTTGATGGAATTGTCATGACTCTCTTCCCAACAAATCATGCGATTGGTCTCATTTCAGAAAATGGCGCAGAGGTTTTGATTCATATTGGCATCGATACAGTTCAACTTGATGGAAAAGGGTTTAAAGCTTTTGTTAAGCAAGGCGATGCCGTGAAAAAAGGGCAAAAATTAGTTCAATTTAATATTGAAGAAATCGAAAATAGTGGCTACAGTACACAGGTTCCAATCATCGTTACAAATACTCCTGACTTTGCAGATGTTATTCCAACGTCTGAAGCAACAGTTAAACGCAGTGACTTATTAATTACAACGGTGATTACCAATTAAAAAGTAACCAGAAAAGGAGCAGATAAGAATGAGTTTTCCAAAAGATTTTTTATGGGGCGGAGCAACCGCTGCAAACCAATGTGAAGGTGCCTGGGATACAGATGGGAAAGGAGATTCCATCAGCGATCATAGTCGTGCTGGTAGCCGGACTGCTGGGACTCGCCGTTCGTTTGATTTAGAAATTAATACGGATGACTATTATTATCCTAGTCACACAGCTATTGACTTTTATCATCATTACAAAGAAGATATTGCCCTATTTGCCGAGATGGGGTATAAAACTTATCGTATGTCAATCAACTGGACACGAATTTTCCCAAAAGGAGACGAGTCCACGCCGAACGAAGCTGGCTTAAAATTTTATGATGATGTCTTTGATGAATGTCTTAAATACGGAATTGAACCATTGGTTACCATCTCTCATTTTGAGTTGCCTTTTCATTTAGGAAAAGAATATGATGGCTTCTTAGATAAAAAAGTCATTGATTTCTATGAAAATTATGCTGTGACTTTATTCGAACGATATAAAAATAAGGTGAAATATTGGTTAACCTTTAACGAAATTAATTTCGGTACGCTACCACACGGACTGCGAATTAATGGATTATTTAATCGCGAGTATACTGAATCAGAACAATATCAAGCATTACACAACGTTTTTTTAGCATCTGCTCGTGCAGTGATTGCTGGACACAAAATCAATCCAGAATTTAAAATCGGTTGTATGTTGGCTTACATTACAATGTATCCAAAAACATGCAAACCTGCTGATGTACTGAAAACACAACAGATGAATGACAAACTGAATTTCTTCTGCGGTGATGTTCAAGTAAAAGGCAAATATCCTTACTATATGAAGCGTTACTTTGAGCAAAATGATGTTCATATTGACATCACACCAGAAGATAAGCGGCTACTAAAAGAAGGAACCGTGGATTACTATACATTTAGTTATTATATGACCACTTGTATTGCCGATGATTTAGACAAACGCGATGATAAATCTGGTGGAAATCTATTCGGCGGTGTATCGAATGAATATTTAGAAACAAGCGACTGGGGTTGGCAAATCGATCCAATAGGCTTACGTTTCACTTTAAATCAAATCTATTCTCGTTATGAATTACCCTTAATGGTCGTTGAAAATGGATTAGGTGCTTTCGACGAATTCACTGCCGAAGAAACAATTGAAGACGATTATCGTATTGATTATTTCAAACAACATATTGTTGAAATGGAAAAAGCAATCGATGACGGTGTTGATTTAATCGGCTATACGCCTTGGGGCTGCATTGATTTAATCAGTGCGGGAACTGGGGAAATGAGTAAACGCTACGGCTTTATTTATGTTGATCGTGATGATGAAGGGGGAGGCACATTAAAACGATACCCGAAAAAATCTTTTTATTGGTATAAGAAAGTGATTGAAAGTAATGGGGCGGAATTGTAGATTTCTGAAAAAAGAATTAAGTTCTAATTAAACAGTGGAATCGGCAGAGAATCAAACTTCTGGGGAACTAGAATCAAAAACTAGCACAATGAACAATTTTGAAATTGATTTACTTACTTCACAATTTCAAAATTGTTCAAATTTTTTAAAGCTCTTTATAGCTTATTAGTTCAATATTTAATTGATCCAAACGTTTTTTAATCGCTAAATCTGTAAGCAACGTGACTTCTTTCGTTCGTGGAATGAGTAACGAAGAGTTTTCTAAAATAAATTGGTCTAAGTAACCTGGATGAAAAATCATCATATCGACACCATCTTCATGTAGCCCTGTTAACATATTTTCAAGACTATGATAAGGTTCATAACTTTCTTGCATCGATTCCATCCACAGATATACTTTAGTTTTATTGACATTAATTGCTGCATCTTGCGCAAGAGAATTAGGTTCGGCACCTTTCGGTAAACCTGAGTATATTAACTGCTTTTCCTCAGTAAATATTTCCATTGCCTTAAAAAAAGTCTCGCTAGCAACTGCATGCCCTTCAAAATAATCTGGTTTTCTACCGAACAATTCTATAAAACGTTGATATTGTGCGTTGATTTCTAGCATTACTTCATCAAATACTACAAAGTCTTCTGATGCACTTCGATAAATTTTTGAAGCCTTAAAAAAACCATGTTCATCGACTAAAGAAGGAATCAACTTAGAATCTACCAATGGTTTTCCAACACAAATATTCGTGTGGAGGCTGAATGCAATGGGTTCATTTTTCAACAGCGCTACACCATGCTGAGTAGCTGGCATATTGACCATTACTCCAACACTTCGAATTAATCCTTCTTTGACAGATTTTTCAATGCCATAATTCACTGCCTCTGAATACCCTAAATCATCCGCTCTAAATAAGACTTTCTTCAACAATTTGCTCATCTTCTTTCTCCTTCACTCCAATAATATACGTAACAACCGCAGAAACCACAAAACCAATGCCACAAGCAATAAAACCGTTCACCGCATTTGCACTACTTCCTCCGAAAAACGAAGCTAAACAAGCAAAGTTTGCTACGGGAATTATTGCATACGCCGTCACTCCCGTCACCCCTGCATAAAAACCTCCTGCGATTCCACCACATAATAAGCCAATGAATGGTTTTTTGTAGCGGACGCCTAACCCATAAACACCTGGTTCAGTTACCCCACCAATAAAGGAAGCTGCTAAAAAGCTAAATGCCAATGCTTTTCCATTTTTATCTTTAAGTCGTAAAAAAGAACCTAAACACATACCAGCCACGCACATACTTGAAACAATGGCAGCAGGTGTCACTAATGACTCTTGTCCGTTTTGGGCAAAAACCGTAATCATTGTCGTAATCATCAATAAATGCATACCTGTCATGACTAAAAATTGCCATAAGGCAGCAATAATAGCGACCGCCAAGAAACCACCAATCGAATCAAGAGAAAGTAAAAACTTACTAATATATTCACCAATAACAAAACCAAGAGGGCCTAAAACGACTAAAGTAACTGGTAGCATAATAACTATCGTTAACGTTGGAATCAAAATGGTTGATAATGTTGCTGGTATTACTTTTTTTAAAAACTTTTCTATATAAGACATTACCCAAATTGATAAAATCATTGGAATAACTGTACTCGTATAATTTTCAGCGGATGCTGGGATACCAAAGACTTCAAAATTCAACCCTTCAGTTGCTAGTGAAACAAACGTCGGATGAATCAATATTGCGCCTAAAAACATTCCTAAAACCGGCGTCACACCAAATTTTTTACTTGCTGTATAGCCTAAAAATATTGGGAAGAAATAAAAACCTGCATCACCAACAAATGTGAGCAATGTTGCTAGCGAAGTACCTTCATGTATCAAATTTAACATAGATGGCCCAAAGATTGCCATCACCATTTTAAACATAGAGGCTGCGATCAAAATAGGGATTAGTGGCGTTAAGCTTCCTGCTAAACTATCCAAAATCTTATTTCCAAGTAGTTTAAATGAAAATGGTTCTTTCTCTAAATCTGGAGAAGAACTTGTTTGAGTAGTTAGATGATCGAAATTCGCTTCTTCCATAAGTGTAGCGTATACTTTATCAACCGTTTGACCAATAATGATTTGATACTGTCCTCCAGATTGCACAACTCCCAAGACACCAGAAAGTTCCCTGATTTCTTTATCTTTCACCTTGCTTAAATCTTTTACATTGAATCGCAAACGAGTCATACAGTGAGTTACATTTGAAATATTTTCTTTACCACCTATGTTGATTAATATCGCTGAAGCGAGTGCTTGATTATTTTTACTCATTTTTTTTGCTCCTTCCATTTTTTTCATATAGTCGATGAATATGAATCATCAAATAAAATAGTTCGCCATCTTTAGGCATAATCCCAAAGATTTGTTGAATAAGCGTTGCTACATGTTGGGTTAACACATAAATATCTTGGTGCTGTTGTTTAAACGTTTGAAGTAGTTCACTCCCTTGATCGATGAACTCTTCTCCATTTTTCAATCGCTTTAGATAATAAAACATATGCATACAAAATCGATTGTAATTAAATTCTTGTCGATCAACTTGAATCTTTAACTCTTCCTCGATCAAGTTAGTAGCTGACTCAATCACTTCTTCCACCAATAATTCTTCTTGTGAAATTTTGTATTCCGACTGACTATCAACAAAATGCATTGTAATACTCGTTATTTCTCCTTTCGGTAAAACTAAATGTAATTGTTCTTGAATCATTTTAATTGCTTGCTTGGCCAACAAACTTTCTTTAGGATAAAGTTGCTCAATTTCATAAGAAAATGTCATTCGTACATTTTTATATTTCGTTAATCTTTGAATTGAAAAATGAATATGGTCTGCTAAGCTAAACACTAATGTTGGATTCAATTGTCCATTTAATTCTTTTTGCGCCATTGTAACGATTTCAGCACTTAAATTTAAAATTTCTTCAGGAATTTCTCTTAAAAGGCTTTCAAAATGTTCATTCAATTTATAAAATGTCATTGTTACTTTAGTCAAATCAGTTAATTCATACGGGGTCTTCGGAAATCCAATCCCTTTTCCAAAAGCAATCAAATAATTACCATTATCATCCAAACATTCTGCAACATTATTATTGATTTTTTTTATTACTTTCATGTCTTTCACCTCACAAAAAAACTCTTCAAGTCCACACCTCTCCCTTGTAAAAAACGGAGATAGTAATGCCTCAAAGAGTTACAATCTATCTTTTTTAATTTTATATGTGAATATTAACCGATTACAAATCCAATGTCAAGTAGTCTCTAGAAGAAATCCATGAAAAAGCATAAAGGAAAGATAAAAGAAACGATCGAAAAAATTCCATCCTATTTAAAAATGACAATATCTAATCGTTGATATATCACCGATAATAATTTAGATATTTGGTTAGGAAAGAAACGTGGTACACGCAGGCCACCTATCCTTTCTTTAAACGATTGAATAAACAATTTAGAGCACCTAAGATTTTTGTTACTGATAAAACTCTTTCACTAAATGGTGCCTTTAATCGACTTAAATCTGAGAGATTATTTTCTAATTCTGAACATCGAACGAATAAATATTTGAATAATACCATTGAACAGGATCATCCCTCTGCCAAGAAAAAAAATAAAAAAGCTTCCTCCTACTAATTTTGTAGTCGATTTTCGGTATAGATCTTTCCGTTCTATTTGATGGGGGTGGTAGCCGCCATAGTTGTTTGTTCCAAGCTCTTTTCAGTGATTTATGAAATGAATCATTCAAGGGCGTTTCAGCTTAATAACAAAAAACATTAGAAAACTACGTTTTACTTCCCAAGCTTTGTAGCAGAACCGCCAAGACAAGTAACTATAGACTACTTTTTAGAGACAGAATAGCCATCTTTTTGAATTGCTTTTTCAGTTGTTGCTCCAATACAATATAGAGTTGGCATCTTTTCGGTTTTTATTTCTTTAAAAATATATAAAAAACGTTGCCACAAAGATGGACTAGCTAAATAAACGGCATCTATTTTTTTTGTCATCAAGGCATTTCTTAATATTTTTTGACTTTGTTCAGAAAAATAATTATCATATAAAACAGCTGTCGAAAATTGATAACCAGCTTGTAAAAATGCAGCTTCCCCCAAAGAATCTGCTAGATTACTTTTAGGATAAAAAATTGTTTTTGGGGCTGGATAGAGCGTTCTCCATTTTTCAAACAGTTCTCGTTTTGTTGCCACGGGAGCTTGGTAATCAATAGAAAAACCATTATCAAGGAGTACTTGTCCTGTCTTTTTCCCGATTACTGCATATTTTTTTGAGTATAGATCATGCTCTTTTTTTAAATCAATAAAAAATTCAGCAGCATGCTGGCTAGTCAAAAAAATCCACTCACTTTGTTCCATCTCTTTAATCTCATTTGGCTTAAGAACTCTTTTTTTTAATGTTACCAAAGGAATTTCCAAAGTGAAATAATTTTTTTCTTCAAAATAACAACGATCTTCATGGTTATCTGAAATTAGTCGTGTTAACAAAATAGTTTTCATTCGCCCATCAAATCCAATTCTCTCAATAAACGTTGCGCCATTGCTGTTCCTATTCCCTGAATAGAAGGGACTGTAACTGTTTCAGTCACAGAAGTCTGTAATTGCTTGTCACCTAAAAATCCTGAAAAACAATAGCTAGCTCCTGTTCTTTTTGCATAGGCACCAATCGGAATATCACAATTTCCATTTAAAGCTGCCAAAAATTGACGTTCCTCTGTCACCAATTCTCTTGTAATTACATCATTGATCGGTGTTAAAAATTCCACCATCGCTAAATCGGTTTCACGACATTCAACTGCTAATGCGCCTTGCCCGACTGCAGGAATACATTGACCTTCTGTCAAAATTAAATAAGGATACTCCGCTGTTTCAAACCACTTTAAACGATTGAGTCCAGCGACAGCTAAGACAATGCCATCTAAGTTTTGCTCTTTCATCCGTTGTAATCGGGTGCCTACATTACCGCGAATCGATTGAACCTTCAAATCACTGCGTAATTTTTTGATTTGGAATTCTCGACGTAAACTACTAGTTCCGATAGTTGCTCCTGCTGGTAGTTCTTCAATTGATTGAACTTCTCGAAAAATCAAACAGTCCATAGGATCCTCTCGTTTAGGGATTGCAGCTAAAGTCAATCCTGTTGCAATTTTAGCTGGCATATCTTTCAAACTGTGAACCGCAAAATCTATTTTTCCTTTTAATAATGCCTGTTCAACCTCATTAATAAATAAACCTTTGCCCCCAATTTTTGATAAACTGACAGACAATAATTGATCCCCTTTTGTAGTCATAGGAACAATTTCAATAGAACAGTCACCATGAACTTCTTTTAATATCTCTAATACGATTTCTGTTTGCTTCATTGCCAACGGACTATTTCTAGTGCCAACACGAATGGTTTTCATGCAAGTTACTTCCTTTATTTTTTCTTGTCTTATCTTTAATCATACTGGATTTTATTTTTTTGACAACTGTCCAGTTCCAACTTTGTAAGCTAAGAAATAAAGTCCTGCTACAAAAAAGCCTCCACCGATAATATTTCCTAAGTACACACTAATCATATTTTGTCCGAATGCTGCCCAAGTATTTCCACCTAAAAAAATGCCCATCGGAATTAAAAACATATTTGCTACTACATGTTGAAAACCACAGATAACAAATCCCATAATCGGTAAAAAGATCCCTACGATTTTTCCAATAAAATCTTTAGCGGCAAAATTTAAATAAACAGCCGTACTAACTAAAAAATTACAGGCAATTCCTGATAAAAAACCTTGTAAAAATGTATCTTTCGTTCTTCCAAGAGAAACTTGAATGGCTCGCTCTGCAAAATCTCCTTGTAAAGCGCCACTTAAATATCCAAAAACGTACGCGACAAAAATCGAACCAATTAAATTAAAAAGTGTAACAATCAAAATATTTCGTAGCCATTGTTTTCCAGAAACTTTTTTTGCAAATAGTGCCATAGAAACAACCATCATATTTCCTGTAACCAATTCACCACCGGCTAACAATAGACAAATCAAACCAAACGGAAAGACGACCGCTCCAATGACATTGACCAGAGTTCCCCATTCTTTAGGCATAGTTCCCATCGCTCGAATCATTGCAATTCCTGCAACAGCGATAAATACCCCCGCTAAAAAACCTAATACTGCTAAAGTTAAAAAACTAGCTTTTGCTTTTTGAATTCCTTTTTCAATCGTAACATCCACAATTTCAGGTGGCTGGAAAGACCCCATAGTATTTTCTCCTTTATAAAAAGTGAAGAAGCCAAAACGTATCCTTTATCTAGTAACGATCAGTAGAACAGAGGACTAGTTTTTGCTTCATTTCACTCCACATTTTTTTATGATCATTTGCTAATTTTTCAGATAAGTAAATCGTTTCATCAAAGGTATGTTCTGCTAAATAGTGTTGATGAACTAAATCAAATCGTTTATCTCTTTGTTCTCCAACTTGAACAGCATAAACATCTGCACCTTTTTGTGTATAAGAAGTAATTGTCTCAAAGGTAATTTCTTCTGAATCAATCAACAAAATTTTATGACCAAATAAAGATAATTCTTCAAACCAATCATTTCCTTGGCGACAAGTAACTACTTCGCCTAAAATGATCAACGCGGGATTCTTGATTTGGTACTGTTGCACTTGTTCTATCATATTTTCCACATCAGTAGTAAGTGTACGTTGACGACCCACACTGCCCCATTCAACAATTGCTACAGGCAAATGAATAGAAACACCTTGTTCAATCAATTTTTGTTGAATAGTTCCTGCTTGTTCAACTCCCATATATAAACAAATCGTGCCATTTTCTGTTAACCCGTTAAAATCCAACGTTTCTCCAGCTTGCCGATGAGCTGTAGCCAATGTAACTTTGCTGCTATAGTCACGATGTGTTAGTGGGACACCACTATAACTACTAGCTGCAGAAGCAGCAGTAATTCCAGGAACTACTTCGTAGAAAATTCGTTCTTTTTTTAATGTTTCGATCTCTTCTCCTACTCGGCCAAAAATTCCAGGATCGCCACCTTTTAATCGAACAACAATTTGTTCTTTCTTGCCTTCATCAATCAGTAATTGATTGATTTCTTTTTGCTGTAGAATATGCTTTTTAGGAAATTTACCACTATAAACGAAACGAGCTGTTTTCTTCGCTAAATAAAGTAGTGATGGGTGAACTAAACGATCATAAAAAATAACATCTGCTGTTTCAATGATTCGTTTCCCTTTGATTGTTAGAAGCTCAGGATCTCCTGAGCCTGCTCCTACAAAATAGACTTTCCCCATAATTAGACCACTACATAAATATCATCTTTTTCAACAATCGTTTCATAAACAGTTACGCAGCCTTCATCGGGCTCTTGAACTTGACCATCATTTAATGAAATTTTATAGTCATGTAGCGGACAAAACACATACTCTCCTGAAACAGTTCCTTCTGCTAACGGACCTTGTTTATGCGGACAAACATTTTCAATCGCTTTTACTTGCCCATCACTTAAAAGAAACAACGCGATTTTTTGGTTGCCAAGAATAATTTCTTTCCCAATTCTAGGGGCTAGTTCATCCAATTTCGCTACTCGTATTTTTTCCATTAATTGATTCTCCCTACTGTATATAATTCTTCTTGTTGCACTTCGTCTTTTACTACTTCATCCCACGGATTACCGCGACGACCGACCACCGCTTCATCCAATGCAGCTAATAATTCTTGACGTTTTTCAGGATTTAATAATAATTCTTTAATATTTTCAAAACCCATTCGTTCAATCCATGGAGCCGTTCTTTCAGCATAAATACCTGTTTCACGATAATACTGCAACATCGCGCCACAAATATCGATAACTTCTTGTTCGGTTTCAGCAGTTGTTAGAAGAATACCTTCTCTAACCTCTGTTCCGCCATTTCCACCGACATATATCTGGAAGCCATTATCCACACCGATCACACCAAAATCTTTCACGCCACTTTCTACACAACTTCTTGGACAAGCCGAAACCCCCATTTTAAATTTATGTGGTGTATCGATAAACTCATAGCGTTGTTCCAATTTGATTCCTAACCCCATCGAATCTTGCGTACCAAAGCGACAGAAATTTGCTCCTACACAAGTTTTAACTGAACGAACAGCTTTCGCATAAGCACCTGCAGAGGTCATTTCTAATTCTTCCCAAATCTTAGGCAAATCTTCTTTTTTAACGCCATATAACCCAATTCGCTGGCTACCAGTTACTTTAACCATTGGCACCTCATATTTTTCAGCCACTTTTGCGATTAATAATAATTGCTGCGGGTTCGTTTTTCCGCCACGCATTCTTGGAATCACTGAAAAAGTCCCATCATTTTGAATATTCGCGTATAATCGTTCATTTACATAACGAGATTCTTTTTCGTCTTCATGTTCTTTTGGCCATGCGACATTCAAGTAAAAATTGATTGCTGGACGACATTTTGGACAGCCTTCTGGATTAGTAAAATTTAATTCACGATACACCTCTTCAGAAGATGTCAATTTTTTAGCATAAATTTGAGTCACAATTTGATCACGAGTCAAATCTGTACAGCCGCAAATTCCTGTTGGAGCAGAAACAACTTCACCACCAAGTGCATAGGCTAGTACATCTCCAATCACCGATTTACATTTTCCACAGGAACCGCCAGCTTTTGTATGTTTGGTTACATCTGCAACAGAAGTTAGATCTTTTTCATTAATGGCTTTTAAAATAGTTCCTTTCTCAATACCGTTACAACCGCAAATAACCTCATCATCTGGCCATTCACTGACATCTGTACTCGTTTGTTCACCCACCATATGTAATAAAGAAACTGGCGTGTATTCTTCAATGTTCTCGTTTTTCTTCAGAATATTGTAATAGCGATTACCTTCACTCGTATCTCCATAAAGTACAACACCTACAACTTGACTATCTCTTACAAAAATTTTCTTATACGTATAATGAATCCCATCAAACGCTTCAATACTAGTGATTCCTTCGGTTTCTTTGATATTTCCAGCAGAATAAAGATCACACCCAGAAACCTTTAATGAAGTAAAGGTCGTACTTCCTTGATATGGTTTTGTTTCTCTATCTGTTAAAATATCTGCTAAAACTTTTCCTTGTTCAAACAATGGTGCTACTAGCCCATAAACATTGCCATTGTGTTCTGCACATTCTCCTACTGCAAAAATATCTGGCATACTTGTTTTCATATAATCATCCACAATAATACCGCGGTTCACCGCTATTTTTGCTTCTCTAGCCAGTGTCGTTTCCGAACGAATACCAATGGACATCACAACCAAATCTGTTTCAATCGTTGTTCCATCATTAAATGCTAATCCTGTGACATGCTCTTCTCCTAAAATTTTTTGTGTCATTTTTTCCATCAAAAAATTCAAGCCTTGTTTTTCGAGATCCGCTTGCAACATTTTCCCTGCTTTTTCATCCAGTTGGGTTTCCATTAACCATTTCTCTAAATGAACAACGGTCACATCCATTCCTTGATCAGCTAATCCTTTCGCTGCCTCTAATCCTAATAATCCACCGCCGATAACAACTGCACGTTGATATTTTTGAGCTGCTTGCAGCATATTTTCTGTATCATCAATTGTTCTAAAACCGACGACTTCTGGTAGATTAGCCCCTTCAATAGGTAAAATAAATGCCCTAGAACCAGTAGCTAGAATACATTTATCATATGAGATTTGGTTTCCCGATTTAGTTACAATTATTTTTGTTTCTGGATCTATTTTTATTGCTGGATCATGATTAATCAATTCAATTTGATTTTCTGTATACCATTCTAAAGGATTGGTAATGATTTCTGGAACAGTCATCTTCTTTTGTAACACGTTAGACAACATAATACGATTATAATTTGGATATTTTTCTTCTCCAATTATAGTAATTTGATAACGTTCATCATCACGGTCCAATATTTCTTCAATTGTCCGTACACCAGCCATACCATTTCCAATCAAGACAAGTTTTTCTTTCATTCGATAGGTCTCTCCCTTTGTGATTAATTGAACAATACTTTGTTACCAATAGATTAGCAAAAAAAATAACGAAGAACAATTAGGGAATAACCTAATTGTTCTTCGTTATTTTTTTAGATGTTTTTTTGACAATTCAATTTAATTATAGTTATTTTTGAAAGTCCGTCAATTTTCCTTTTAAAAAAAACTGTAATTTTTTTATTAGTTTTTGATTTTCCCCATAAGAAGATAGTGCAATTAAATAATCACTTTGTTTAATTGTATTCATATTAAAAAAATCGCTCAATTCTTTTTGACCACAATTATTTACCCATTGATTAGCAGAAGCGTCCGCTACGACTTTTTGATTAATTTCTTTAGAATTGGTACAAGCAAAAATTAATTGTGCATCGCTCAAATATTTTGGAGCATATGTGTTTTCAATCAACGTCACTCGCTCTAATTTGGTAAATTCTGGCAAAAAATCTGGTGAAATAACTGTTACTGAACCGTTAGCTTTTAAAATACCTAAAGTTTTTCGTAAGGCTATTTTTCCTCCACCAATAATCACAATTTTTTTATCAGTTAAATTTAGCATGACTGGATACATACAATCGCCTCTTTAACAATAGTTTCTAAATCTATTAAAATTCTAGGATCAAATTCCAATGTTTTCGTAATAATAAATGCCGTTTCTGGAAAGTTCTGTGTCAATTCTGTTTGCATATTAGTTGTTAAATGACCATCAAATAAGAAAAAAGGAACAATAACAGGTTGCTTATCTAATGAGTTATTTTGCTTAATCACAGATAAATAGTTCTCGTTTCCCTTTAAACTAGTCGCAAAAATTGGAAACCCAACTTTTTGTTGAATTTCGGCAGCAATTTCTGTTAAAATTTCTTGTGGCTCACTTGTTCTTTTTGAACCATGAGCAACCAAAAAGCCAATCAGCTCGTCTGCAGAATAGTCTGTTAATTCCGTTTGAAATCGTTCGAATAAAACTTGCCGACTTCCTTTTTTACGGCCAAACGTCTCTGTTTGTAAAATAGAAACCTTTGGATACTGTTCTTTCACTAGAGCAAGTTCTTCAGGTATATCTACTAATGCATGTTTAGCTGCAAATAAAAGAACGGGAACGACAATCAATTTCGTCACACCTTGTGCAATCATTTCTCTTGCCTGTTTCGTTATTGTATCTGGATGGTTTTCTAAAAAAGCCGTCTGCTGTTTGTACTCATCCCGAAACTGTTCTTGTAATTGTTGAATAAATTTTTGTGCTGCTTGATTTTTTTCTACTTTTTGACTTCCATGAAAAACATAAAGAATTCCAATCATTTTTTCCACCTCACAAATCGATCAATTGATGTTTCATACTATATTGTAATAATTCGCTAAATGTAGCCAATTCCAATTTTTTCATTAAATTAGATTTATGTACTTCAACTGTTTTCACAGAAATAAACAATCGTTCAGCTATTTCTTTGTTACTAAACCCAAGGGCAACTAACGGCAAAACTTCTCGTTCTCTTTTCGATAAACGATCATATTTTGAAGCCTCTTCTTTTACATCCTTCGCTGATTGCCACTCTTTATTCGAATAATTGCCAAACAGCGGATCAATCGCAATTTCACCAGCCATTACTTTTTTGATTGCCTCAATCAAAATTGTATCTTGAGAACTTTTCAAAATATAGCCTTTCGCTCCATACGACAGTGCCGTTCGTACGTATTCTTCTTCATCGTGCATACTTAATATGATTGTTTTAACGTTTGGAAAATGTTCTTTGATTCGTCGGGTTGTTTGTAAACCATTTTCACCAGGAGGCATGCGCATATCCATTAAAACAACATCCACATTATTTTTTTCTAGTAACAAAAAAGCTTCTGTACCATCAGCAGCGTCACCAACCACTGTTATTCCTTGTTGTTCTTCCAGCAATAAACGTAACCCACTACGAACAACAGCATGATCATCTGCAATAATAATGTTCATTCTCCCATCTCCTCATTGATTGGCAATCTTAAAGAAATAGTTGTTCCTACCGATTCTTCTGATTGGATAACTAACTGTCCACCAATTGATTCCGCTCGTTCTTGCATATGATATAACCCTAACCCATGGCTATGTTCCTGTACTGTTCGTAAATTAAAGCCTCTGCCATGATCCATTACAGTCAGAACTAATTGTGAATCTTGTTCTTTCAATGTAACCCACAACTCAGTGATGTCTGCATGTTTAATACTATTCATCACACTTTCTTGTAATACCCGATAGGTGATCGTTTCTATTTTATCAAAAAAACGTCTTTGGTTAAGTATTGGAATAAAATGAATAGCAACACCTGTCGTTTCGATTAATCGTTGTAATAATGTTTCAATTGCAGGAATGAGTCCTAAATCATCCAATGCTGTTGGGCGCAAATCAATTGCCATTTGTTTGACTTCATTTAACAAGGCGACAAAATCTTCATCAATTTTTTGTAATTTGTCCGTTACTTTATCTATTTGTTTCATTCGTTTTAATTGACGTGTCTCCAACATTAAACTATAAATACTTTGAGCTAGACCATCGTGTAATTCTTGCGAAAGTGCACGCCGTTCGTTTTCATGAGCTTGATTAACATATTCAATTAAGCGTTTATCTTGAATCATTTGCTGCAATCGATCTTGAACAGCTAAACGGCGTAAGCTCAGTAGAGATAGCTCGTTATCATAGATTGTATAGCTTCCACTAAACTGCTCTTGCTGCCCATTATTTTTTTCTAAAATAATGGGGAATGCAGCCTGATCCCATTCTTGTTTCACTTCACAATGCAAACATTTTTCCATCGTTGAGTGCAACATACAGCCTTCTCCTGTAGCAACTTCTAAAACTTTAGTAAGTGAAAAAATTGTTGTTTTCTCTAATATTTTTGCTTTTTTATTTTTTTTAACCCCTTTTTTCGTATCAATTAAAAATAGTGCATCTTGTGCTTCATCAAAGAATCGCTCTTCTATTTTCATTTTAACCCCTATAAATAAGCATTTAATTCATTCGCTTTTATTTTTATTGTTTGTAGCAATGTATCCGGAACATTTCTTACTGTTCGATAACCAGCCAATAAAACTCCATATACTTGCCCTGACTTTAAAACAGGATAAGCAACAACTGTTTCTAATTTTTCCATGCGTGTAATGGGTAATTCGACAAGTTTTTCTGGCATATCTTGTAAATTCGTTGCTTGATACCCTCGACCTGTTCGCCAGACAATTCCACCAATTCCTTTTCCAACTTGAAGACGGATTCGTTCATAGTTTTGATTTGTATTTCCTGCCACGTAATTCCAGCGAATTTCACGAATTTTCGTTACTTCATTGACTGAAGACAGAGCTAATGAAACAAAATCTACCTCTAATTCTTGCTTTAATTGTTCTATTTTTTGTTGAAGTGGATCATTCATCCTACTACTCCTATTCCCTAATTTTTTAAGAAATACTTGTTTTCTTATACATCTTCTTTTATTCTTAAGCAAATAATAAATTAATTTAAAAGGACTGTCTATGAAAACTACTACTACATTTAACCCTAGTCGCTTAATCATTATTATTACGATGACAGTTTTTTCATTTTCCAGTATGACTACTGCCTTTTTTTTGATGGGTATGAAAGCATTCCCCTTTTTTATAGGTGCTGCTCTTTTTTATTTTATTCCCTACGCAATTATTATATCAGAATTCACAGGAGTTTATAAGAATCAGCATGGTGGTCTGTATGGATGGTTAGCAGGTACACTCTCTGAAAGAACTGCTTTTGTTGCTGCATTTTTATGGTATTGCAGTTATTTTATTTGGATGATTAGCTTGTTTATGAAATTATGGATTCCTTTATCTATTTTAATTTTTGGAGAAGATTTAACTAAAAAAGAACATCTTATCGCTGGAATTCCGACAACTGTACTGATTGGTTTCTTATCAATCCTGCTCATTGGTATTACCTTATTTTTCGTGAATCGGGGATTTAAAGGGATTGCCTCTGCATTATACTTAAGTGGTATTTCAATGGTCATTCTGATTGGTCTTAGTCTTGGTGGAAACCTTTGGCTTTGGCTCACCAATCAAGCTGCGATTATCCCGAACTTGACTGCAAGTCTAAAAGATGGACACTCTGGAGTATTTGGATCACGAGCACTCATCGAACAATTATCTTTTATGATTTTTGCAATTACTGCTTTTGGTGGATTAGATACCGTAGCTAGTTTGGTTGATAAAACTGGTAAACAAAAAAATAAATTCCCGAAATTATTGATTTTCAGTAGTATTCTTGTTGTCGTTTGTTATTTTTTAGGAATTCTTTTATGGAGTGGCGGAACAAATTTAGCTCATTTAAAAGCAAATAGTAGCATTCATTTAGGCAATCTTATGTATGAGTTGATGGCAAATTTAGGAGAAGCTATAGCATATTCCCTCAGTTTATCTTCTAGTCATAGTCAATTACTAGTTCAATTTTTTATTCGCTTTACTGCTCTAACATTGACGCTTTCTTACATCGGTCTACTATCTACTATTTTTTACATACCGATACGTACGTTGGTACAAGGAACACCTCTCCACTATTGGCATCCTAAATTCAAAAATAATAATAAACATGGTATGCCTAGTTATGCGTTATTTATCCAAGGCTTATTCATCAGTTTGTTTATTTTGGGCATTAGCTTTAGCAGCCATTATGTTGTTTTTTTGTATAATCAATTAACGATTATGACAAATATTTCTCGCGCAATTCCATATCTTTTAGTAGCTCTTGCGTATCCTAAGTTTAAAGAAAATATGTATAATCAACAGTATTCTTCCCTTTATGATTTCTCAGTTAAACGTAGCTTATTACTTAGCCACAGTGTGATCACAAGTGTTGTTTTATCTATTTTTTTACAGATTTGTCAGCCTTTATTAAAAGGTAATGTCCTACAGAGCCTTACATTAATCAGTGGTCCCTTGTTATTCTCTTTCATTGCTTTTCTATTATACTCACATTTTCAAAGAAAGAATGGTTCTATTGCAAAGTTTGAAAAGTAAAATTAGTTCTCCAATGTTTTCTATTATTAAGCTGCAACGCCCATTAAATGATTTATTTCATAAATCACAGAAGAGAATATCATAGCTTTTAAGAATTGAAGTACGCCATTGATGGCTACATTCATTACTAGAATCATGAGCGGATGAAAGAGAAACTAAATTGGCAGGGTCTGCTGCAATTTAGAAAAAATAGCATTAAAGACTGCCTAAAATCATCAATAAACGGACAGAAAAACGGAGTGGAGAGATCCACTCCAAAAAAGTCTAACTTTTTTTGGCACTAAATTTAGCAACTTTATCAATTTTTAATCGACTTCTAAAGTTAGTGGTACTTCTGAATTTAAAAAGTGTAAATCAGCATCCGTTACATCACAATAAAATAGTAGCAATTCTTCTTTTGTTTATAAGAAGCCATTCCGATTGACCAGCTTAAGAAACCATACGCTGTAATTTCTTTTGGTAAATTGTATTTTTGCGTATAGTAGCCACTTAAGAACCCCTGTTAAAAAATTTTACCAGTATTTAATTTTTACTATACCCTGCGCCGTCTGCGTCCATTTAGCAATTGTCAAAGAATTTTCTACGATACTATATTTCACAAGCACTCCTGATCCATTCTTCGTTTTCTACTTCTTTTAGAAAGCGTTCTTCTTCATCTGATAATAATCGATAGAAACGTAAGATGAATAAAGTTTGCTGCTGAAGCAATACTTAATTCATAATCTTTGACTCATCTTCGACAGTTATTAAGCCTCGCAAAAGTACGTTCAGTAACCCAGCGCATAGGTAAAACAATCCACGAACTAGCACGTCGATTGTTTTATCAAATATCTCAGTTACTTACATGACTGTAGTCCCACGATACCCAGAATCAATTGTTTGTCTTGAACGTTGTAGTATTCGAGCGGTGTGAGCAACTGATTCATTTTTGCATAAACCTCTACCATAACAAGTTCCTCTAATAACCAGATAAGTGTAGATCATTTGTACTCACTCCTTATAATTTTGTCAGAACTATATTGAGTGTTACATAAGTAGCTTTTTTAATTGTCAGCCTAATTTTACAATCAGTGATATTTC
Source organism: Enterococcus sp. LJL99 (assembly GCF_054871725.1). Taxonomy (NCBI): domain Bacteria; kingdom Bacillati; phylum Bacillota; class Bacilli; order Lactobacillales; family Enterococcaceae; genus Enterococcus; species Enterococcus sp. LJL99. Next base: position 153,104 of record NZ_JBTXLT010000003.1, read on the forward strand.
CTACGGATTTACATCATTTAAACCCTTAAAAATTAGAATTTTTTGATCAATTGATTAAAGTGACATAACAAAGAATCCAGAATGGTTGTCTAACATTTATCAAACCCTAGCATCTTTTTCTCATCCTCTTTCAATACTTGACAAACATCCTATTATTCTATAAATTAGCTAAGCTTTTAGAGATAATCAAAAATTTCAGTTAACGAATAAATCACAGCATTTGCCTTTTCTTGATTGACTGGATAGCTTTGTTTTAAAGCTAAAGTATAAATACCTGCAGTAACTGCAGCCTCGATTCCTACCGTTGAATCTTCTACTGCAAGACATTTAACACCTAACTTTTCGCTAACGATTTGATAAATTTCTGGATGTGGTTTACTTTCATTTAGTTCTTCACCAGAAATATACAGGTCTAAAAACTGATGCATACCAGTTTGTTGAATCATCCGCTCTATTTCAATTTTGGGAGAAGAAGAAGCGATGGCCACTTTTTTACCCAATGCTTTTAATTTAGAAATAGTAGGGAGCGCATCTTTATTTAATACTTGCATAAAATTAATTGGATGGGCTTCACGATAAGCTTGGTACTGAGGATATAAAAGCTCTTTTTGCTTCTCATCGGGCGCTAATAATTGCCAAATTTGTTGTTCAGTTTTACCAATATAGTCCTCGATTGCATTAGATCCTGGTTTTTGGTGAATACTGTCAAAAAATGTCATTCTTCGTTTAAAATAGTAATGCTCACTATTGATTAATACACCATCCATATCAAATATAATACCTTTATACATCTCTCCACCTACCCCATAATAATATCATTTACTAGTCTTAGTTCTTGATCTTCAATTTTAATAGAATAATTTTTTTCTAAGATAAAGAAGGCATGATGAATTGTTTCGATTGTCTCTTTATGATTTTCCAAGTAATCTTTCAAATCTTCTTGTTTATCAACCGTTTGCTTCCTTAAAATTCGTTCCACCATAGATGCTGTATGTAGATAAAAAAGAAATTGCTTCGTTCCTTCAAACGATACATTCAGATTTTTTTCAATTTCTTTTAATGCAATTTGAATCAAATTTAATAGTTTTTCTGCATCCAAAATAGTTAAGTTTTCAACAATTCTTTTAGTCGAGAAATTAAAAACTAAGTCTTCCTTTAGCCCAGTGTCCGCTATTTCAAAGTGATGTTTCAAAATATCTAAAAAATCTTCTAGATATTCTCCAGTAATCAAGCGATCCATTCCAATATAGGGAATTCTTGGGACTTCCGGGTTCACAGTACCAACAATTGCTAGAACATCATACATCTCAAATGGGACTTCCTGCAATTTATTTTTTTGGAGACTTTCGAAATCATAAGCAATGATTTGCAAATCTTCCACTCGTTTACCAATAGTCTTTTTTAAGATATCTTGAATTTGTCTAGCACTTCCTAATCCAGTATAACAGCAAGTAATTAACGCTTTTTTTCGATTCAATTTTGGATAAACAATTTCTTTGGTTACGATATTCCTTGTTTCAATTTTTTCATAAATTTCAGCAATTGATTTTCCAGATAAAATCAATTGACCCACTTCTAAGACGATGGGTGTACTGACAAAATCAATAATTATTAAAGGCCCTTTTAGTTTATCAACAAGTCGCCTTCCTAGTTGATTGAGCGATCCCATGTCCACTAAAAGAATTAAGCCAGGTTCTGTTGGATAGTTATCCATATATTTAATAACTTGAGTTTCTACTTCATCCAAAGTAATATCAATTGGCATATCATAAGCTTGGAACATGTTATTTTTCAATAATCGGTTTGCAACATTTGCCATACTACTTGCTGTGGAATAGCCATGTGCTAAAACGAAGCCTTTGATTTTTCGATTGACTTCCCCCATTTCTTGACTATAAAGATAAAATGCGATTAATAATATATCTTCTTCCAATAAATCAATATCTAATTGTGTTGCCAATTGTTTGACAAGTCGCTTGGATAACCAAAAAGCATCCCCTAGATTTTCATCAAAAAATTGCATCATTTCAGTTTTTAGAGCCGCCCAATTTTGATGACTAATCAATATATTTTCATTTTCTTTCACATATAAATAATGAGCAATCGCAATAACCTTATTTCCATCTTGAGTAAAACCATAATTTTCCTGCATCAAATTAAAGGTAGCCCGAATTTGCATAACTAAGAAAGTGAAGAGAGATTCTTCTTCATCAATACTCCCTTTTTTGAAAGCTAATTCATCCATCAAGAAAACAGTGTGACTAATTTCCTCTTCCAATAAGATTTGTACACTCATCGTTCCTTTTTTATAAGCTTCATAACGCCTAATTAATTGATAAAAATAATCATAAATGTTTTTCTTGAGATTTGTCATGCTGTATTGATGTATGACTGATTGAGGTGTGTATTTTCGTGCCTTATCTTCACCATATGTCACGGCTAGTTCATTTGATTTTGTCTTAGCATCTGTAGGTAAATCTTGAAGTCGAATACTAATTTCTTTTCGCTGTTTGCTCCTAGTAAACGCATTACCACAGGCATACTTAATGGTATTCCTAATTTTCCCAACATTGCCTTCAAAACTAGAGCGTAACAACAAATCAATGACCCGACTAGAAACAGTAATGGTTTGCTCAAAAATTTTACTTTCATTAATAAAGAAATTGTCAATCAGAGAAAGGCGCTCCTTTTGAGGACGATCTTGAAATTTTGGTAAATGAATGATTACTGGTAATCGTCTTATGAAGGTTGGCAAAAAGGTAGAATGGACATCCTCTGTTGTAGCGAAAATTAAACGTACAAATGATTTTTTTTGAATACTGTTATCTCCAATGGGCGAATAGTGTCCACTATCCATAAAAGTAAATAATTTTTCTTGCCCCTCTTCAGATAAGCGATGCACTTCATCAAGAAATAATACGCCCCCATCAGCTTTTTCTAATAATCCCGCTTGGGCTTCATCTGCACCTGTATAGGCCCCCTTCACATGACCGAATAAAACACTAGATAATAATTCTGGATTATTAAAGTATTGAGCACAATTGTAAGAAATGAAAGGCGCCGTTTCAACTACTTGTTTTTCATCGCACATATAGTCAAATATTTTTTCGGCTAAAAACGTTTTTCCAGAGCCACTGGGGCCTAATAGTAAAATAGGCAGTCCTTTACCAGGATAAAGGACTGCTGTCTTAATTTGACCAATCTGTTCTCGTAAGCTTCCTTTTGATCCAATAACTGATTCTAATGCATCGGAATACTGGACATAATTGCTTTCTTGGAGTAGTTCGGCTAAACTATTATATTCATTCTTCTGCGGTTCAAAAAATGATTGTGAAAATGTTTCTTTGTGTAAAAAAACTACTGGATAGGATTTTATTTTTAAGAGAATGCCGTCCTTGAAGTATTTGTTTAAATAACCACTAACAGTACTTCTACTCAAATTCAAAGCCTCACTAATTCCTTGCGAAGAAAATTCTTTCAGTGTTTTTTCAGCTATTATTGGTGTTTTATGAATAAGATAATCAATAACATTTGGATGCATCTTTTCTCCCTCCTCAATTTTTATTACATTCTAATATTTTTCTACTATAAATGCTATGGCATTTTAAATGACTACTGGGAAAAATCAGTAGATTCTCCCCAGTAGTATAAATTATCGGTTTAGTAAATTTAAAAACGGTTAGTATTCTAATTTCCACATATAACGACGCTTGGTAAGTGGGTGTTCTCTAGCAATGGATAATTCCTCTGCATAAACTCGGAAAACAGCTGTGATAACCATTGGATTAAAGTAATCAATAACGGTATTTTTGATGACAGAAGACAAACCATAATCAAGAGCATCAACAACTGTTGTCTTAGCATCAAAGCGGTCTAGGAAGGTTAAAGCTCTCGCATCAATTGAGCGCGTACTACCATCATTCATTAAAAGAATGAACGGAACATCTTTATCAACAATTTCAAACGGCCCATGGAAAAATTCTCCAGAATGGAAAGTTCCAGAATTGATCCACTGCATTTCCATCATTAAGCAAATAGATGTTGAGTAAGCTACTTCATGAGTTGCACCACTACTCATCACATAAATAACAGAGTCATCTTTATACGCCTCAGCGAATTGCTTCGCTTGTTTTCTAGCAGATTCTGCAGATTCTTGAGATAAATCATATATTTTGCTGAAACCATCTACCATATCTTCATAGTGGTCATAGCCTTCTGTTTGGTTTAAAACTTCCATAGCTAATTGTAAGGCATAACCAGTTTTTTCAAGTTTAGCAGCATAGTTTTCGGCAAAACGGTGATAAATAATGTAATCTGCATCTTTTGTTAGAGGTGAGTCAACGCTACGAGTTAAGCTGACCACTGTCGCACCTTTACTTTTAGCAACAGCATTTGCTTCAACTGTTTCTGGTGTAGTTCCACCTAATGAAGCTGAGATAACTAGCGTTTCTTCATTGATTGAAACAGGTGTTGCAAAATTAAACTCATTTGCTGTAAAATGGCTAATTTGTAGAGTTTTAGCATTTTGATCTAAAAAGTATTTTGCTGGATAAAGATCTGCTTTCGATGCACCGCAACCAACAAAAACAACTTTCTTAATAGCACCTTTTTTTAAAATATCTTTGATAATTTCTTTTGGATTCATGTGAGAATCCCTCCTTAACTTTTTTTATAATAAATAGCCATTTGACTATTATTGATGATTTATGCAAGAATGCCTAGGAAGCTTAGCAAAATCCCACCTAAGATACAGATTGCTAGCATTAAGCCAGTATTTACTTTTTTCTTCAATAACCAATACATAAAGAATGTCAAACCTAGCGGAATAATTTGCGGTATGATATTATTTAAAACGTCTTGTAAAACAAAAGATTCGCCATATTTTAGAGGTGTAGTGACACCAATCATACTAGCAATCATTGAACCAATAACCATGAGACCAACAATTGAACAAACATACATGACTTTATCCATTAAACCTTCTTGATAAAGTTTAGTTAAGTATTTATTTCCCATCGTATAACCAAGTTTCCCACCATAATAAGTGACTAAGTAAGAGGGAACAAAAGAAATCAACATTGCTAAAATTGGGCCTAAAATACTGCCTTGTTGTGCTAAATTAATCCCTAACCCAAAAGCTAAAATTCGAATAGTACCTTGGAAAAATGAATCTCCTACACCTGATAATGGACCCATTAAGGAGGTTTTCATTGCATTAACAGTTTCAATATTAAAATTTTCCTGATCATTGTAATACTGTTCTTCCATTGAAGCAGTCAATCCCAAAGCAAAAGCACTGGTTTGTGGGGTACAATTGTAATAAGCCATATGACGCTCATAAGCTTCTTTTTTTCCAGCTTCATCACCTTCTTTGGTATATAATTTATCTATTATTGGTGCAATGCCATACATAAAGCCCATATTCATTTGACGCTCATAGTTCCAAGAAGCTTGGATTGCCCAAGAACGCCACAAGAATTGACGATATTTCCATTTATTTGGATCTTTTTCCTTTGATTTTTTCATTTAAATTCCTCCTATAAGTCATCTAAAGGATCAACATCTTGTCTATTTCCGCCACTGTTACCATATTTTACTTGGACCATTACAAAAGCTAAAATTCCTGCAAATAAAGCAATCCCAATGATACTCAACCCTGAATAGGCAGTAATCAAGAAGCCTAGTAATAAAAATGGTAGCATTTTGTTAGAAAGCATAGTATTTAAGAGTAAAGCAAATCCGTAAGCAGGTAAAATTTTACTTGCTAAACCGAGACCACTTGTCAACCATTCAGGAATTGAATTCACGATTCCTGAAACTAAATCCGTTCCAAAATAAATAGCTAAGAAAATTGGCACAAAATACATTAAGGCATACAAACTTGTCCCATAAACAATATGTACCCTTCGAGCCTCAGCGAATTTTCCCTTTTCAATCATATTATCCGCATAGTGAGTAAGATTTGATAAGATAGTTCGCATTAAAATACCTAACATCTGACCTAATACTGAAATTGGTACTGCAATTGTTAGGGCGGCTTCAATGTTAGCACCTGATAAAATAGCATAAGCAGTAGCAATGATAGATGCCATATTCATGTCTGGTGGAGCGGCCGCACCAATATTAACTAATCCTAATGAAATTAATTCCAGAGAGGCTCCGACAAGTAACCCCTTCTCAAGATCGCCTAATACTAACCCAACAAGTGTACTAACAATTAATGGACGTTCAAAGTTCATACGACCCAATAAGCGTGAGTCTAAGATACAAGCAACACCAATTAAACCTAAAATAATGGATTGAAAAAGCATTTTTTAACCTCCTTTTTTACGATAATTGTGAAGAAAGATTTTCTTTTTTTGAAGTTGGAACCTGTTGCATAAATAAGTGAAGACCTTTAGAAATTAATTCTTTTGAGGCCAGAATTTCTTCCTCATTTAAATAAATGGCATTACTAAACTGTGTTGATCCCTCCTTTTTAGTAATTACGCCATAATTTATTTCTTGTAAAACACCTGGAACTTTTTCTACGAAACGATTGGCTTCCATTGGATTACCAAATACCATCATAATATTATCTGTTAATTGCTGAATTTTAGGCATTTTACTAACAACTTCATCTACTGAAAAAATATTTAGGATAATACCATTTGGTTTTGAAAGAGTTAGTGACATTTTTTTAAATTCATCACTAGCAGCCTCATCGCTAATGACAATAATTCGCGTAATATTCAATGCCTTACTCCAAGAAAAAACGACTTGTCCATGTAATAATCGATAGTCAATTCGTGCTAATTTAATCATAAATCATCCTCCTCCATTACAGTTTGCGTGATTAAAGCTGAACAATTAACAATTCCTTGTCGACTTTCAGATAAAATTAAATCAAGTTCTTCTACTGATATCTTCGTAGTTTTTGTTGCTAGGCTGATGATGAGTGGTAAATTCATTCCAGAAAGAACGGTGATTTCTGGGAATTCATTCGTTAATTGCATCGCTTCTGTGTTTACGCTTCCACCTAAGATATCCGTTACAATATAAATCTTATTGTTTAAATAGTGATGCTTGACTGTTTGAATTAAGCTTTCTTTAATTGGTAAATCTTGTTCACCATATGCAGAAAATGCAATGATATTATCATTTTCTCCAATAATTACTGAAGCAGTTTGTTTCATACCGAGTGCTAACTCTCCGTGGCTTGCAAGTATAATTGTATTCATTGTATTCCTCCTCACTGTGCTCATTTTACTAATAGCAATTTTCGTGCCAAAAAAGTGTTTTTCATTACTGCTCACTTTTTACGACCAATTATATGAAATTTCAACAGTCTATTTACGTATGCGAGGGAGTGTTGGTGAAAGTGTTGTTTTTTTACAGTAACAGATACGTATGCTCTCTAAAGCGCAAATAAAAGAAATGATTCAGCAATACGATATTGAGACAGTGGATGATATAAAAGACGCAGTTAGAACTATGATTGGTGTAACAATCGAAGAAATTATGAAAGCTGAACTGAACAGACATTTTAGGATAAGATAAACATTCAAAAGAAAGTAAATTCACGAAAACTAGACGAAATGAATCAAGTTCTAAGAAGCTGTTTAAGAGAAGTGAAAAAAAGCAAGTACCATCATTTGTGTACTACGTTTACAAGAGCGTTCACAATTTTTCCAAAATCTACTAAAGTTATCCAATCAAGCAGAAGCGCACTCGACTACTTATCGCAGAGGAAGTACCTTGAGTATATGAGACTCTGATTGTTTACCTACTTGAACTGTTGCCCTAATCGCAGTCAAAACATTCTCTTGAAATGGTTACCTAGATGCCACAGTCACAAAGCAGATTTTTTCATGAGGAAAATCAAGCTTTTTCAGTAGTTCTATTCCCCCACTTTATCACTGATATTAAACTAAACAACCGTTAGGGAGACCAACTGTATCTATTGCTATATGGCGCTTTATTCCTCCTATAGAATGGATTTGAGTTAATATCTTAGACACACTTTAGTAGGAACGGTTATGTCATTTTTTCTTTTGCCAACTCTTCGCGTTAGATAGTGAGTAAAGCTATGGATTCGATTCCGGTTATAAAACTCTTCATCCTTCAATATAGCTATATAGCGCTCTATTTGCTTCTTCAAAATCTGAGTAACCAGTCGTGTAGCCTTCTTCCGTTTTCAATGAAACATGGAAAGATTCGATTCCTCTATTATCATAAGGCGTTCCTTTTCTACTATAGGAGTACCTTATTTTGTGGGTTTCAAGCTATTATCCCACTTCTCTTTCTGTGGATTGGTTGCCAATGGCGGATGCTTCCAAGTGATTTTCCACCCCACAAAATCGTTTGGTCTTTTTATAAGGGTGTGCGCAAAAAAGGGATTTGGGAAGAGGTTATTATGGAACTCGTTGAAAATGATTGAATTTCTCAAGGGGGAATTGAGAACTAAGTTTTGGGATTTGTTGATTCTCAGAGTAGAGCGTAAAGACGATTTATTCTTCGGAAAATAGCAGAAAAAAGGAAGAGGGAGAAAAAGGAATATTATTACGGATACACTTGGAAATATTCTTCCATGTAAAAACATACCCTGAAAATTGGTAGAATACTACCATAGAGAAATTGTCTTTGAGGAATATTTGAACCAACATCCTTGCTTACAAGGTATTTCCGTTGATTCTCGATATCGTGGAACTACAGTCACATAAGCGACTTAGATACTTAATAAAATCATCGGTGTAGTAGTTAAAGGAGCTAGTTTGTGGATTGTTTTACCCATTAGCTGGGTTATTGAACGTTCTTTCTATGGATTAACAATTGTCGAAGATGATCCAAAGACTATGAATTAAGTATTGCTTCAGCAGAAAACTTTATTCGCCTTGCCCTTATATTGGTTATTATTATACTAATTTAGTTGAGTCAATTTCATAATTCACTTTTAAAAAAAGTAATCACTCGTCCAATTTCAAAAATGACTGTTTTTTTTGACTTTAGGCGACTAATTCTTTTTCTCTATGTTTTTTGTTCAATCGTTGATTTGCGTATGTTTTCAAATTATAAGTTAGCTGAATAAGCCGTTGTTCTGCGACAACTTGCTCGGCTTTGTAATAAGTTGTGTCATTCAATTGATAACTTCTTTTCAAATAGCTATTGACTCGTTCGACTGCTGTTCGTTCTGCATAAATTTTTTTCCAACTCTTGGTACCGCGCGCAGGATGAGAATAGTTTCTTACATTTGTTGTTTGCTTTATTTTCATCACTTTTTGGCAAAGCCCTTCATTTTTTAGGGGACAGCCCCGACAGTGCTGTTCTGGTCGGACAAATTTTAACGCACCGTATCGAAAATCAAAGCTATCATAAGAATAACTATGTTCAAGCAAACAAGTTGGTGTAAAGTAGCGATCAACTTCTCCGTTATTTTTCTTTGCTTTCTTTAAATCAATAATCGGTTCAAACGTGCAGGCGTGTGCTTCTTCATAAATCGCTTTTGCATCATAGCCTTTGTCCATTAGGACAAACGTTTGTTGAATGTTCAGTTCGCTCAGGTTTCTAAGTAATGGAATGGCTATACTCATATCTGAAACAAACGCAGAGGTCGTAACGGCACTAACTAAGTAATGCGTCTTCGTTGTTACTGCATAATGACCTTTATAACTAAACCAATAATTATTTTTTCCTTGACTATTTTTCTTCACGCCCCAAGAAGGATAGTGAGGTATGACTGTGTTTAGTTCTTTTTTCGAAAGCGTTCGCTGATTTTCAACAGAAGGCAATTTAGGATTTTCTGTTTTTGTCGATTTTGAATGTGCGTTGATTGCCGTTGCATCAATGGCAATTATCTCATTAAAAATGTTAAACGATGCATCAATTTCTTGAAGTAAAAGACAATTTAAGGCTTCAAGAACTTCAGGGTGTTTCGCTAACGTTTAAGTGATACGAGAGAACGTGGCTTGTGAAGGAACTCGATCAGAATAAAGAAATCCTAAGCTTAATTTAAATTGAAGATCCTCTTTTAAGCGTTTGACAAGCGCTTTTATCGAAGGAATTCCTTCGATAAATCGAGCGACAAGCGCACAAACACAGGCTTTATAGTTGATTTCAATAGGAGGACCTACTGGGTTTTCTTTCTGAAATAACGTCAAAATAGGATAAAAATCAATTGGGGAGAAAAGTTCGGCGTAGCGATTAGGGCAATCAAGTTGTGCTAAAAAATCAATGTCAAATAATGTTGGTTGTTGTATAATAGACATAGGGAATCCCACCTTTGTTTATAGAGTTTTAGTCAACTACTAGTATAACAGATGGGGAGGTTCCCTGTTTTTGTGTCTTTTTAGCCCTTTCGTACCAAGGCATAGAATTATGAAATTGATTCAGTTAAAAAAAAATAGAGAAAATCTTTTTAAATGTGTCAAAACACAAAATTGTCTAACTCTCACATCAGTAATTTGACGTCACGCTATATGAATCAGGGGTTTGAGGCGCTTCTTTCTGACAAACGGACGAGCAACAATCGTCACCTATCACGAGCAGAAGAACCCGTATTTTTAGCACGATTTCTTGAAAGAGCTGATGAAGAACAAATCATAACGATTACTCAGGTGCATCAGGTCTATCAAGAAAAAATGTGGCAAAATAATCAAAAAATCCTTATGAATACTTTTTTGAATTGTTCATGATTCTAAATAATAGTTAAACGCTAGTCTTTTCCTTTATTGCTCTAATACAACAGATTTACGAACTAATTTTGACGATGTTTTTCTCGTTAAGATATAGAAGTAGCTATACATAAGATCCATACCAACTATTTGTATTTGTACTGATTCCTACTCCTGCAAATCCAGCAACAACTGATAGAGTGCCCCCAGCAAATTGGCTGAATTTCTAAATTCACATGCATCAATTTGTACTGCTTCCATTGTTTGACCTAGCAGTGGTTCTTGCTGACGAATTTTTTCATATTGTTGATTAATCATTCGTATTAAGGCGTCTTGCGCGCTAATCCCACCTCCAATGACCACTTTTTCTAAATCTAGAATCGCTTGTAAATTCGAAATCAATTGAGCAATATTTGAAGAATATTGTTCAAATAAACTTATTAATTCTTGTGAAGTATTGGATTCAATGCTTGCAAAGACAGAATGATAATCCTCTTTGGGTACACCTATCAAAGCTGCCGCTTCTCGAATAAATCGAACGGCTGAACCCGAGTACCCCAATAATTGCGTAGGCGCAGCCTCAGAATGATTTTGAATGATGAAACTTAACTCCCCTGCTTGAAAATGAGGGCCGTTATAGAGCCGATTATCTAAAATCAATCCACCTCCGACGCCAGTGCCAAGCACAATTGCTGCACCATTCTTGATACCTTTCAAATTGCCGATCCACCATTCAGAAAGTGCAGCTGCTTTTCCATCATTAATAAGAGAAAATGGTAGAGAAGTATACTGGGATAACCATTTTTTCATTTGAAAGTCATATAGAAATTTTAACGCACCTCCCGTATGTATGTGGCCCATTTTTGTATCTACACGCCCAGGACAACTTACACCAATTCCTTTAATAGACGATTCATACTTCTGTACTTCAAAAAGCAAAAGATTTTGAAATTCAACCAATGAATCAGGCGTTTTCCTTTTCCATTGCTCTAGGAAGTTCCCTGAATGGTCAATCAATCCAAATTTTGTAAATGTACCGCCAATATCTACACTTAAATAATTCATCCGTCTGCCTCCAAAAAGTAAATACTAAAGAAATTTTCTAAAAAAATCTAAGGTTTCCTCATTGCATTGTTTGCCAATAGGATTTCGTTGATCCAAATGAAAAACATGATGTAACTCTTCTCCATCTGGATTTGCGTAAAGATGGAATTCTGACTCTACTCCCTTCGATCGGAGAATATCGACTAAAGGCTCGCCGACATCTTTTAAAAAATCATGGGTAGCTGTCGTGATAAAGGTTGGAGGAAAATCACTGGTAATAAACGATTCCACTGGAAATTGCTTCGCAGTTTGTTCCGGAATTATTTCACCAAAGTAAAATGGAAAATCCTGATTGATTGCACCAGTTTGTCCAATAAAGTAAGCGCCACAGTTTAGAGCTACAGCTTTAAAGTGAACGTCAGCTACAGTAAAATCCATCAAGTTGGCATAGTCAGGGTTAGTAGTAAGTGTTGAATATTGCTCTGCTAATTGTCCTCCAGCACTATCTCCCACTAAAAATAAGCGTTCAATATCCACATAATACTCTTTTCCATGAACCAGTAACCAATTCATCAAAGCATTGGTATCTTCTAATGGCGCAGGATATTTATGGTTAGGAGCAAGTCTATAGTTAAAATTCACAACAGTAAATCCTTGGCTTGCTAAATACATGGTATAAAAACGATAAAGTTCCTTATCTCCGTAAAAGAAACCTCCACCGTGAATGTTGACAATTGTTGGCAAACAAGTCGTTGTTCCAACTGGATAGTAGATGTCAAATTTATTTTCAATCCCGTGAGGTCCATAAGTTAAATCCTTGATTGCTGTAATCGTATCAGGTTCAGTTAATCCTGCATCTCTTTTTTTATCGCCTTCACTCATTTGTACCCGCATTGTTGGAATATCTATTTTCATCTGTTTTTCCTCCTAATTATTTACTACTATTTTCTTTTTAAAAATAAGCTTGGTACTCATGATAAGTGACATACATAAAAATCCAAGGGCGGCCATAAGTAAGCTAAACTCTGCTGATGTGTTACCAAATATCTTCCCTAAAGTATTTAAAAGAACAGGAGAGAAGAAAACGCCAATATTTGTTGCAATAATCAAACAGGTGTAAGCAAAATTTATCGAACGCTTTTCCGCAACAAGTGCTGTCCAAGTATAAATAAATGGAACAGCTAATCCAAAACCAACTCCCGAAAAACCAACACCGATCAACAAGATAGATAAGCTACTTGATTGGCTCACAATAAAGAAACCAATGGCTGAAATAAACAGACCTATGGGCAAAACTTTTTGCTTTAGTAACTGATGAATTTTTCCATAGAACATCCCAATTGGAATCCCTACAAGTGTACTCAATCCAGTAATGATAGATACACTACTTGCATTACCAATATTGTTATTGATGATAAATTCAGGAAGCTTTATAACTGATGCCATAAAAAAGGAAAATAGGAAAAAAATTAAAATAGAGAGTCCAACCACTGGAAGGTTGACTGAAATTTTTTCAGTTTGAGCTTCACCTGTTGTCTGTGTTTTTCGGGATTCTGGAATTTGTACAAAGAACCAAAATAAGATAAGAACGGGTAAAATAATCAAATATGCCCAAAATGTTTGATGCCATCCTAAAGTAACTAAATAACTAATACAGAAGGATAGACTTGCACTTCCTAATGATCCAGCCATAGATTGAAATCCCATCATCGTGGAAAGTTCATCCCCTTCATAAAATTCCGCTAACAAACTTACAGCTAATGAGTTAAATAGACCAATCCCGATCCCAAACATAAATCTTGCGCCTAATATCAAGGAGTAACTGCTGATCAGTGCAGGTAGTAATCCACTAATCAATGAAATGACTAACCCTGCCAATACAGTATTCTTTTTGCCGATCATCCGAATACAAAAAGGACTAAGCAGCAGCGCTAAAATAATACCAAAATTAGGAATTGTCAATAATGTTTCGACTGCTGATTTTGATTGATTCGGAAAACTGTCAATCATGGAAGGCAATGCTGCAGAAATAATCGGTGCAGACATTAGTAAAGCAGAAATGGATAGCAAAGAAACTTTAAAAATTACCTGTTGTTGTTTTGTTTTCATTGTCAGAAGCCTACCTTTCTCTTATAAACTAAATTATAAATGTGAACGCTAACAAAAAAAGGTTGAAAACTGACTAATATTTTGGCTATTTATGACTTACTTGTTTTTTTCGATACTGAACCGGAGTAAGTCCATATGTTTTTTTGAACACTTGAATCAGCGATTTGTGATTTGGAAAACCACAACTATCTGAGATAGCTTGAATATTTTTTTGCGTATGAATGAGTTGCTGAAAAGCCTTTTGCAATCGAACTTCAGTAATATAATCCATTACCGACATGTCCATATATCTTTTGAATTTTCTTGAAAAGTAACTAGGTGTTAGATGAAATGCATCCGCCAACTCACTAACGCTTAATGGGCTAGTAAAATATTGTTGAATATAAATTATAACACTATCGATCCATTCCAATTCACTGGAATCCGTTTGTTGTAAATCATTTTTCGCTAATTTAACCATTGAAAAATGTTCAGATAGCTCATATAAGATTTCGTATACAAGACTAAAAATTTTGAGTTGGATGTTGTCTGTTGGATTTTCCATACAATAAAAAAGAGTTTCAAAAGCTCGCTGCATTTGTTTATAAGAATGTTTTTGCTCAATAGATTGTTCTTCTTCTAAAGGCAGATGATAAAAGCGATAGGGAAAATCGTTTATCACCTCCGTCATAAAAGAGTAAGGAATCAAAAGAGAGAGAGCCACATTGTTCTCTCCTTCTTTTGTGGTTGCAGAAATACTGTGAACTTCATTTGGATTGATAACCAAAATTGTCCCATTAACGGGAGATTGTTCTTTTCCATTGATGATAAAAGAATTGATTTTCCCTCTAAGTGTAAAACTTAATTCAAATGAGCGATGCCAATGCTTAGGTATTGTTGCGCTTGTATTCTTATGAATAATGAGCTTGAAAGGAAGCTTTTCTTTTGTTACGTCAACAATTTCATGATGAAACATATCCTTCTCTCCTTGTAGTTTAATTCATGTTGCATTGAAGACGAAAACCTTCGCTAACATGGTTTCATAAGTAAGGAAAATTAAAGATCAAGAATTTGGCGAATAAAAAACAGACTGAAAACTTCTTTTTAACAACTAAAATAGTCTATTATTTATGATACAGTTCTGCGTATCATATGAAGGTGATATCTTTAATTTATATGAATCAAATAATCTATCTCTTTTTTCAAAAGATATAACATAATCATTTCATGAAAAGTACCAAAAATAACTATTTGATTTTAGGAGTTCATTTTTTTGAATTTTGCCATAAAAAAGAATACTTTAAAATAAACTATACGAACAACTCTGTAGTTAACTAAATAACAATAGATGAGATATACTCAGCAAACCATCAAGTTGCTGTCTATTTCTTAAATTCTTCTACCATATATTCAATCAGCAGCATCAATTTACCAAAAAAACTATTATATCCTATATTTTGTGTATCTAAAGGCCTTTCATCCTCAATTTCAAATATTATTTCTGCTAAATCATTAGCACTATGATTGCCTTTTCCCGTCAATAAAACAATAGGTACTTTCGATTCTTTAAAATAAATCATTTTATCGATGACTTTAGGTGTTTCTCCTGATTTTGAAATAGTAATAAACATACTTATTACTTCTAAATTATTTAATATAATTCCTGAAGAGTCTCCTGATGTGACAAATATAATCTTAATGCCATTCACTAACATTTTTTTACATAAATATTCTGCAAGTATGCTTGAAAAGCCTGCTGCATAAACTAATATAAATTTATTTTCATCTTCTCTATAAATCGCTTTCATCTGTTGGATCAAAGGGTCAATACTACTGGTATCTAATTTATAATCAATTGTAGCTTCAGTTAATTTTGAATTTGTAGCTCGACTACTTTTTAAAAAATAAGCTAATTCCAAGTAACCAGAAAAATCTAATTTTTGCGCCAATCTGACAATTGTTGATGGAGAAGTAAATAATAATTTTGATATATCTTTTAAAGGTACACCTTCTAACTCCTCAATATGATAATAAAGATATTCTAAATTACTTAATTCATTTTTTGATAACGCTTTTCCTTTTGTTATAATTTCAATATCCATTTAAATTCTCCTTATGCAACCAATTGATTGTTTCTATCACCTTCCATTCTAACAGATTTTTACTCAATATTCTGAAACTCTTCTATAGCATACGATGATGATTACCGACTTTCAAACTAAGTACTCGATTCTAACCTTTTTATATCCAAAATTATATGATGAAAATTGAAGACGTTTCTAACGAAATAAGCAATAGACCACAAAAATTAACCAAATAATTCCCGTGATTTATTGCTGATTTATTAGAACTTACTTCTTCTACCTTAAACTCTTTTTATTTCACTCATCGAAAATGATTACTTTTACTTAATCAAAATAACACTCTTTTATTTTTTTATATTTTTCCGCCTGAATAACATTTGCAGTGATATTAATCCCCTCACGCTTATTCTTCTTGTTATCAACTTTATGAAATAAATAGTACAGACCAACTATCGGTTCATTTTTATCTGATAAAATGCAACAATTATTTAAAATATCAGCTGTCAGTTGCTGTATTTCTGTATTTCTAAATACCCCTCCACTAAGAACAATCGTTTTTTCAGGACAAATTATTTTTTTAAGCTTATAAATATTCATTAATAGTCCTTCTAAAATAGCACGAATAAGCTCTTCTCTTGTATGGGTCAATTGTAAATTTTTAAATGTTCCTGTAACACCTGGATTCCATAGTGGTGCTCTTTCTCCATTCAAATAGGGAAAAAACCTCAAACCATTTGCTCCAACATTCGTTTTATTGACACTAGTTGTTAGCTCTTTAGAATAAAATTCATTAGGATTCAACGAAATCGCATTCTTAGCCCATTCTAAAAGACACCCACCATTATTAGATGGTACTCCTATCACATATGTTCCTTCTCGTAAGTAGTAACAAAAGTATCGGCCCTGACTATCTAAAGTGATTCCATCCGAAATCTTTCTTACCGTTGCGCTTGTACCAATGGTCAAACTATTCACACAGCCCGTATTTTTATAGCTAGAAAATGCAGCTAAACAACCATCACTACCGCCTGGATAAACTGTTACATCTTTTAGAAAACCTAGTTCTTTAGCTAACTCTCGGGATAACTTAAACGGATGATCATAATCAACTAAACGAGCTAATTGATTATCACTGATTTTCAAAAAAGTTAAAATATCTTTTGACCAATTTTTTTCAGCTAGAGAATATAATCCTGTTGCTGAAGCCGTTGACCGATCAATTGCCCAATTATTCGTTAATTCATACAGTAGCCACTCTTTTACCCCGTACCATTGTTGCGTGTTAGCAAATTCAGGACTATTTTTTAAGTGGAGTATTTTAGCAAATGTAGACATACTATGAATGGGTGTCCCAGTAATTTTATAAAATTGATCGGCGACTGCTGTTTTTTTAAATTGTTCTATTGTTTTATCTGCTTGACAATCTGACCATAAAAAAATTTCTTCATAACTATTGTTTACTACAGGCATCAAACTATGCATTGCAGTGCTTAATCCGATTTCTCCTATAGTTCTCTTAAATACATCAGGTATCTCTTTTAATCCAGCAATTAAATTACTTTTTAGCGATGAGGCTGTTTGGATATGTTTAGCACCATTGATCGTTGTCTGATTCAATTTTTCCGAGGAGTATATCATTTCGCCCTCTTTTACAATACCAAACTTAATCGCTGTGGTTCCTATATCTATTCCCAAAAAAAGGTCACTTCTCATGTTTGCCAGCACCTATTGCCTGATGTCCTCCAAATTGATTACGTAATAAAGCGATGATTTTTTCATTCACTTTTTCGCTATCTTCCGAAGAATATCTAGTCATTAAGGATTGAACAATCACCGGAATGGATTGATTCAGTCGCAACGCTTCTTCAACCATCCACTTCCCTTCTCCAGAGGATGGAATAATTCCAGTAAAATCATCTAAAGTTTGATCTAGTTTAAATATATTTTCAGTTAATTCCATTAACCATGAACGAATAACAGATCCGTTATTAAATACACTTGCCACATTTTCTAAATTATACTCATATGGACTATGGTACAAAAGATTGAACCCCTCACCAATCGACTGCATCATCCCGTATTCAATACCGTTATGAACCATTTTCAAATAATGTCCACTACCGGCTTCTCCACAATATAAATAGCCGTCAGAAACACATAATTTTTTAAAAAGTGGTTCTATTTCACTAAATACAGTTTGATTACCGCCAATCATCATACAGGCCCCATTTTCTGCACCAGATACCCCACCAGAAGTACCTACATCAAAAAAATGAATATTATTTTCTTGACATAATTTACCATGCTTTATACTATGATGATAATTTGAGTTACCTGCATCAATCAGAATATCGTCTTCGTTCATGACCTCTACGCATTGTTGAATCATCTGTTTTGTAATATCTCCTGCTGGAAGCATTATCCAAACAATATTTCTTTTTTCTTTGTCTATTAATTCACGTACACTTACTACTGTTTCCCCACCAATTTTAACAAAATTTTCCCTAGCTGCTACATTCGTATCATAGCCTTTTACATCAAAATGATGATTCAACAAGTTTTTCCCTATTCCTGTTCCCATTTTCCCCAAACCAATTTGTTTGATTAACATCTCATTCTCCTTAGCATCTACTCATTTCAATTCAGGCCAAAATTCTTTATTCTCTTCAATCAAATCATCTAAAAGTTCCTTAGCTACTTTTGCACTAGGAATTGTTTTTGACAAAGTTAAAGCTTGCCACATTTTTTGATAGCTTTTTTCTACATAAGCTTGTACAACTAATTTTTCTACTGTCACTTGTTGGAACATTAATGCTTGTTGAAATTCTGGTATTTTTCCTTGCGTTAACGGTTCTGGGCCATCAACACCGACAATACAAGGAACCTCCACCATTGCATCGTCTGGAAAATTAGCAATCGCACCATTATTTTCAACAATCATGATCATTCTTTCGTGTGTATTAAAGGCAATTGCTCTTGCTAAATCAACAATGAAACTAGCGTGCGCATCAATATCAAACTCAATTCCTTTTGCTGAATTTTGTTCGATTATTTTACTTGCATGATCAAATACGTGCTTTTCTCTACCATCCATTACTTCATTTGCTCTCGTGTACTCTGGACTTTCCATCATTTCTTCTAAAACATAGTCTGGATATAAATAGTATTTTAAATAGGTATTCGGTAAATATTCTGGAGAAACAGCTAAAATGTCTTTTGCTTTTTTATGCGTTTTTTGCCAACTTGGATCCGTATGTTGTGTATCTACTTCGACTTGCGTTAAATAACCGTTTTCTGATACATAGTTGATAATCGTATCAATATATTCATTCCCTTGTTTATCTTTTACACTCGTCCACCAACCAAAATGATTTAATCCAAAGTATCTCACTTCCAAATCTTGTGGCTTTTTATTAATGATTTGTGACATTCTACGTAAAGTACCCACAGGCATATCACAAATATTTAGAACTTTTGAATTTGGTCTTAATACTCTACAAGCTTCAGCGACAATGGCTGCTGGATTTGAATAATTCAACATCCATGCTTTTGGTGAATATTGTTCCATATAATCAATGATTTCCAACATCCCCGTTATACTTCTCATGCCATAAGCAATTCCACCAGGTCCACAAGTTTCTTGACCAAACACACCATGTCTTAACGGAACTTTTTCATCTTTTTCTCTCATTGCATATTTTCCAACACGAATATGTGCCATACAAAAATCAATTTCGCTAAAGGCAATTTTAGGATCATCCGTATACACAAACTTAATTTCCGGTGCTTTTTCCTTAAGTAAAATTGCTAAAGCATCTCCCAATACTCCTTGACGCTGTGAATCATTATCATATAATTTTAGTTCTTTTAGCGGAAATCGTTCCAAATTATCTAATAACATCATCACTATCCCTGGAGTAAATGTACTTCCGCCGCCTGCAATTACAATTGAAAATTTTTTCATTCTATTCATCCTCCACTATACCTAAATAGTTTTCTAGTTTTTCTCTTACACTTGGAACTTCTAATCCATAAACAACATGTACATTTTCACCATTCTTTATAACACCTTTTGCTTGTGTCTGATCTTTTAGTATTTCTTCATTAACTAAAGTTGGTTCTTTCAATTTCAATCTCAAACGTGTATAGCAATTATCTATTGATGTAATATTATCAGCTCCACCTAACGCTTCAACGATGATTGAAGAGACATCATTCAGTTCTTCTTTGGAATTCTCATTTTTCTTCGTTTGATAGTCTTTTTTTGAGTACAATTTCAGCTCTTGATTTTCCGTTTCTCTTCCTAAAGTTTTTAAATTTAACTTCGTAATCAGTAATCTGAAAATAAAATAGTATATGAAGAAAAAGGCAATCCCAACCAAAATATAAATCGGCCATCTAGTTTTCTCCATTCCAGCAGGTAAATTATACAAAATGAAATCGATAAAACCATTTGGACCTATCGCTCTTGAACCAAAAATATTCAATGCTACCATACTTAATCCACCTAATATTGAATGAACAACAAACAAAATGGGTGCAACAAACATAAATGAAAACTCGATTGGTTCTGTAACACCAGCAATAAAAGAAGTCACTGCTGCGGGAATTAAAATAGCTTTGATTCGCAACTTATTTTCTGGCCTAGCACTACGATACATAGCTAGACATGCACCAATCAAACCAAACATCTTTGGAATTCCCCGAGCATCCCAAATGACACTGTTAGAAAGAACCTTAATTGCTGGATCAGCAATTTCAGCAAAATAAATATTTCGGGCTCCTTCAAAGACTTGTCCCCCAACCTCAGCCACTCCTCCTAACGACGAATAAAGAAATGGTGTATAAACTAAGTGATGCAAACCTGTTGGAATCAATAAACGTTCTAACATTCCATATAAAAAGATGCCAAAATTACCAGAGTCTTTTATGATATTACCTAACCCATCAATTCCTTGTTGAACAACTGGCCATATATAAGAAAATAAAATTGCTAAAATAACCAAAACTGGTATCAAAACAATAAAAACAAAACGAGTACCGCCATAAACCTGAAAAGCATTGTTAAACGTTGTATCAATAAAGCGATTATGAATCAGTGCTACAACGAGACCCAAGATAATACCTAAGAAAACACCCATATCCAATATTTGAACACCTAAAACCAATGCTTGACCAGAACCTCTTAAATTCTCTGGATCTATTAATAATTCGCGTAGCTCTAAAACTTTATTCATGGCATTTATAAATACAAGATACCCTAACAAAGCAGTAAATGCAGCCTCAGCTTTTTTCTTTTTGGCTAAACCTAATGCAATCCCAACACAGAAAATAATCCCTAAATTTGTAAGTATGGGCAATAATGACGCCGTCAATATACTGCCAAAGTTTTTTGTAATAGGATTATCTAAAAACGAAAATCGTTCAATCAAATTTATATTTGTAAAAATATTCCCTATTGCGATTAAAATCCCTGCAATTGGTAATATCAAAACAGGAACAAACATTGCTTTAGAAAATTTTTGCAAACTATCCATCACTTTTTCTTTCACTTCTTCTCCTCCTCCACTTTTTCTATCTCTTATTTTACAGTTATCAAACATAAAATAAATAGAAAACGCTGACAAAGAAATCCATTTCATAAATTGAAATGGATTTCATAGACTATAACCACTCACTTTTCAATCAAATGATTGCCCTCCCAAGGTATAATATATTGGCGGATTTTATAATGAAGTTAGTCACTTTGTAAAATTCACCTATTCTTTTTGACCCCTCTTCACCAATAGATCGTATAATTACATATCTACCTGTTGCAACTAATCCTAATAAAATTTTTTGGCCCTCCAACTTTTTTTTCAATAGTTACAAAGCATTGATACAAACCTTAATTCCTCATATTTAAACCTACATATTCTATATTTTTTAACAAACAATGACTATTTTGAACAACAACTAAGATCAACATTCTTTCATTTTGAAGTTATCTAAAATAACCCTAGTAAATTAACAATATTGTCTAAAAACATCATTATTTGTGATATGGTTCCACCTACCAGAAGTGAATGAGTTTTCTACTAACTTTTCGTTATTGCTCCACCATATCACTTATTTTATTCTCAACCTAAGCTAATTTTACAAGTATGATTCTGTAAACACTCTAATTATTATAAAAAAATTATAGATAATAATTAATTCAAACGTAATTCTATTCAAAATAATATATATAAGCTAGAGTATAGTCATAGAATATGAAAACACTATTTTCGCATAAATGATATACAAAAAATGCTACCCTTTGTTTTCCCAAGTCCACTTTCATTCAGATTATTTGAAATAAAATGGCCTTGGTCTACTTACTTTAAACCATCTATACTTTATTTTGAAAGGAGGATTCCTATGGGACAAAGAATCGCACGACTATTTGATTTAATTTGTAAAGAGTCACAGTCCCACACCGTAGAAAAGCTTGCAGCTCATTTTTCAATAACTGCTCGAACTATTTATAATGATATTGATCGATTGAACGAATGGTTAATTAGATCCTCATTTGCTCCAATAACCATAGACAAAGGAACTGTGATTTATTCAACAGTACTTACGATTACGTTTGAGGATCTTGTAAAGAAAGAATTGGATTTTATTTATAGCGACCCTAAACTACGAAGGCTACGAATTACTCAGTATATTTTTTCTTGTGATGATTACTTTAGTGTTGATGATTTAAGAGAGAAATTTGATATCTCTCGAAATACACTGCTAAAAGATTTAAAGTTGATTAAAGAAGAATTGGCCTTTTATTCGATTGATTTAGAATCTAGACCTTTTCAAGGTTATAAACTTATTGGAGATGAAATGTCTATACGAACTAATTTCATGGCAGTGATTGAAGAAGATTTACTGTATTTTGATCAAGAAGTATCAGAAGAGGATCAACTTTTTTTAGCAAACGTAGAAGAATTTATTCATAATTTTTCGAAACAATTATCCCTACGTTTTAGTGACCTTTCATTTGAACGTCTACTACTTGCTTTTTGGGTTAGTTTTCGTCGAATAGCCATTCATAAAAACGTTCAATTTCCAACAATTTTAGAATCATTTAGTAAGGAAGAACAACTTCTTTTTGAATATCAAGACCTTCTAAACAGTCTTTTTAAGGAACCTTTGTCTAAAGATGAACTTCTTTATCTTGCAAAGAAAATCTCGGAAGTGTCTATCATTCATTATCAAGAAACACTAACAGAAGATTGGTTATCCTTCCATTTATTAGTAGATGAACTTGTTAAAAATATCCAAAAACATTTTTCTTCTATTGACTTGATTCATGACGAAACTTTGTATAAAGGAATACTTACTCATCTTCGCCCTGCCTATAAACGAGCAATTAGGCAAGAATGGGTAGAAAATCCATTATTTGACTACATTGTATCAAATTACCAGGAACTTCATTTTATTATAAAAAAAGAAATAGAGCATCTAGAACAAAAATTAGCCGTTCAATTCAATGATCAGGAAATCTCTTATTTTACCCTTATCTTTGCTTCATCCTTTGAGAGAAAAAAGAAGATAATCAAAAAAAAAATCAGGGCAATTATTGTTTGTGATGCAGGGATAAGTACTTCGGAAATTTTAAAAAGTAAATTAGACTACCTATTTGATTTAATAATAGTAAAAACGTTTTCCGTGCGTGAGGCAAAACAGTGGTTGTTGACTCATCAGGTTGATTTGGTTCTCACCACTGTCCCCATTATCTTAGAAAATCAACGGGTTATTCAAGTTTCTCCCTTTTTAACTTTCGAGGATAAAAGTAAATTGAGAGATGCACTTCAGCCACTGGATAAAGAAATCAATATCCAAGAATTAGTGACTATCTTCAAGCGTTACAAAACACTGACTAAATATGAAAGCGCTAATTTAAGTGAAGAATTGGCCATCTACTTCGGTCAAACAACACGTCAAAAAATAGAAGGAGAGAGATATCAACCTATGTTAAAAGAAGTATTAACAGAAGAGTTAATCCAAGTCAATTATGACGCTGCAGATAGTATTGATGCTGTTACCACTGCAGGCAATCTACTTGTCAAAAAACACTTAGCAAAAGAAAGTTATATTGAAGGAATGTTGGAGAATTTAAAAATCAACGGTACTTATATTGTTATCGCTCCTGGAATTGCCATGCCACATGCTCGACCAGAGACCGGAGCTTTAGATATTGGTTTTAGTATTCTTACGCTGGCAAATCCTGTTGTATTTGGTCATCCAAAAAATGATCCTGTTCAACTTGTTGTAGGATTATGTGCAGTTGATCATCATACACATTTAAAAGCGTTAGCTGAATTAGTCACTATTTTAGGTGATGAAGAAAAATTACAAAAAATTCTTTCTGCTAAATCTTCAGCAGAAATCATGATTATTATAAAAGGAGACGATTAGTATGTTAAAAATTGTAACTGTTTGTGGTGCTGGTGTTGGAAGTAGTATGATGATGCGTCTATTTACACAACAAATTTTAGATGCCGAAGGTATCGAAGCAACTGTTGATGCTGCTGATATTGGTTCAGTTAGTCCAGATAATTATGATATCTTAATCACTACTTCTGATTTTGCTGATGCCTTACGTCATTCAAACGCTAAAATAATTCGAATCGATAACATGATGGACAAAGACTTTTTGAAAACTGAATTATTAAAAGTCATTAACTAATTTTCTTAGAAAAGGAGAAGATATACATGGGCGTATTTTTATACTTAGTCAATAACGTCTTAAGCCAAGCTGTATTTATTATTGGAATTGTCGTAATTGTTGGAATGCTGGCTGAAAAAAAATCATGGGATCAAATTTTACCTAGTACGATTAAAACAATGATTGGTTTCACAATGATTAATGTTGGAGGCCAAACATTAGGTGTTTCTTTATTACCTTTACAACAACTTATTTCTAAAATTTTTGGAATCAAAACGATTGCCGCAGATATTGGAGCTGCACAAGCTGCTAGTTTAGCAGAAATTGGAACAGAAATGGCCTTAATCTTTGCATTTGGTTTCTTGATCAATTTACTACTAGCTCGATTTACGAAATTCAAATACGTCTATCTATCCGCACATGTTGCCTTCTTTTTTGCTGGATTGATTGCAGCGCTATTGAAATTCAACACATCGTTAACTTTCATTCCACTCATCGCAATTGGTTCAATTATGCTAGGTCTTTATATGACCTTTACTTGTGCCTATGTAGCCTTATGTATGAACGGGGTAAAGGGTGGTGAAGGCTTTACTTTAGCTCATTCTAGTTCATCTGGTATTTTAATTTCAACCATTTTAGCCAAACTTTTTGGAAATAAAGAACAAGATTTAGAAAATATGCACATTCCAAAAAAATTAAATTTTTTAAGAGAAATGACCATTGCGTTAACGATTGTGATGACGCTATTATTTCTAGTAATCACAGTTTTAGCTGGTCCTTCTTGGTCAATGGCTAACGTAACCGGTGGACAAGATGTCATTGTTTTTTCTATCTTACGTGGAGTGGAATTTGGTCTATGGATTACAGTAATTGTGACCGGTGTGCGTATGATGCTATCGGAAATCATTCCTGCTTTCCACGGAATCGCTGATAAAATTATTCCAAACTCAAAACCGGGTCTAGATGTTCCCTTGTTATTCCCTAGCTATCCTACATCTGTGATTGTTGGTTTTTTATGTAGTTTAGTCTCAGGTTTAATTGGTATGTTAATTCTTGGCGCGATAAACTATCCAGTCATTGTTTTTCCCGCATTAATTCCCACTTTCTTTACAGGTGCTGCAACAGCTATTTTTGGAAATGCGCACGGCGGACGGCGTGGAGCTGTAATCGGGTCATTGACTAACGGATTTATTTTAATTTTTGGACAAGCACTTCTACTCCCAATAGTCGGTAGCTATGCACCAATCATGCGTATTTTAAGTGAAACAGATTATGTAGTTTATGGTCCTATCCTAGGGTGGGTACTTCGACTTTTAGGAGGTATGTAATGTTACCATTAGCGTTTTATACCACAATAAATTATCCAACAAAATCTGAATTCTTTACTATTTTAGATTGTTTACAAGCACATAACGTTGGATATGTAGAAATTGGGATCCCTGTCGCAAACCCTTATTTAGATGGAGAAATCATTCAAACTTCTCACCAAGTCATACTGGATACAGGTATTGATCATGAAGAAATTGTCGCTACACTAGAAGACATACGTGAACGTTATTCGTTTAAAATTATTTTAATGACCTATTCAACGGGTGTTGATTCAATGTTACTTTGGAAGATCCCGCACCACCTTTACGATGCTCTTTTATGTGTCGACAAAGAATTACCAAGCACACAGTTCTCTGGATTCGTTCACTTGCTAGACAATCAAAAGAACGTAACAGAGCTAAAAGATAAGATCAATTCTTCGACCCCTTTTGTGTATGTAATCTCTGGGGAAGGAAAAACGGGTCAATTCCAAGCAGTTCCAACAGACTATATCCAAACGGTCCAAGATATTAATCACTATTGCACTACTCCTCCATTTGTGGGATTTGGCATCAAAACAGCTGAAGATGTGCAAACCGTTTTAAATAACGGTGCAAAAGGAGCAATCATCGGGACTGAATTTCTAAAGATCTATTTAAACCATGGAGTGAATGGAATCAATCATTATTTAGATACTTTTAAGGTTATAACATTAAAGTAAAAAAAGAAATTCATGACTAATAAAGTTATCCAGGAAAGAAAGAAAAAAGAGTAGTTGCAGACAATTTTTTTAAATGTAATAAGTAATGGGCAACGCTACGAACCTCTATAATATCTCAAGTTTTGGATAGAAGTGTTTAAAGTAATAATAGGTGAATCACGAAAATGACAAGAAACACAAAAGGTTTCCATTCGGCGTTGAATGATTCCTAACCTTATTTTCCAAATTTTTGTGATTTGCTACTTATTTCCATAAACGTTGCTTCTGATTTCACCATTTATTTGGTTTTACGTGAGTGATCCAAAAGTGCTTTTTACTTTTGGATCACTTGCTTTCTCTATGTCGTATATTTTACCCATTACATTTCTCACTCTATACCATGCAGAATCCAATTGCTCTACTCATTTCCGCGTTTTAAAGCACCCTTTTCCAATCTTCCAGCCTAAAGTTAGTCTACACAGTCATCGTAAATGATCTATTCAACAAAAAAAGACATTATTCAGTTGATTAGTTTAAGAATATCATTATTTATGGTAAGGTTCTGCGTATCGGAAGTGAATGATATTTTTTTGTAATACTATTCTATAGATATTATTTGATAACATAAAGGATGTCTTTGGATATTTGTAAATAATGAGTTATTAGCATATTGAACATAAGTTTATTGAAAATTTTGTATACCTCTTCTTTATTTGATAATATTATCAGCAAATTCTACTAATTCTTCTGTATCATCATAAATAGATTCAATAAAATTATCGTAATTAGTTGGAACACTCAAACAAAATTGTTCCGTCATTATCGAAGCTTTGTTATCCTTGGAACAACGCTGTCACAGAAGCTTTCTTCAAATATATGAAAAAAAGAAGAGCTCAACAGAAGAACCTTTTCTTCTCTTCAAGAAGTACAACTAGAATACTTCGAGAGTTTCTATAATTCTCAGCATCCTCATGGAACTCTTAATATGCTTATACCCAACGAAATAGAGGATACGTACTTTGATTCTCACTAAGTATCTGCTCTCTTTGTGTCTACTTTATTGAAATTTATCCACCACGTGTTACTAAAGAAACATAATCCCTCTCTTCAAACAATTTCTATATCTTAAGACTGGTCATGACGATTAAATTCAACGATTTTAGGTACTTTAATTTTTGGTCTACTTCATGTACCTTTTCTAATTATTTATTTAAACAAATAATCGACCAACAGACAATTTCTTTTATACTTTAAAAGCATTGAAGAGTTGACTATTAATCGATATTTTTATTATATAGAAGCTATTTTCACTAAGCTTTGTTTATTTAATGTTTGACAATCTGTAATCACAATCCCTCTGTTTTCTTGATTTGTTCTGTGGTCCTAACGGTTACGATAGTCTATTCACTCGAATCACACTATTGATAACCCTTCCAGCGAGATGATGAATCCCTATAATGCTTTATAAATAGCACCTACAACCATTCCAACAACTGGAACCAATACCCAAATCCAACTTTGCCAATCTTCTTTATTGGATTCCTTCATTATCTGTAAGTTTAATCGCAAATTTTCATTTTCCAATTCCAATTGTCTCAGTTTGTTACTTGATTGTTCTATTTCTCTCACCTCTTCATCTGCCAAATATTTGATATACTCGTTCTGTTATGTAGACGAGCAACATGAACTTGAGCCACAGCATGAACAGCCTTGACTTAATGCTGATCCGCTGGTTGCTGCTGTTTCTGGTAACGCTGTTGCCTCACTAATTTCCACAAATTCGATTTCATCAATATCTGTAAACATTTCCTCTACTAAATCTTTGTTCATTTCCTGCTTGTTCTCTGCCATTTGTTTTCCTCCTTAATATTTTTTGTTCTATTCTTTCCTTTTAAGTAGACGAGCAACATGAACTTGAGCCACAGCATGAACAGCCTTGACTTAATGCTGATCCGCTGGTTGCTGCTGTTTCCGGTAATGCCGTTGCTTCACTGATCTCCACAAACTCGATTTCATCGATATCTGTAAACATTTCCTCTACTAAATCTTTGCTCATTTCCTGTTTGTTCTCTGCCATTCTTTTTTCCTCCTACTATTTTTTATTTAAAATTCTTTCTTTTTCTTGTTTGCTAAAGAGCCTACTAAAAGAAGAATAATAGAGACAATCATTAAAATTCCTATTTCTTTTCCATATTCAGTAATACCAATTCCGTCTGTCCACACACCGCGCATCATTTCCAATCCGTAAATGATAGGATTAACAAGATAAACAATTTTTCTTAGGAAATCTGGGAACATTTCCGGGGGGAAAGTCAGACCGCCAAGAAACATTTGAACATAAAACACGACCATGGCAACTGATTGATAGGTGGTACTTTTCGCTAGCAACGAAACAATTAAAAACGCCAGTGAAAATTGATAAATATTGATAATTACCAGAGCAATAAATATTGATCCTAAGTTTGCTGAAGGCAATGGTACACCTTTACTTAGATTTCCAACTGCCACCAATAGTGTAATGGCGATAATTTGGAAAATGATTGTTGAAAAGAATAGTGCTGCTGCAACAATCACGGGATTGATTCCCATCAGTTTGTATTTTAGTAAATCGCCTCGTTCTTTGTATAGAATGTAATACTGACCGAAAATAACAACAACCGCATTGATAATGATGATTGGTATATACGCAGGTACCAAGTATTCAACAATTGACCTTCCAGTTCCGGGAACGTCAAACCCATCCAATAAATTACTAAAAACGAAAAACATGATAACTGGAACTAAAAATCCAATAATTGTACTTTTAGAGTTTCGCATCAGCATTTTTGTCTGATGCTTTGATAGGACATACAAGCTATGCATGAGCAATTTCACCATCCTTTCCTAATTCATATCCGAGAATTCGTAAAAATGCATCTTCAAACGTATAGTTGCTCATTGTAATATTTTGTCCGCCACAGTCACTGATGTTCTCATACAGACTCTTTTCTTCAACAACATCATATTCGACTGTAATTTTTTCTTTATAACGATCGAACTCAAAATCAAACTTAACAAATTGAAATTGATCATTAATGATGAATTCCGCCTTTTTCTTCCCGTTGAAGAGATTGTTTATAATTTCTTCTACTTTTCCGATTACTTTAACTTTTCCTTTTTCCAATATTAAGATGTTATCAGCCAGATATTCTACTTCATCAAGAAAATGGCTGGTTAATATTAATGTCGTATTCTTTTCCTTATTAATCTTTTTCAGTATTTCCCATATCTTTCGCCGAGCAACCACATCTAGCCCTGTAGTTAGTTCATCAAAAATGATAATTTGCGGATTGTTTAGAATCGTCAATAAAATTGTCAGCTTTTGCTTTTGTCCACCTGAAAGGTCGTTGACAAGTTGATTACTATGTTCATTCAAATCGAAACCTTCCAACAGCTCATCTAAATCCAAGTCGCTTCGCAGCAAATCCTTATAAAGTTTGCATATTTCTCTTACCTTCACACCATCTTCGAACGAACTCGTCTGTAATTGAACACTGATGTTTTGATACAACAGCTCCTGGTCGAAAGCCATGACGATATCACCATCATAGTCAATCAGCTCCATGATTGCCTTTATTAATGTACTCTTCCCAGCACCGTTGTGTCCCAAAATGGAGTATATTTCTCCTTTTTCAATTTTGAAATCTACATTATCCAAAGCTTGTTTTTCTTTGAAACGCACACTTATTTTTTTTCCTTGTAAAATCATAAGTAAATACCTCCTCTAGATTTTCTTTTATTATAAGGTCGCTTCCAACTTATTCCCTGAGTAATCTGTGCACATCTTTATTGCAGATAAGCATCTACTCTCATCGTTGGATAGTCCAGCTTCAGTGTTTTTCTAAAAGGAATACCTGTGTCTACTGTCAATCGCTGATAACAATCATCAATTAGATACATCAAGGTGTTTCCTAAAAAGCTGTAGATAATCTCTTTGGAAAAATCCGGAATATCAGCATCCCGTTCCTCTTCGGAACTTTTTTGGTAATAATTGATTTCATGAATATTTTCTATGGTCCAAACTGGTCCTACACTCAACCGGCCATTGGAAAATACAATCACTGCTTTTCCTAAAAATGACGTGCTCACATCCGTCAAATTCATATCTGTAATTAAAATGTCTCCTTTTTGAATGTCCGGTTGATTGGTTTCTGATATTCTTCGAATAGTTGGAAACCCCATTTGTATCAACTTTTCTTTTACGATTTCCGGCATAGTTCGGCTCAAAAAAATTTTTTGTTGATAGAATTTCTCTCGATACCTCTTCAGATCAACATCTGAAAAGGCGTGATTTTTTCGTAAGGACTGAATGATTGTCCGTAGCTTCAACACAGTGTTATGATTGTAGCTGTCCTTTCGATCATAAAAATAATCTGGATATTTTTTTTTCAGCAAATACACTACTTTCTCTTCTACACCAGCTCTTACTTTAGCCTCGGTTCCTTTATAGAAAAGCTGTTCCATTTTCTGCGGATTGATTTCCTCTTTTACTCGAACGGCTATCTCTTTATCAGACAGCATGTTCGTGATAATAATCTGCTGTTTTTCTACATGAACAACGTTATTTTCTTTTAAAATAGTCGTCATTTTTATCCCACCACCATTACATAATGTAAATCATAAGTGTTGCCTACAATTTTTTGAAAATGTGATTGAAAAAAACCTCCAATACACACTGAATGATATCGTTCCTGCTCACAATACAAGGAGATGTTTTGTGCTAAATGCCCCATCTCCTGATTCAGCAGACGGTATGAAATCGCGCCATATTTCTCTTCAACTAACTGATAATCACTTGCGAAGAACAGAAATACAGGAAATTTATTCAGTACTTTATCCCCAATAATTTTGTGGACATGATTCATATTTTTTTCACTGTATTTTTCAAGCATATGATTAAACGGGTTATACCTATACAGATAATCCTCACCATCATTCCAATACACAAACAGTGTGGTCGGATAGGTTGCCCCTGGAGAAGGATAGGTAAGAAGCTCCTTTTCCTCATCAGAGATCCCTGCGCAAAATTGCAAGAGTTTCGCTAAGAAATCCAGTGTTATTTTCTTATCGGATACCTTCCGCCGAGTCCGTCTGCTCTTAAGCAGGCGCTCGAAATCTGTTGTTGGATTTGAATAACTCAGCTCGATGGCTTCTTTCTCTTCCCAATATCGCTTTTTATTATAGAAAGCATTAGGGATTGAACCGATTCCTTCATACATAACAGCAGCTTCATGGTATCTCTTTCGAATAATACTTTGATTGGGAACAAGGTCCCAATGAGACTCAACTACTGCCATTACAGTTCCTCCTCCAGCTCTCTATAGAGAAGTGAGGACAGATGATATTCATATTCCGGGGGAACCTCTATACGGTTATTAAACATATGAATATGAGAGAAAAGTACCCCGTAATCTTCCTCTTGGTCTAAAGAAATTTTTTCTCGCAATTGTTGTAGATATTCTTTAAGCAGCAATCAAAAATAGAAGAACAACTCTTGAAGCATTGCAGGGGGAGCTTAATGAGCAGGCCTATGCTCAGATTGAGTTGGTGTTAAAAACATCCAAACAAACGGTTAAAGATATGATGCAAAAAAGCACCGTTTGGCCTGCCTGATTTTTCTATCTATTTTCAATCAACCTCTATCCAACAACTTATTATTACTGTATAATTAAACAAAAAGAAAAGTTGCTTAAATATTATGAAAAAAATAGAAATAGAAACTCTCTATCAATCAATTATCAATAAAGAGTTCCTAAAAAAATATGATAGGAACTTGGAAACAGCTATTTTAGATAAATTATGTATTTTGGATCAATTAAAAAAATTTAGTTGGTCCACTTTCTGTTGTCATTTATTTGCACTCTATCCACACCGGGACTTTCCAGATGAAGATTTACTGATTTCACTCGATTTATTAGGAATTGCTACTAGGATTCTTGATGATTTAATAGATGATGACAATCCCTTGGTCCAAGAAATAGGTCCAAAACTCAGCTTACTTCTTTGTGTTGATCTGTTGACTCATTCGTTGTCTAACTTATCCAGCAATTACGCATCGTCAGAAGCTTTGTCTTTTTTACAGCAAGCGTTGGAGGGCGAATTTTACGATTTAACCTTGACGCTAAAAGAAGATATCTCTGAAAAGGATTATTTTGATTCAATTATTAAAAAGTCTACTGACTTCTTTCTTTTCGTTCTAAGCTGTCTGCCTTTGTCGGAAAAGGAAAAAGAATTTTGGCATCCGCTACTAAAAAAAATAGGAACTGCTGTTCAAATAAAAAATGACATCCATGGCTTGATAAAGTCTGATTCCTCAGATATATCAGCGCTAAAAGCTACATTTCCGCTAATTAAATTTGTTGAAAGTAATCCGAAATCCAATCTTTCCTTTTTGATAAACAATGAGCCATCTACCACATTCAAACAAGAACTGATGAATAAATTAGATGAAAGTGGCACTCTTGATTACTCCATTTTGATACTCACTCTTCACCAAAATGATATTTTAGCATCCTTAACTAATGAATTTCCAGAAAAATCAGAACAAATCATGTCATTCCTTAACTATATAAATTTAGGAGAATCCAATGCTGACTAGAATAAACAAAATAAACATCATTCATTACATACCTTTGAATCTGCTATTGCTTATTCAAGCAACGATTGTTTTTCAAGATTCTGAGCTGTATCTTTCTTTTCCTTTTGACCTGATTTACAGCAGTTTTTTGCTTCTCATTGGTACAATTGTTTATCTTTTTTCCGAAAAAAAGAAAGATTCTCTAACCTTCTTACTTACGATGATAGTGACTGGTTGGATTCTTATTCTTTTGCATAGTGACAACCGTCTTTTTATCTCGCTTGCAAGAATTTTTATGTGTCTTGATACTGTTTTACTTTATGTTTTTTTTGCCTATTTCGCCAAACTCGATAAAGGAAAGCTTTATAAACCATTACTTGTTGTTCAACTAGTAGCAGCATTGATCACAAGTGGACTGTTGCTCACTTTTATACCAGTATTTAGTTATAGCCTTTTCGCCCTACTTTTTGTAACTATTTCACTCTGTGTAATGCTGTCATTCATAAATAAAACATCTCAGCGTTCTTTTTTGCGGGAATACCAAAAACATCTTCTCAGTTCTATTATCATTGCCTTAGCACCATTTATTTTACTTAGATTTTTTTCCACCAGCTCAACACTTATCTACCTTTCTTTTTATAGCTTTATCAGTTTTCCAATCGCTGTTGCGTATGTTTACTTAAAGAAAAATAAGCTGCACATAGAAAGAAACTACAGCTTGCTTCTAGTATCTATTCTTTTCTTTTTCCTAATAAACAGTATATTTATCTGGTTTTGTCTTTCGTTCATCAAAATAAATTTGGTTGATACCTTTACTTTATTGATTTTTTTGTACCTTTTAATCTATCTGTACCGCTACTATCAGAGATATATCATTCAAAAACAAATTCGTTTTATTAATTCTGTCAAGCAAACCTTCGAAAAAGAACGTCTGGAAATTCTCCAAAAGATTACTTATGATGATTACCTGAACTCTCTCAATCATTTTGTGCACCAATTGATTGAAAAGACTATTGTATTAGATGGCTCAATGATCATTTGGAAAGAAAACCAGCATAGCTTTGCATTAAACCAAACGGGTATTTTTGAAGAAATAACTCTTACAAAAAAACTGCTTCAGCAATTGGAAACTGTCTTTCACACGATTGAAATAGAAGGACAAAATTACTTGAATTTCCCATTGATTTATGAGAATAACCTATGTGGTTGGCTCATCACGGGAAACAAAAGTGATGGTCACCCTTTTTCTAAAGAGGATGTGGAAAAAATGACACTTTTATCGCGAACCATCAGTGAAATATTTAAGACAACTGAAATCCTTCATCAAGCGCAAACGCAATACGCATCACTTCCAAATACAAGTTATGATGAACATTTCAACTTGAATTTCTTAATTAAGAGTGATGAAATGAGGAGATCACTGTCCTTGTATCTGCATGACGATGTCCTGCAAAATATTCTTGCCTTGAAAAACTTAACTGAAATGCTGAAGACTACGCAAGAAAAAGAAAAACAGTTAATTCTTGAAACATTTCAAACCTTGAATAAATCCATTAGAGAAAAAATGTTTGATATCTATCCATCAACCCTAATCGATTTAAGCTTTTATCACAGTATTTCTATTCTATGTGAAAAAATGAAAAGTAGCCCATTGGCAAAGAAGGAGCTTGCGATTGAGTTGGATATGGACACTGAGCTGTATATTCCAACCTATCTCAAATTTCCACTTTTCAGAACAATAAAAGAATTACTATACAATGCTTTAAAACATGCTCGACCTAAAACAATTAGACTTACTGCAAAAATACAGCAAGATAACATTTTATTGATTCGTGTTGAAGACGATGGTATTGGAATAAACCTAGTTGACTACTTGGAGAAAAAGGACAATACAAGTATTGGCCTATTATCGATAAAGCAAGAAATCAATCATTTGAATGGAAACTTCTTAATAGATGGCAATCGAGAAAAAGGCGCTTCCTTTCAAATTGAATTATCTATTGAAAGTGAGGAACAATAATGAAGATTATTTTATTTGACGATCATGAGTTGTTTGCAAAAAGTCTTGAAATTTCTCTCAAAGATCAAATCACAAGCTTTGAAACCTATGTCTCTCCGGAAAATATCGTTCAGATTGTTTCTGAAAAAAAACCTGATATGCTGTTGATGGACATTCATATGGGGGAGTTCAACGGACTGCATGTGTCTAGAGAGTTGCTCGTGACTTTTCCAGAATTAAAAATTGTTTTCCTTTCAGGCTATGACCTTTTGGAGTATCATAACGAAGCCATCAAAATGGGGGCTAAAGGATTTATAAATAAAAATGTTTCTCTAAATGACTTACTAGCCAAAATCAATCTTGTACTGGGTGGAGCAACAATTTTTCCAAAATATGAACAAGAAAGTGAGCCATTAACCAATAGAGAAAAAGAAGTCCTTCAGCTTGCAGCCAAAGGAATGAAACAGCAAGAAATTGCTAATCAGCTTTATATAAGTCGTCGAACAGTCAATAATCATATACAGACAATTAACGAAAAATTCTATGTCAATTCAACCGTAGCTGCAATTGTGCGTGGTATTCAACTAGGCATTGTTCAGGTTTAAAATTTTTCAACTATATCTCTGATCCCACTGGTTTCATGGACAACTTTTTTGAAAAGAACCTACTTCAATTACTAAAGCAGGTTTCGAATGCACCTATAAAGTAGAATAGGATGAATAAATTGAGGATTGATAAAGCAAAATTGTAAAAGACATATTAACTATGATTCATTCTTTTAATACAAATAAACCATTCACAATCCGTTGAGTATGGTTTATTTTATTTATGTTCTCATTTATGATATGGTTCCCCCCGCATAATCCGAAATCCGCGATAAATCTGTTCCACCAAAATCAACTTCATCAATTGATGTGGATAAGTCATCCGCCCAAACGAAAGTTGTTTTTGACTTCTGTGAATAACTTTCTCACTCAAGCCTAGCGAACCACCAATCACAAAACTAATATTACTTTTCCCATCAATTCCTAATTGTTCAATTTCTTTGGAGAATGCCTCACTGGTTAATTCTTTTCCTTCTATTGCTAAGGCGAAAACATATTCGTTTTCAGCAATTTGGGCTAAAATACGTTTTCCTTCTTTTTCCTTTACTTGCTCCATTTCAGCTAAACTTAGGTTTTCTGGCGCTTTTTCATCTGGTACTTCGATGATTTCTACCTTCGCATATGCTTTTAATCGTTTTAAATATTCATTGATTCCTAGAACTAGATACTTTTCTTTTAGCTTTCCTACTGTGATAATTTTTATCTTCATCTACTAAATCCTCTTTTACTTTTAGGCTTTTCAACAATTTTACCATGAACTGTTTTTCTCTTCCACATACTTTCCCACAAAGTTATGCACATATACACAGACTTATCCACAGGTAGAGGAGCTAAAATGGTTTATTTACCAGTATTTTTACATACAAACACATATTCCCATCTTTTTTTCCACATTATCCACATTCTGTGGATAACTTTTCAACCTACTTTTCCTCTTAATCTTCTAAAGTTTTTCACATTTTCTTGTGTATAAGTAACTCATCTTCTAAATTATTCATTAATTACATCTGTAATTTTACTTAAGTTGTTCATAAAAAATTCAAAGCTCTTCTGTAGACTAAAGTTGTCTTAACAGACTATACTTAAATTATAAAAATACTTTTTGAAAATATAGGAGGTTCTTAAATGAATAATAGAAAAGATGTTACACCTGATTCAAATAATACGAAAAATAGTTTTGTTAAAAAATTCGGTACTGGTCTATTAGGAGGCCTCGTTGGTGGGGCACTAATTTTTGGTGGAGCATATGCAGTCGGCGGAGGAAATATGTTTTCTTCTAACTCAACTCCTTCAACCACACAATCAACTGTAAAAAATAACTCAGGTGATACTAAAGTCAGTAATGTAAGCTACGATGTAAACAGTGATGTTTCTAAAGCGGTAGATAAAGTAGGTAGTTCTGTTGTTTCAGTTATCAATTTGCAACGTGCTAGTCAAACGAGTGACTATAACAATATTTTTGGTGGTGCTTTTGATGAAGGTGGAAACGATAGTTCAAGTACTGGTGAACTAGAGGCAGCTAGTGAAGGAAGCGGAGTTATTTATAAGAAAGACGGCAATACGGCTTATGTTGTGACAAACAACCATGTGGTAGATGGTGCTGAAGGCCTAGAAGTCCTTTTACCAGATGGCACTAAGGTCAAGGGAGAATTAGTAGGAACTGATAGCTATACCGATTTAGCAGTTATTAAAATTGCTTCAGATAAAGTAGAATCAGTTGCTGAATTTGGCGATTCAGATAAATTAAAAATCGGTGAACCAGCACTTGCAATCGGCTCTCCATTAGGCTCTGAATATGCAAATTCTGTAACGCAAGGGATTATTTCTTCTTTAAATAGAAACATCCAAAATGAAAACAATGGTCAACCAATCAACATCAATGCGATTCAAACAGATGCTGCAATTAACCCTGGTAATTCTGGTGGTCCGTTAGTCAATATCGAAGGGCAAGTCATTGGAATCAACTCTGTTAAAATCGTTCAATCAAATAGCCAAGTAAGCGTTGAAGGGATGGGCTTTGCAATTCCTAGTAACGATGTTGTGACAATTATTAATCAATTAGAAAAAGATGGAAAAGTCACTCGCCCAGCTTTAGGTGTTTCGATGAAAGATATTTCTGAAATAACAACTCAACAAAGAGAACAAATTTTAAAGTTACCTGACACAGTAACTGGTGGTGTGATGATTGCATCTGTTCAAACTGCGACTCCTGCTGAAAAAGCTGGTTTAGAAAAAATGGATGTAATTACAAAAATCGATGGCAATGAAGTTTCATCTGTAACTGATTTACAAAATGAGCTATTCAAGAAAAAAGTTGGCGATACTATGGAAGTTACTTTCTATAGAGACGGAAAAGAACAAACAGCTAAAGTTGAATTAACAATCGACCAATCTGCACTTAAATCAAGTTCTAATAACTCAAACAATTCAACAAATCCATAATTAACATTCACTACTTAATTGAACAATAACTAAAAAGAGTAAACTAATCGGGAAACCTTTTGATTAGTTTACTCTTTTTTTATCAATCAATCAGCTTATGATAATCAAGTTCTAGCACCCGATCAACCCATGTTTTTTCAACTAAACGATACGGTTTAGCCGCAGATTCAAAAATCAAGTAAATTTTGCCATCTTTCTCTGATAGTTGTTCCGCATGAGCTGGTAGCTCGATTATTTTGTCGACCTGTTTATCTAAAAACTCCGTTTGCTGTTTGTTATAATCAAAAATCAACAATTTCGAATCAGACATCGCACCATAAGATTGAGTAATCAGCATTTTATCTTTATAAAAAGTGATTCCTTGCAATTCGCGAACCACCTCATCGCTGGTATCACTTTTATCTAAATCGATGGTTGTTCGAACGCTATGTTCAAACGCTGGTTGCCCTGTCGCTTGTCCATTTTCATCTAACGGATAGGCTTCTAAGCGACCTTCTTGTTGCGGATCAAAATAGCCCACATAAATAGTGCTATCGTGATACGTAATCACAGATGCACGGCTCAATTGAGGTAGTTCAACTTGCTGTGTATACTCAATCGGTTCGTGATCTACTTCAAAATCATAAGCCTCTAACTGTGCTAAAGGAAACGCCACAATTTCAGCTCGATCATCATAGCGACTGCAGACCCAAATATTTTCAGCAATTGGATCATACGTAACGCCTCCTACATGAGGCTGACCTTGTAACACAATCGTTTTCATATATTCGCGTGATTCTTTATCTAATACATAGATTACCGAATTATGTTCGTGATCGTTACAATAAGAAGAAATTAATAAATAATCATCTGTCGCAGTTACACCTTGTGGAGTCATAGAATCACAAATAGATGGCTTATGAGAGGTGTCATCTACTAAGGAAATCGTCTCCAATAATCCTGGAATCACATACATCCCAAAATCTGTTTCGTCTTTATGCGCTTCAATCGTACTTTTATATAATACTGGAAACTTTTCTAAGGCTCTCGCTTGTTCCTCAGCTGTTTGATAAATTGCCGGTAATGGATTCGTTGTAATTTGTTCCTCAGAAATCGTTTTTTCCGTTTTAGTTACTTCTTTTGAACGATTTGCTGTACACCCAACTAAAAATATAAAACTAACTACAAAAAAAACCATTATTTTGCGCCACTTCATTTTTACCCTCTCCATTCTTGATTTAGCTGTTCATTTTATAATGATACTCCTGCTTATGTTTAAATAAAAAATCCTGACCCTGTTCAATCATTTAATTTAAAATACAAAAATTAGATCAACATCTTTTTTAAGTATTTCTAAGCATTCAACAGAATCAAGATATTCTTTTTTATTTTCCTACAGAAAAGGCTTCACCTACAACTGCATCAAAAGGTAATTCCAGAATTCCTTTTTTCTCAGGCGCATTGGCTAATCGTAATTCTTTTGCAGAACAAATCATACCAAAGCTTTCTTCTCCGCGTAAAACACCAGGCCAAATCATCAAGCCATCCGGCATCATTGCACCAGGTTTGGCAACCACTACTTTTTGACCCGCCTTGATGTTTGGTGCGCCACAGACGATTTGTAATACTTCCTCTTCGTCTACTTGTGTTTGCGTAATTGAAAGATGATCTGAATCTGGATGTGCCTTGCACGACTTAACAAAACCAACAACGATTTTAGGGCTGTTATCAACAGTCAATGTATCCGAAAAACCCGCATCTATGATTGCTTGATTGACTTTAGCCAATTGTTCATCTGATAAAACGACTTGTCCTTGTCCTTCGATTTCACCTAAAAGAGCTGACGCATCGAAAAGATTCCAAGCAACCACTTGATCTGTTTCTTTAACCTTCACACAGGTCACATTGCCTTTTCGTTCTGCTTTATTTTCTTGCCCTTTATCGTTAGCTACGATGATTAATAGTACATCACCAATATGTTCTTTATTATATGAAAAAATCATTTTCCTACCTCCTCGTTCATCTCCTGTCCTATCTTAACAAAAAAAGAGCGAAGATGCATGGTATTTCTTTAGTTAACTCAAAAATGACCCAAAAATTTCGTTAATTTCTTAACTTATTCAAGCCTCTATTCCGCTTCTGGACGAATAATCAAGACATCACAAGGTGCATGACGAATAATATAGCTACTAACACTTCCAATCACCATTCGCTCTACTGCATTCAATCCTGACTGTCCTACCATAATCAAATCAACGGCATATTTCGCTGGCAATTCTTTCGCAATTACCTCTTTCGCGACACCATAAGTCAAAACGGTCTCAATTTTCTCGACACCTGCCTGTTTAGCCGCAAGTTTGCATGAATCCAACAGATTTTGTGCATCGGCTTTTTCTTGATCAATCAACTCATTATTCAATGAAGAAAAACCCATCAACGTATTGTACATCTGACCTTCAATCACATGGGTCACAATAAGTTGTCCTTGATTTCTTTT
The DNA here is from genome assembly GCF_054871725.1 of Enterococcus sp. LJL99. Taxonomy (NCBI): domain Bacteria; kingdom Bacillati; phylum Bacillota; class Bacilli; order Lactobacillales; family Enterococcaceae; genus Enterococcus; species Enterococcus sp. LJL99. The sequence continues at coordinate 193,798 of NZ_JBTXLT010000003.1, forward strand.
CGCTACATTAAGCGCTTTTTCAAACGCCGCCTTCGCTTGCTCACTACCATCTATTCCAACTAAAATTGTTTGATATGCATGTTCAATCATTTGACTCATCTCCTAAAAATAGTTTGATTTAACGTAATTTACACTCTCTATTAAAGAACAAACTGAACTTCACGCAAAATACTACTTATTTTTTTGTAAAGTCCAGCTTTGCTTTTACTCTATTCAAATGTAAAAATTACACCTAGTCCTACTTGGTTAAGCCACTTAAAAACTGACTGATTTCTTCCTTCGTCTTGCGATTTTTATTCACTAAACGACCAAGTTCTTTCCCATTTTCTGTTACAACAAAACTCGGAATTCCAAAAATATTCCAAGTAGATGCCAAATCAATAAATTGGTCTCGATCGATTTCGACAAAACGAAATTCAGGAAATTCTTGCTCAATTTCTGGCATAACAGGATGAATAAAACGGCAATCACCGCACCAATCTGCCGTAAAAAAGAAAACTGTTTTTTCTGTTTCAACATACGTTGCAATTTCTTCAAGTGAAGTCGGTTTAATCATTTAGCTTCCTACTTTCCATAAATAATTGTATTGACTGTTGTTTTATCTAACCCTTTTAAAACTTGAATCAGCATTTCACGTGCTGCTTCAAAATCACTGATACTGAACATCGTTTGATGGGTATGAATATATCTGGCACAGACACCAATCACCGTACTTGGCACTCCATTATTCGTTGTATGAGCTGCTCCAGCATCCGTTCCACCTTTGGAAACAAAATATTGATACGGGATATTATGTGTTTCAGCAATATCCAAAAGGTATTCACGAACACGAGGTAAAGTGATCATTCCAGGATCATAAATACGCAATAACGTTCCTTCCCCTAAATGACCGTATGTGCCTTTTTTCGTTTTAAGATCGTCTGCCGCTGAACAATCCACCGCAAAAAACAAATCTGGTTTAAATTTATGCACAGAAGGTTTTGCTCCGCGTAAACCAACTTCTTCTTGCACATTGGCACCTGCAATCAAGGTATGACCTAATGATTCATTTTGTAGTGCTTCTAACGCTTCTAATACCACCGCACAACCGTAACGATTATCCCAAGATTTACTAATGATATTTTTACCGTTTGCTGTTTTGATTGTTTCAACTAAAGGAACGATACTATCTCCTGGTCGTACACCATAAGCATAGGCCTCTTCTTTAGATTCAAAGCCTGCATCAAATAAAATATCACTAACTTCTAACGGTTTTTGATTCCCTTTTCCTCGTAGTAAGTGGGGAGAAACCGAAGAAGAAATACACGGATAATTCCCTTTTTTCGTTTTTAATGTAAAACGTTGTGAAGAAACCACGTAAGGATTCCATCCCCCCAATTGTACTACTTGAAATAGACCATTATCAGTGATTTGTGTCAACATAAAGCCGACTTCATCCATATGTGCCGCTACCATGACTCTTGGCGCATCATTCGCTGCTTTTTTGATTCCAAAAATCCCGCCTAATCCATCATATTGTACTTCATCAACTAGCGGTGTCAGCTGCTTTTTCATATAAGAACGTACATCATCTTCAAAACCACTTGTTCCTTGTAGTTCAGTTAACTCTTTGATTCGTTGAAATGTTTTCGTTTCCATTATTCTTACCTGTCCATTTTCTTAAAGAGGCTTGGATAAAAGCGATTGGCTCTGACAGAGCTGCTTTTGCATCACCGTTTGTTTGGTTTTAGAAGATAAAACAACGTGTGCTTTACTTTTATACCCTCTATAGTTAGCAATTCTTTATGGACATTCCTTTCTTTAGGCTATCAAGTTGATTATAACGCAAACTATTTTAATTGAACACGATTATTGTTTTTCCCCATTTCTATGCAATGTGTTAAAATAAGAACAAAGCCAACAATTGTCGGCAATTTATTAGAAGATACGGAGGTTGTTTCCAGTGGATAATGAAAATGAATTAGGCTATTTTAAAGGCGGCTTAGCTTTAGGGATCAGTCTAGGTGTCATAAGTGGGATTGCTTCAACCTTATGGTATCAAAAGAAACGAACAATCGAGGCAGATGTTGTATTAGAAAATGTAAAAGAAGCTTTTTTGAACGAAGGACCCATTGAAGGCTCTTGGATTGAATTTGAGAAAAAACCATTAAGAAAATTTGCGATTCATTCGAAAACGTATACTGGTGGTATCTCACGTTTAGAAGATGGTGTAAGAGTTCAATATGAATTTATTGCCGATGCTTATACAGGAACTGTTATTGATGTCAAACGGGTGAAAGCTTAAAAATAAAAATCGTACCGTGCATACGCTATGCACGGTACGATTTTTACTATTTTCTATCCATTATTCTGCCTGAAATCTTGCTTCAACGCGATAAATAGGTTGCCCTTTTGCCGAAAATTTTGCTTCATATTCTGTCATAATATTGCCTTCATAATTGCTAGCATGTAAATCCAGCCAAACTTGTTCTAGAATCATCCCATATTTCGAAAAACTACTTAACGAGTATTCAAATAACCCACGATTATCGGTTTTAAAATGAATTTCACCGTTTGGCTTTAGAATTTTTTCATCTGTTTCTAAAAATGTGCGATATGTCAAACGACGTTTTTCATGTCTCGTTTTTGGCCACGGATCAGAAAAGTTTAAATAAATTTGATCGATTTCATTTTCAGCAAAATAGTGCGTCAAGGCCTCTCCATTTACATGTAATAATTGTAAGTTCGGCAACTCTTCAGCTAATGCTTTTTCTAAAGCAAGCGACAACACACTAACTTGCATGTCAATCCCAATATAGTTGATTTCAGGATGCGCTTTTGCCATGTCGACAACAAATTGCCCTTTTCCTGAACCAATTTCAATATGAATCGGATGATCATTTCCAAATCGTTTTGTCCATTTCCCTTGCCATTTTTCTGGCTCATCTACCACTAATTCTGGATGGCTTGCTAGAAGCTCCTCTGCACCAGGTCTTTTCCTCATTCTCATGTTTAGTCATTGTCCTTTCTTCAAAAAATAAAAAGCAAGTGAATAAAAGAGTCAACTCATTCGTTTCCGAAAAATCTACCTTTTGCACACTGCTTGTCCGATTTTAAAGGGTGAAACAAAAGTCGCTTTTACTTTTGTCTCACCCTTTAACCCTTCACTCTTGCCTTTTATTTTAATACTCAAATAATTGTTTTAATTTTAAAATTTCGACATTCATTGCTCTCGTTTCGCCAGCTTGTTGATGACGAAGAATCTCTTGTAAAAAATTAATGATTACATACCATTCAATTCGCTGTAAGACTTCTTCATCTGCCTGTACACCATACGAAAGCAACCATTTATTCCAATCTTCTCTAGGTACATAATGACCCAAAATCATCCCAATATCCAATGCAGGATCAGCCAACATCACTGAGTCCCAATCAACTAAATACAAATAATTATTAGAAACCAGCCAATTTCGATGATTTACATCGCCATGAACCACAGTGTAATTATGAGAAGAGTATACAGGAATATGCTCTTTTAAAGATTGATACACTCTAGAAAGATATTGATTTTGTTTTAATTCAAGAGGTAATCTTTCCTCGTAATTTTTTAATAACATCTCTGGTGTTTGAATTTGACCACCAATTTTTTGTAACATATTTTTCAACATATATGAATGGTGCAACTGATAAAGAACATCGATCACATCATTTCTTTGACCGATTTCCGATGATGAAAGAACGCGACCATCCAGCCATTGTTGCGCTGTTAGAATGTCTCCATTCGCTGTTCGTTTTGTCCAGACGAGTTTTGGGGCGATCCCTTCTTTAGACAAAGCTGCCAAAAGTGGAGAAGTATTTCGTTTAATAAATACTCTTTCCGTTGCACGTGTCCCCATATATGTTTGACCAGTTGCGCCTTTGATCGGTTCTAAATACCAATCCTTATCCAACTGAAATGCCATGGAAGTTATCTCCTATCTTCTACAATTTAAAACAGTTACAGCAGTTACCATTTTATCGCCCAAGCAGCAGAACGTCAAGTTCTTCCCTCATTCTTTTTCTTATTTCATTGGTGTCGTCCCACATTCTTCAATCACAGCAGTCCGATAAGCCTCTATTAATTGCTTCGTTATCGCGCCTGGTTTACCATCTCCAACCAAATGATTATCGACTTTTACAACGGGTGTGATTTCTTTTAGCGAGCTTGAAGTAAAGCATTCATCCGCAGTTGCTAAAAGCTCTTCTGCTACCGCCTCTTCTTTCACGGTGATACCTAAATCTTTTGCTAAACTTAAAATTTTCAACTTTGTAATTCCTGGTAAAACTAAATTTCCATCGGGATGTGTATAAAGAGTCCCATCCTTCACTAACCAAAAATTCGCGGCAGAAGTTTCTGTCACATACCCATCACGAATAAGAACTGCATCATCAAACCCTTGACGTTTGGCTTCATCAAGTGAAAGCAAGTTTCCTAATAAACTTAATGATTTAATATCACAATGTAGCCAGCGCATATCAGGAACTTTAGCCACCGTAATCCCCATAGTCATCTCATCCACAGGTAATGTATAAGGACGAATATTTCCCGTTAAAACAGCATGAACTTTTTCAGGATCTGGTAAAACATGATTTCTTGGTGCATCAATTCCGCGAGTCACTTGAAAATATAGCTTTCCTTCTGGAATCTTTTCAATAGTAACTAACTGTTTTAGATTTTCTAACAATTCCGCTCTAGAAAACGGTAAAGTCATGCGAATTTTTTCAGCTCCACGCCATAATCGATCTAAATGCTCCTCCACCATAAATAACTGACCATTATACACACGAATCACTTCATAAAGTCCATCACCATATTGATACCCACGATCTTCAATATCAATTCGTACATCTTCCCGCTCAACAATTTGATTATTCCATAAAATATACATACTACGCCTCCATCTTCTTTAAACGGTAAGGAATATAAAATTTGGTAAATCCAACGACTTCTACTAATAAGGCAACAACAACAAGCAATGCGTCTACTTTTTGTGGTAATGCAATCACCACAAACAAACTAAATAAAATCGCCGCAATAATCAATAACCAACTCACTAACTGGCTCACAGCTTTTTTCTTTTGCTGCTGAGAAACAGGATACAATTGAGTCATTACCATATAATCAAATTGAGCATAAATCGGGATTAGTTGAAAACCAATCAGATAAATAAAGAGCAGTGAAACGCCCATTGAAATCCAAAATTCTTTCAAAAAGAATAAAATCACACCACCAACTAAAACTAATCGTAGAAACAAACCACTGTACTCCGAGCCTCGTATAAAACTACGCGCATAAAGATAGAGGTACGTATTTTCGGTCGTACGTTTTATTTTATACAAAAGGGAATCTGCAAATTTACGTCGTTTCACACTACTAGATATTTCAGGAACATCCGTAAACAAGTGAATAAATTGATAAATTCGATACATCCGACTTTTCTCTTTACGAATCATTTTTTCCCAATCTAATGAAACAGATTGTTCTTTTCTTGCTAGCAGCCACTTGAATAAACCCACTTGAATCAAAGCAAGGGCGGTCCCTAAAAGAGGAAAACTATATAAACTAATCCCCATGATTAGCAAACTTGAACCCAACCATAAACCAAAAACTTGTTGGTATTGGCTCGTTGCAATCTGATATAACTCATATTTTTGTAAAAATAAATGACTCACTTTAAGGCCTAGCAACATTACTAAAAAATAAAAGAAACTAGAAAAAGCGAGTCCCGAAGAAATCACGACTAATGGCATGGTCATTCCGCCAATTAAAAGACAAGCAACGAATGGCAACCATAGAGAATAAACCAACGCTTTATTCAAGTAAGCCGGCATCTCTGTTTCTTTGGGTAAAATAAACACCTTATCCGCTTCCTCAGCTAATGTTGCCAATCGACCAATAAACAAGGTCGCAAACCAAATCAAAAGAACCAGCGGACGTCCCCAAACAAATTGTTGCGGTAAGGTTTTCAATACTTGAGAATAATAAAACCCTAAGCCACCCAAAAGAAAAATACAAACTAAGACAAAATGATCATTAAATACATACCGCATATATTTCATCATTTTTTTTAGGTGTTTGTTCAGACGAATCGTGTAAAATCCTGACATGTTACCCCACCTTTTCTTCTTTTGTTAATGCAATATAAATATCATCTAAAGAAGAATCTGGTAAATTAAATTCTTGTCGCAACTCTTCCATCGATCCAATTGCACGAATTTCTCCTTCATGCAAAACAACAAAACGATCACAATATCTTTCAGCAGTCGCTAAAATATGTGTAGACATCAAAATCGCAGCTCCTTGTTTACGCATAGTATCCATTAATTCTAATAAGGCATGAATCGCCAATGGATCTAATCCTAAAAAAGGCTCATCAATAATATACAAACTCGGTTCAATCAAAAAAGCACACAAAACCATGACTTTTTGTTTCATCCCTTTTGAGAAATTAGCTGGAAACCAATCCAATTTATTTTCTAAACGAAAGGTTTTTAGTAACGCATCTGCACGCTTAAAAGCCTCTTCTACGGGAATATCATATGCCATTGCCGTAATTTCAATATGTTCCCGCAACGTTAATTCTTCATATAAAGAGGGCGTTTCAGGAATATAACCAATTTTTTTACGATACTTTTCAGGTTGTTGCTTTAAGGTTTCTCCATCAATCGAAATTTTTCCTTTTTGCGGCGTCAGTAAGCCAATAATATTTTTGATTGTTGTACTCTTCCCAGCACCATTCAGCCCAATCAAGCCAACCATTTCACCAGCTTTTACTTCAAAATTAATATCTTTTAAAACGGGAATATGTCCATATCCTCCAGTTAAATGTTCAATCTTTAAACTCATACGTATGCCTCCAAATACTTTTAGTGTTTCTATTATACCACGAAGTTTTTTGAGATTTAATCAACTTTTACTCGCAAAAAAAATTCAAGGTATGGTAAAGTAAAAGAAAGATTAAAAACGAAAGAAGGATTCTTATGACAGACTGCATTTTTTGTAAGATTATCAACCAAGAAATTCCTAGCTATAAAGTCTATGAAGATGAAAAAGTCTACGCTTTTTTAGACATTACCCAAGTCACAAAAGGACATACACTAGTAATTCCCAAAGAACATGTAGCCGATATTTTTGACTATCATCATGATTTAGCAGCCGATGTCTTTGCTCGCGTACCTAAAATCGCTCGCGCACTAGAACGTGCTTTTCCTGAAATGGAAGGTCTAAATATTATTAACAATAATAAAGAACTTGCCTACCAATCAGTTTTTCATTCCCATATCCATTTGATTCCACGTTACGGCAAAAAAGATGATTTTTCGATTCATTTTGGAAACAATCAAGAAAATTACAATCCTGAAGAAATGAAAGAAATTGCAACTGCGATTTTTGAAAAGGTGGCGAAATAATGAGTAAATTTGCAAAAGGTCTATTATTTGGTTCAATTGTAGGAGGAATCGGCGGACTCCTTCTCGCTCCAAGAAGCGGACAAGAAACTAGAAAAAAAATTACCGATGAATTAGAAGATTTCAGTGACAAAAAACAAGCTTTTGATGATAGTTTAGACAATTTCAAGGTATCATTGAGTGCTTTTCAAGAAGCCGTTGATGTTTATGTTGAACCCTTTGTCGATGGCGTAACCAGAGATATCAATAAATTTCAATTTCAAGCGGAACACCGTTTAGCTCAAATTCAAGAACAAGCGGAAAAAATTCAAGCGGAATTACCAGAAATGCCTGAAATTGAGGAGTAGTTACTATTGAGAAACTCTTACGGAAGGATATTTATGCAAGCTAAATCGCTGAATTTGTGTCCAAAAGATGAAAATTCTTTGAAACTCTGCTTTCTATGATTCTTTTCTGAAACATAGTATGGTATAGTTATATCCGTGAGCAATAATTTCTACATAATAAAATAAAATTGAAATTTAGGAGTGCAAAAATCAAATGAAGAAAAAATTAATTTTAGCTGCAGCTGGTTTATTTAGTATCTTTGCTTTAGCTGCTTGTTCTAGCAGTTCGCAAGATATCGCTACAATGAAAGGCGGTTCAATCACTGTTGATGACTTTTTCAACCAAGTTAAAGGTAGTAGTGAAAGTCAACAAACTGTTCAAAGCATGATTATCTATAAAGTCTTTGAAGAAAAATATGGCAAAGACGTAAGTGATAAAGACGTTCAAAAAGAATTTGATAAAATCAAAGAACAAGCCAAAACACAAGGTAGCAATGTTGAAGATTTCTTAAAACAATATGGTTATACTGAGAAAAGCTACAAAGCATTGGCTAAACAACAATTAGCTTTCCAAGCTGGTCTAGATGCTCACATTAAAATTACTGATGAAGATTTAAAAACTGCTTGGGAAACTTTCCATCCAGAAGTAGAAGCGCAAATCATCCAAGTAGGGACTGAAGATGAAGCAAACGACCTTGCTAAACAATTAAAAGATGGTGGCGACTTTACTAAATTAGCTAAAGAAAAATCATTAGACACAGCAACAAAAGAAGATGGTGGAGAAATTAAATTTGACTCACAAAGCACAACAGTTCCTGCCGCTGTTAAAGAAGCTGCTTTCAAATTAAAAGATGGTGAAGTTTCTGAAGTCATCCAAGCAACTGATAGTACTGGTTATCAATCAGCTTACTACATCGTTAAAATGACTAAAAACAAAGCGAAGGGTAACGATATGGACCCTTACAAAAAAGAATTAAAAGAAATTGCTACAACAACGAAGAAAAACGATCAAGCATTCACTACAGAAGTGATTAGTGATGAATTAAAAGCAGCAAACGTTAAAATCAAAAATGATTCATTCAAAGATGTGTTAGCTAACTTTATCAAAACAGAAGATTCAAGCACTTCTGATTCTGAAAAAACAAGCAAATCATCTTCTACTGAAGAAAAATCATCTAAATCTAGTGACTCTTCTAAATCAGAAGACTCTTCAAGCAAAACTGAAGAATCATCAAGTAAAACAGAAGATTCTTCTAAATAGTTTTTACGCAATTCAAAAGAGATTAGCTACATGAAAAGTGAGCTAATCTCTTTTTTGTACTAAAAAACATGAGAAGCTACTCGATACACTTCTCATGTCTCCACGGTTATTTTTTTATTGTTCATTTTCGCTGATTGACGGTGTAAAAACACTCAATTTGTCCACTCACCAAACACATTCTACGAACTTTAGACATTTTTAGGGACATAAAAACTACGGTTATCCATCCCAAAGATACGATCGGTATACTCCCCTGGTTCCGTTTGACGAATTGAACCGAGCATCATTTGAATTGAGGCATCCATATTATCAATTTGATGCAATACTTCCGCTTCTATAATTCTTGGTCGAACTGGTGATCCATACTCCAATAATCCATGATGCGCCAAAACCATATGGCGTAATACAATCACATCTTCCTCATTCTCATCGATTTTCAAGGCAATACACGCTTTTGTGATTTCTTCATCGATTAATACCAAGTGTCCAATCAGATTTCCTGCAATCGTATATTCGGTTGCCATTGCACCCGTTAGTTCTTTAACTTTTCCTAAATCATGTAAAATAATCCCTGAATAAAGTAAAGCTGCGTTTAACTCATTGTATTCCTTACAAATAGATTTTCCTAAACGAAGCATAGAAATCGTATGATAGGCTAAACCATTGGCAAATGCATGATGATTTCTTTTAGCTGCTGGAAAGTCAAAAAACTCTTTCTGATAGGTTGTCAATAAATAGCGTACGATTCTTTGCCAATGTGCATTAGTGATTTCAAAAATGGTTTGATTAATTTCCTCAACCATTTCTTCTCTTTTAATCGGCGCACGTTCCATATATAAGGATGGATCACCCGGTTCTTCTGGACGAGCTAAACGCATATGCATGATTTTTACTTGCGGATTTCCTTGATAAACTTCTCTTTTTCCATTTAACAGAACAACGTTTCCTGATTCGTAGCGTTTGATTTCATCGTCCGCAGCATCCCAATATTTTCCATCAATCGTTCCAGATGTGTCTTGAAACGTAAATGCAATAAATTTTTTACCATTTTTCGCAACACGAACATCTGCATTTTTGATTAATAAAAACACTTCAAATGTTTCATCTACCGTTAATTCACGAATTTTTTTCATACTAAACTCCTTCTAAAGCAATAATCGGTTGATCTAATTCTTTATAATAGCTTACCATTTCTTGATCAGAAGAGAAACAAATCACTTGCTGTTTTTGTCCAAAAACCCTAAATAATTCGGCTAATTGCTGTTTTCTAGCACTATCATAGTGTAACCACCCATCATCAATCATAATTGGACATAGATTATTTCTACCCTGCATAAATATAAAAGCAAAACGAACAGCCATAATTAATTGATCGGTCGTTCCCGTTGATAGCTCATGAATCATAAATTGCAAATGATTCTTCTTGGTGACCGTTAACTGTCCCTCGAAAAGCTGAATAGTTTGGTACTCGTTTTTGGTTAAGATTCGGAAAAACTCTGTCGCCTTTTTCAATAAATTAGGTAATTGTTGTTCTGATAACTCAGTCAATAAATCAATTACTAATAAAGCGGATAACTGATAACTCACCCATTTTAATGAAAGCTCATCAATCACTGTTTTTAAATCTTCCTGCTCTTGACGTAATTCATCTAATGTACCATCGACCATCATTTGTTGTCGTTGATATAGTAGCTGCTGTTCTTGTTTTAATAACGCTTGTCCTTCATCCTCAACTGTAGCTAAAGTATTTTGGAGTTCTTGATACGTTGTTGGTAATTCAGCTACTTGTTCTTTTGTGGTGTTTGCATATAAAGAACCTAACATCTCATTTAACTCAGCTTTTCTTTTTTGAGTATCTGTAGATGATTGTAAACTTTTTAATTTATGCGGAATTTCTTCGACTGAATGAAGTTGAAACTTGCGCAAAAGAGGTTGATACTTCTTAACTAACTCAGCTTGTTTCTCTTTAACTTCTTTCAGTGTTTGTCGTGTATAATTATCTGATTGATATTCTTGAGCAAAACGAACTTTCTCCATTTGATCAGCAAAATCACTAATAATCGCCAGTCTTTCCTTCAAAGACTTTCCTGTAATAGGCAACTTCGTTAAATAAGGTTCTGTTTTTTCTAGTAAATTTGTCACTAACTTTTGATTTTCTGCTAAGTGATTGACTAATTCTTGATTTTCATTGACTAATATCAAATAACGAGTAATATCTGTTCGGTGAGTTGTCCAATACTCTACCCGATCCATTTTTCCTAAATGATTTTCTTCCGCCTGCAGTAAAATGCTATTTTGAGCAGCCTTTTCCTCGGCCTCGATTTGCTTCATCTCTTCTCGTAATTGAACCAATTTTTCATTTGAATAGTCTAACTGCGATAATTTTTCTTGCCATTGTTGTTTCTCATTTTTGTATCTATCTTTTGCAGAAAATAATCTTGGATAGATTCCTACCAGTAATAACGCTAGCCCAATCACTATCAAAATATAACGAATAGGCGTAGGTATAAATAAACTAATAACAATGCTCAACACCGCGAGTAGACAAAAAAGCGGAGAAATAGATGCCTTTTTGGGATCTTTTTGAAATATTTGTGGATTTAAACGTTCAAATGTACTTAAATTTTGTTCTCGAGTTACAATTTCTTCTTCTAATAATTGAGTATCTGTTTGTATTTTTTGTAATTGAACCGTTCGTTCAATCGTCGCTCTTCTTAAATTTTCAGCTTCTTGTTCATCAAAAAATAATTGTGGTGGTTCTTTCTCATACCAATTCCATTGTTGCTCTAAAGGACGCATATCTTGTTGGTTTTTTTGAAGTGATTGTTCCATCCAATTAATCTCTTCTAACAACTTATCGATGTCATAACGTTGTTGTAATAATTGCTGAATTTGAGTCTCATTTTCTAAATAGAACAAATAATTTTCCGGTTGATCATCATTCTTATGTTGTTCCGCAATTTCTTGATTTAATCGTAAAATTTCCTGATTTAAAAAACGATGTTGTTGATATAGATCATTGAGTTGCTGTTTTTCTTCAGCATTAGCTTCAACTACAGGCATTTCGTTTGATTGATTTATTTGTTGAAGTTCTTCATAAAGTGAAAGATTCATGACTTGTTTTTCAGCTAGCATCAATTGTTCTTTTATTTCTTGCATTCTTAGGTGTTGCTGTTCAATCGTGTTTTGGGCTATCGTTAAGCTACGAGTAATTTCCTGAAATTTTTGTTCTTGTTGTTCCTTTTCATTAATTCTTTGTTGCAGTGAATGATAGTCTGCTAATTTTTGATTTAATGGCGGTTGACTGCCCTTGCCTTTATACAGTGTTTGCGCATTTTTCAAATAAGCTTCTCTCTTAGTCAAAATCTGTTGACTGCCAGATACGCCAAGTGACAGCAATGATTGCTGTAAATTTTCTTCATCCATTTGGTTCAATAAACTTAATTGTTCTTGCTGAAACGTAAAAACACGTTGAAACAATTCTTTCGTCAGTGGATGAAGAATTGTTTTTAAGGTCGCTTCGTCTCCTATTTGATCATTAAAATAAACTTTCGCTTGCCCTCGTTGTTGATCTTTAAATCGTTCTATTTGAACTTCCCCATGCAACGGATGTTCAATCCATAAACGTCCGCCATACGGACCACCATTCTTCGGTTGATAATCTTTACGCCGTTTGCCTTTAGTTGGAAAACCAAAAAGTAGTGTTTGAATAAACTGATAAAGAGTGGATTTTCCTATTTCATTTGCGCCATACAATAACTGATTTCCTGCTTGAAAATCAATTTTTTGCTGTTGCCATTTACCAAATCCGACGATTTCTGCTGCAATAAGTTTCATAAGGCATCCTCCTGAATAATGAAATCTGCTTTAATAACTTGTTCTGCTGCAGAAAGACTCTGTTCACGCCAATTTTCGTCAACATTAATCGCCGTATGAAATAGTGGATTTTGTGTGAGCTCTTTCAGCGTATCAGCAAAAATAGCTGGTTGCAGATACGTTTGCTCCAACTTACTTAGTAACTCTGGATTAGCCGGAATCAAGATCTTGGCTTGAGCCTGTTGTTCTTTTAATAAAATATTAAAAATAAAACAAGTCTGGTTCGTTTGTCGCAATACAGCTTCTTGCAAATATTGCAATAATTCTCCATTTTCATAAGAAATCATAAACTCTTCACCTAGTGCTTCGATTCCTGATAATTGAACTTGCGTAAGTAAAAATTGTTCTTTCCCGTTATTCTTGGATACAAGCTCTTCAACTAAGAAACTTAAAGCCTCTTGAACTGTTTTATAGTTTGTTAAATCATACGATTCCGTCTGCCAAGTTGTCATCGCAACCGATTCAAAATGAACCGTAGAATGTCCATTTTGAACTTGGACAAGCGCCACGCCTTTTAACTGATTTTCTTTCTTAGTATGACCTTGTGGCGTTCCAGGATAGACAATTAATGGTTTGGCACTAACAATTTGTGGTTGGTGAATGTGGCCTAATGCCCAATAGTCATATCCTTTTTCTTTCATTTCTCTAAATGAAAATGGCGCATAATTTTGCTGACCGTTCACAGTCGTATCTCCATGATAAATACCAATATGACTATCTACATTTATGTCTTTAGTTGGAAACATCGATAGCATATCTTGATTAATCCACGGGTGTTCATAACTAAAACCTGAAACAGCAATCTTTTCTTGTTTTTTTGTCATAAAATGAAAAGTTTCCACTTGTTCTTTTTCAAATAAAACGACATTGCTGGGAAAATCAAACCAGTAGCGTTCCTTAATATAATAGTCATGATTTCCAAAACTAATCATCACAGGAATATCCGCTTCCTCTAATTTTTTTAACGCATCCATAAAAAAAGCTTGAGTGCGAATTGAGGTTCGACTTTGATGAAAGGTATCTCCTGCAAATAATACAATATCCACTTGTTCTTTTAATGCTAAATCGATAATATTCGTCAATGTTGCTTCGTTAGCTTGCTGAAGCTTTTCTTTAATCACAGTAGGCAAATTTCTTAACCCTTCAAAAGATTGATCCAAATGTAAATCTGCTGTATGTAGTAATTTCATCAGTTTAGTCACTTCCTTCAAAAAATCAAGTCCCTCCTTATCATATCATTTTATAAAGAAGTCTTCATTAAAAGATACGAAAATCCGTTCGTTTTTCATGTAATAATTTAAAAAAAATGAATTATTTATAACGAGCCGAATGATGAATTATGAAAAACTATTTAGAGAGTCGATTTTTTCAGAAATCCAATTGAAAATAAAGCAAGCAAACGTAGCTTATAACTTAGCTTTTTAATTCTTAGAATCTAATACTATCTATACAAAAAGACTTACAATAATTTCTCTTTATTGAGAAAAAATCATAAGTCAATTAGTAATTTATTGCAGTTAAATTCCATTAAAAATTAATTCGTTGTTAAAAAGACCGATCGATGATGCCGAAGTATAAAAAATTTTAATTTTAGCTTCCAAAATCAAGTAATCAGTATCTTGGTAGTTTCCTAAATTTCATTCATTGCCTATAGAAGCTTTATTCCATTGCCTGATTTTTTTTATGACATTGATAACTACTCTACCCTAATCTTATTTGATTGTTATATCGATTTGAACAATCTCACTCTGTGTCCCAACACGCATTGGTGGTCCCCATGTTCCAACGCCAGAAGACACAATGACTTGAGTGTGGGTTGAATCTTGTTGATAATAGCCATAATCAACAGTAAAATACGCCTTCGTTACCAAATTAAAAGGAAAAATTTGACCTTGATGTGTATGTCCTGACACAATTAAAGCGACATCTTCCACATATTCATCAATCGTAGACGGTTGATGATCCATAACAATAATCGGCAATTTTTTGGTTTCGTTAGTCAATTGCTTTTCGATAGATTGTCGTTGTCCGCCCTGATTACCGATAGGTCTGCTATCTTTTCTCCCTACAAGAACTGCAGTGTCAGTCAGCTCAAGAGCTTCATCTTCCAGTAATGTAATATTAGCTTTTTTCACAAACTCTTTCATTTGATTAAACGTAGCTCCTGCATCATGATTCCCCCAACAAAGATAGGTGCCATAGGTAGATGATAAACGTTTAAATTGCTCAATAACTTGCTCTGGTTTTTGTAAAGCATAATAATTTCCATCAAATAAATCACCAGAAATCAAAACAATATCTGGTTGTAACTGATTTATTTTAGTAACAATTTTTGCCACTTTCTTTTCATCATTAATATAGCCTAAATGTAAATCAGTAATCAAAACAGCTCGTACTTTCTGCTTTTTAGCTTGTTTTTTATCAAGCGTCACCTCATAGCGAATCGTTTTAATTTGCTGTGCATGCCAAATACCATAAGTACAAAATACAACGATAAACAACAAAGCAACGAAAAAAATAGGCCCTTTAGCTACTTCTTTGATTACCCCAATCTTAAGTAATAAACGATAAATTCCTTCTGTTAAACCGAAAGTGACGAATGATGTCATAAAGAAACCTAACCAATAATTACCGATTTTCCCTATTAATCCACTAATATTTTGATGTGCCAACATAAAAGTAAGCAACGAAATAAGACCTAAAATTATGCCGATAACAATAATAATCCATGGACATTTAATGAGCATTACTTGTTCTAATAGAAATAGGATTTTTTTAGCTACGTAATAATTTCCCAAAAGAAATAAACCTGCAATCACTAACAATACAACATTTCTCACTTACTTTTCTCCTTCACCAATTGCTTGACCTAACTTTACAATTGTTTCTTTTTCATGTATCGTATTTTCGATTATCTCAGATTTAAAGGCTACTTGATCTTTTTGAAAAAGTAGAATCACTGTTGACCCACCAAATTCAAACCATCCTTTTTTTTCGAAACGTTGACAATTTCCCGCTATTTTTTTATTTTTAATTTTACCAACTAGTAAAGCACCGACCTCAATTTGCGCCACTTTTCCAAAATTAGCTGTTTCAATAATCGTACATTCACGAGTGTTTTGTGTAAAAACAGGCTGATTATTAATTGCAATTGGACGAACGGTATGAAATTCACCACTGATTTTTTGATGACTATTAATTTCTCCATCGTCAATAAAATAATAATGGTGATAATCATCTGGCGTTAGTCGGAAAATCGCAGCTGTGCCACCTAACCATTGCGTTCCTAATTCCGCGTTTCCAATTAATTCTTTGATACTGTACAAAGAATTTTTGATGCGAAAAACACTATCTTCTTGAATCGGATAAATCGTTAATTTGCCATCACATGGAGCAGCAAGTACAGTGGTCTTTTTAGGAAAAGGACGCGCATTTGCTTTGATTTCACGAATGAAAAATTCATTAAAGGAAGAATAATTTGCCGTTTGATAGTCTTCCATTGAAAGTTTATTTTTGCAAATAAATCGTTTTATCATTCCTTTCGATAACGAATGATTTAAATAATAACCAGCTAGTTTCGAAACACTTGGTTGAATCAGTGGTTTCAATAGAGCACGTCCAACGGTTGTTTGATATAAAAAATTTAGCGCTATACTGTCTTTTTCAATAATTTTTTGCGTTTTAAACTGCTTTTCCATGTAAAACTCCTCTTTATTAACGAATCATAAAAACTAAGACAGTCCCGATAAACACCCCGACTGCTAATTTTTTAGGCTCAATTTTTTTGATTTTCATGCGTGAAATAAATAAGCCACCTGTTATCAATAAAATAAATGGATAAAAAAATGAAAAAGATAAGTGATAACGAGCGCAAATAAAGAAAATCAATGGAATTAAAGCAGCATTGCTTGTTACTGGCAATCCCTCATAATATTCACGTTTTCCACAACTAAATTCGGTTCTTTCTGCCTCTGTGACATTGTAATGAGCTAGACGAATTAAAGCAGCTAAAATATAAAAAATAAATAATGGCAAATAAATAATATGTGTTAGTCCACTAGTATAGCCCAAAACGGCAGGAAAGACACCAAAACTAATGAGATCCGCCAAAGAATCGATTTGAATTCCATAGTTTTTTTCGCTCTTGGTTCTTTCTTTAAAACTTGCAACAAAACCATCAAACATATCACAAATCCCTGAAAGAGCTAAACAAAAAATCGCTCCTATTAATTGATTGCTGATGGCTAAATACATGCCGATTATTGAAAAAACGGCATTTCCATAAGTCAAAATTACTGTATAATCATAAATACCAATCATCCTAGTCTGTTCCCCAATCCTTTTTCCATTTTTTTCTACTATATCATTAAATGACACACTTTTGGGCGATTCTAGTTTTTTTTTACAAAAAAGAAGGTAAATACTTTTGTTTCATAAAATTTATTATGTTCGTTACTTTTTATTATTTATCCATCCACAGAGTTACGTTTAATTTACTCTTTCATTTTTTTATTATAGACTTAAGAAGAGGTTGGTTCAAACAGCCAAATTCTATCCGGTCTTTTTTTCGAGTAATTTTGAAAACATTTTACCTCATCTTCTTTCAGCAAAAATTCGCTTAACACGTTATTAGGGAGCGTCTTCTTTCGTTAAAATTTCTTGATGAAGTATTTTAATAAGCTCCAAGGTTTCTTTCTTATCGAAATTTTTATCAAAAGCCATTGTATTGGTTTGTATAACAATCGATTACTTCTCTAATTTCACTGTGACTAAATTGATATTCTTTCATTATCATAGAGGTTGGGACAAAAGCCGTTAGCTCCGAGAAATAAGAAGGAATTTCCGAAAATTGCTCTTCAAATTTTTGGTAAATTTCGGCTTATTTACAAAGGAGCTGCTTTTGCACCACCGTTTGTTCAGTTTTAAGAGATTAAACAAAAGTGTTTTTTACTTTTGTCTCACCCACATCTTTTTCTGAATAATCTCTATAATTATTAGCTGTTCTTTTAGGTGTTATAATTCCAATTCTCTCATAATAATGTAGCGTTGAAATTGGCAGACCTATTAAATCACTAACCTCTTGAACTTTCATATAAACAACCTTTCTCATATTTTTACTTATAAAATGTTTTTAATTGAATAAATAGGGCTTATCACTCAATCTAAGTTTAGAGTCAAGAAAATTTTTTTAAAAAATAATTTAGTCACACATTCTATAAAATCAGCGAAACCATCTGAACATTTTCTTCAATCACAACATAAATTTTTAATAAAAAACGCCTCGCAAAATGCAATAAAACTAAATATATGCAACAAAACAGAAAATATGCTTTTTACTTTTATCTAAGTGCTTGCTATAATGAATACGTAACTAAAATTAAGGAGGATAAAATGAAAAAAATTCTGGGGATTGTATCTGTGTTTGTTATGTTGCTTGTTTTGGGTGGATGTGGAGAAAAAACTGAGGAAACGACATTTACTCAATCACCAATGACTGGGACTGAAGTATCGATTATCGTTGAACACAAAGGCGATAAAGTGACCAAGGTATCTGCAAAAGCTGTTTTTGATAATGAAAAATTACAAATTACCGATGAAGACATGGCAGATCAAGTCGTAGAAGCATTTAAGTCTTCTTCAAATTTAGAAGACGTAAAGGTGGACTACACTAAAAAAGAAACAGTGATTACTTATGATGCACCAGCAGACAGCATCAAGACTGGGACTAGTTTTAAAGACGGTGAAAAACAATTGACCGATATGGGATTTGAGAAGAAATAAAACTCAATGGCCATTTATGATTTATACAGTATTAACTAATGAAAAAGTGGGTGAGACAAAAGTAAAGAACACTTTTGTTTTATGTCCTAAAAACGAATAAACGGCAGAAAACAATCAGAATCTCGGCAATTTCCTCTCCAGCAGTCATTGCAAAAAGCGCAATAACTGATGGTTCGTCCAATTGCTCGATTCTAAACGATTGTTTTATGACCTTGATAAACGGTGGGGGCAGAAGCAACTCCTACGGAAATAAGCGACAAATCACAAAAATTTGAAAAACAATTTTCGTGATTTGTCGCTTATTTTTTGGGGTTAAACACTTCTATCCCAACCTCTTTTTCTACCCTATAAAGAGAAATCGAATAACCGCATTTAACCTTAAGAACGACGAAAAAGTTTCCGAAGCAGTTGCTTTTATTCCATCTACTCTATTTTTTAATCATTATATAAATCGCGGATTGGTGTCATGATAATACGATTTAAATCATTAACAATCATGCTAAACGCTTGTTCTTTTTCCATCATTGCATTGATAGTTTCTGCTTTTTGAACTTCAGTTGCTAAGCTTTGTGCTTGTGCCGCATCTTCTTCAGAAAACTCTTCGCCGCGCATTTGTTTTTCTTGTAATCCTTGTTGGAAAGCTTGGAATTGTTTAAATAATTTGTAGTCTTCTTCATTTCCTTTTACCGTTGCGTATGCCGCTTCAAGTGCTTTGAATTCTGCTAGTTCACGAATTTCACGTTCAATTTGGTTCGCTGAATCATAAATATTACTCACTAAAAATCCCTCTTTCTATATTGTTTTCTCTTTTATTGTAACATTCTTTAAGCTCTTTTTAAATTAATTATTCACCTAGGAGCCCACCGAAGAAATTCTTTACACCATCTTTAGTATTTTCCCATCCTTGCTTGACTTTCCCGCCAATTTCTGAGGCACCTTCTTGAATTTTATCGCCAATATCTTTGGCTCCGTCTTGTACTTTTCCAGTTACATCTTTCATATTATCTTTCCAACCGCTACTATCATCTTCACTCGTTTTAGGTGCAGCACTCATATCACCGCCTGTTAAATAGGCATCTGGAACAGTAAATGCGGTTTGTTCTGTATTCGGTAAAATCCCTTGCATCTCACTATTGAAAACAGTTGATGCATGTGTGGCACTGCTTCCTTCCAAATAATGTTCTTCACTAGATTCTTCGAAGCCCAGCCATGTCGCAACAACAACATCTGGCGTATACCCAACAACCCACTGATCTTTCGTTTTCGTTGTATCAAAATTGGTTTCTGTTGTTCCTGTTTTCCCTGCCATCACATAACCATACGGATCCGCATTGATACCACTTCCTGAACTAAAGACACCTAAAAGCATACTAGTAATTTCATCCGATATTTCTTTGGTGATGACTTGTTTTGATTTTGGTTTTGTGTTATCTACGACTACTGCACCTGTAGAATCAATGATTTTAGTAATAAAATGAGCTTCTGGTAACGACCCGCCATTAGCAAACGGTGCATATGCATTTGCCATAATTAATGGAGAAACGCCTGTTTTAAGCCCCCCTAACGCTAAACCATAATATTTATCCTCTTTAGCTAGTGGAATGCCAAATTTTTCAGTTTTATCATAACCTTTATCCAACCCTATTTTATGCAACAACCATACAGCTGGTAAATTCAAACTTTCGCCTAATGCTTGATACATCGGTACTTCTCCACTATAGGTACGGCTATAATTTTCCGCAGGATAATAATCTTGTGGCACATCTTCTAAAATACTGCTTGGTTTATAACCAGATTCTAATGCCGGCGTATACACTGAGATTGGTTTTAAGGAAGACCCTGGCGCGCGTCGAGATTGTGTCGCAAAGTTAAAGTCACGATAGACATGCTCACCACGACGACCTACGACTGCTTGCACGCCACCCGTATTCGGATCTAACGCTACCGAACCACTTTGCACCATAGCTCCATCCGCCGCATTTTCAGGAAAAAGTTCATCACTATCATAGGTATTCTGCATTGCTTCTTGATAGCTTGTATCTAACGACGTATAAATTTTATACCCATTATTCAGTAAATCTTCTTCTTTGATACCATATTCATTTTCAGCTTCTGCAATAACGGCATCAAAATAATACGGATAACGATAATCTGAGCTGTTGTCAGAATAATCATCTGCTAAAATCATATTCATATCCACACTTGCTTGCGCATCCGCATCTGCTTGCGTCAATTTCCCATTTTCAACCATTAATTGAAGCACTGTATCACGGCGAGCAGTAGCATTATCGATATAATCGATTGGATTATAGATGGAAGGCCCTTTTAACATCCCAACTAAAGTGGCAGCCTCACCAACAGATAAATCAGCAGCATTGACCCCAAAATATTTATGAGAAGCATCTTCGATTCCCCAAACCCCATTACCAAAATAAGATTTATTTAAATACATTTCAAGAATCTGATCTTTATCATATTTTTTTTCGATTTCAATTGCCAAAAATAGTTCTCTAGCTTTTCGATCCAATGTTTGTTCTTGTGTTAAATAAGCATTTTTCGCTAATTGCTGAGTAATGGTACTCCCACCACCGCCACCACCGATTTTTCCTAAACTTAATTTCCCAACGACCGCACGAGCTAGACCTTTAATATCATAGCCGTGATGTTTTTCAAAATTACGATCTTCTGTAGAAATTAACGCATCTTTAACACTCGGTGAAATTTGTTCTAAATTGACAAAAGTTCCCTTTTGACCAAATAATTTCCCGGCTTCGTTTCCATCTTGATCATAAATCACGGTTGATTCTTCTAACCCTTTCATTAACGAACCAACATTCGCTGATTTCGCTAACGTAAACAAATAAATACTTGTCACCAATACAACAATCATTCCTAATAACAAAATAATTTTATTTATTTGATATTTTTTCCAAATTCGCTTACGCCAATGATGGATTCTTATTAGGTAAGGCTTAATCCAGATCCAAAAACGTTTAAAACCTGCCCCTATTTTATTCATAATTGTTTTAATGTCCATATTTTACCTCTTCACTAAAATTCTATGTCATTTTAACATAACTACTAAGGACAATATATAAGTCCTTAGCATGAATTATACATTTTTTCGCATTTTATTCATTCTACCATGTTTTTCTTTTTTTTTTATGTAGAAAAACTTAAGAATACGTGAAGAAATCATTGCTAAAGCTGGATCTAGCAAGCTTTAGCAAAAAAAGCAGATAAAACAAAAGTCAAAATAGTTCGGTCTCATCCATTTTCCTATTTAATCAAGTTATTTTTTTAAGACAAACTATACTTTTATTCCAAGTGTTGGTGAAAATTTATTCATCCATAGAAAATTCCTACATCATGCAAAAAAGCTAGATAAAATAGTCTTTCTATGTCATAATATTTTTAATTTATAACTGCTTGTCTATTTTTTTACCAAAACATTATACAAGTGATTATTTTTATTCTGATTAAAAGGTGATTTTATTATGAATATATCCATCCAACTACCAGAATCTTTTAAACCACAAACGATTCGCGAGCTACTCGAAAATGAGTGGCTGATTCCAAGAAAAGTTCGTCATTTTTTAAGGGTTCGAAAAAATGTCGCTGTCAACGGCGAAACGGTCCCATTCCATCATATAGCAATGCCCAAAGATCAAATTACGCTGTCCTTTGAAGAAGAAGATTATGAACAACCAAAAATCCTTCTTGCACCACAAACAACGGTCAATGTTCTTTATGAAGATGAACATTTAATTATCGTAAACAAGCCAGCGGGCATCAAAACTCATCCAAACCAACCGAATGAAACGGATACACTATTAAATCAGCTTGCGACTTATTTGGCTCCTTCTAATCAGGTTCCTTATGTTGTTCATCGTTTAGATAAAGAAACTAGTGGGGCTATTTTATTTGCTAAAAATCCTATCGTTCTACCAATTTTGGGACGTATGTTAGAAAAAAAACAAATCTATCGCCGGTATCAAGCACTTGTTTCAGGAGCTATTGCTAAAAATAATTGGACGATTGCTAAAAAAATTGGGCGTGATCGACATGATCGCCGAAAAAGAGTCATTGATTCAAAAAAAGGCGCTACTGCGATTACTCATGTTGAAAAATTCGAGTATTCTAAAGTAAAAAATGAAACAGCGATATATTGTATTTTAGAAACGGGTCGTACCCATCAAATTCGAGTACATCTAGCAAGTGAAGGTTATCCAATCGTGGGAGATCCTTTGTATCATCCAGCACCTAAAGGACGACTAATGCTACATGCTGCTGAATTACATTTGACCCATCCTTTTACAAAAGAAAAAATTACAGTTTCAGCTACTCCTACATTGTTTTAATAGCTACCAAAATAGAAAATAGCGCTAAAGCATGAAAATTATTTTTCGAATCTTCATGTTTTAGCGCTTATTTTTTATAGCTATCAATTATCGCTCACTAACTTATTGATTTTTTTAGATACTAGCTAAATTTTTAGTCTCCAATTGATTGTAGCGATAGAAGAACTCTTTCAAATCTTCTAAAACTTTTTTATTCATGCCAATTTCATCATTCTCAACTTGAAGAACTAATAGAGGTTCATGCAAACTCATTCGTAATAAGAACCAACCACTACCATATTGCTCAGAAACATTCACACGAATTCCTTCATGGTTCTCATCATCAACCGCCATTCCTACTTGTGTTGCAATAAAATCAGCTAAATCAGCGATTACTTGCTCTCCATAACTTCGAACGTTTTCAGCTTTGATTGTAAAACGCAATTCAATCGTTTCTTGTGGTTGTTTTAATTGACTAATCAAATCACCTAGCGTTGTTCCTTCTTGTTTCAAACGAGGTAATAACATTAAAATTTTTGCAATTACATACGCGCCATCGTCTAAAGAAAAATTCTCTTTAAAAGCAGCATGACCACTTGTTTCGATTGCTAATTCAGTCGGAATTCCTTCTTGATTTAAATCAATCATTTTATTGATTACATTTCGATAACCAGAAATATAACGCACTTGTTTGCCACCTTTTGCTTCAATAAATGTTTTTAAATGGCTGGAAGTCGGTGAATTCGTTACAATACTTGTTCCAGGATATTCCTCTAAAACAATCGTCGCTAAAACAGCAATTAAATTATTCCGATTAATCACTTCACCTGTTGCATCAACAACAGCTGAGCGGTCAACATCGGTATCAAAAATAACCCCTAAATCAGCCTGATTGTCCAAAACAGCCTGTTGAATACTTGCCATCGCTGCTTTATTATCTGGATTTGGAATATGATTTGGAAACAGTCCATCTGGCTCTAAAAATTGCGAGCCAGTAATATCGGCACCTAGTTTTTGCAACACTTTTTCAGCAAAAAAGCCACCTGCACCATTTCCAGCATCAACAACGATATGAAAGCCACTTAATGGCTGTTCTTCATCACTATGCATTCCTTGACGAATTTTATCCGTTAGGTCTTGCGCGTAATCATCTAAAATCGTTACCTTTTCAACAGAACCTTTTTTCTCAATAAACGGCTCTTCTGTATAATCTAAAATATACGCAATATCTTCTTTTTCAGCACCGCCTTCTTTAGTAAATAATTTTAATCCATTGAAGTAATACGGTAAATGACTAGCAGTGATCATAATCGTTGCATCACAATCATACTGTGGAAATTGAGTCGCCATAAACATAGCAGGAGTCGTTGCTAAACCAAAATCCAATACTTTTACATTTTGCTTAAGAAAAGAATCGATTAGAGCATTTTTCAAACTATCTGCTGTAATACGGCTATCGTGACCAATACCAATCGTCAACTGCCCTTGGTCATGTACCTCAGCCAACCCTTTTTCTTCTCGCAACCAATAAACCATTCCATTAGCAATTTTCTCGACTTGTGTAGGAGTTAAATTAGCTTTCATGTCTTCATGATCGACTGCAATTCCTCGAATATCCGAACCATTTCGTAACGCTTTCAATCCCATCTGATCAACTTCCTCCTTCAAATTTAAGGTGCTTTTTATTTCATCATCGCTTCAAAACGATCAACTACCACTTGAGCTTCTTCTTCTGAACGAGCAATAATAATAATTGTATCTACTCCGGCAACCGTACCCGCTATTTCTTGATAATTTACTTCATCTAAAAAATTAGTGACAACATCCGCTGCACCCATATCCGTATGAACAACAATCATAAATTGTACTCGCTCCATCCGAATCACTGAATCTTTCACTGACTCACGAAGCTTCTCTTCACTACTTGTTGACTTGGTTTGAGAAAACAAAGCATACTTCACATGTCCATTGGATCCATGGGTTTTTACAATGCTCATTTCTCTAACATCTCTTGATACCGTTGCTTGCGTCGCTTTTACACCTTCACGTTCAAGAAGTGCAATCAACTCATCTTGGGTTTCTATTTCATTTTGTGTAATCAACTGCTTAATTAGCTGCTGCCGATCTACTTTTCTCATTCCGAACACTTCCTGTTTGTTATTTTCTTTATTATAGCGAAAAAATCACCAAAAAGCATTTCTTTTTGGTGATTTTTACCTTTTTTAGTTATTTTGCTGTTTTTAATAAAAATCATTTCAAAAGTAACCATAACTCAATAGCATATGATTCGTGTACTCAACGTTTATTTTAAATCATTGTCTACCTGAATCAAAAGATGCACATAGGCTTCTTTTATCGTTTTTATTTGTTGCTCTTTCGGACTATTCATTTTTTGATAATCTAATACAGATAAACCTTTTTCAAATAAAACACCAAGATTCCAAGTATTTTCAACAAATAAGACAATCTTTCCTAAAGGATCTTTCTGACGAATCGCTTTGATTTTAGCTAATTCTTCTTCATTCGCTAAATCCACATGCAAATAATAGAGATTCCATGGACTGACAACAGCAATCTTTTTTCTTACTTCAAAAAGATTTTTACACACTTTGATTGTCTCGATTGTTGTTCCTTTACTATACATTCTCACTATTTTGGTCAACACTCGTTTTAGCCAAATTCTTCTAAAAAAACGTTCTTCTGAGAAATAGATATTCACTGTTTTTTTCATCAGTTTTTCCTTTTTACTCGCCAACCAAATAATAAGATACTAATTATGATTAGCAGGCTACCATGATTAAAAAGATTGATTACTTTTTCCGATGTATTTGGAAGTTGTGTTTTTTTGCTGGTATTTTCTTTAGTTGTTAGTACCTTGTTGCTAGTATTAGTGTCAGCGTTTTCTGTATTAAACTTTTCAATATCTGTTTCACTAATGATATCAACCACTTGAAGTTGTCCATTTAAAATAGTTGTATTACCAGAAGTATCAGTTAAACGAACGGTAATTTCTTGGCTGCCTAATTTATTTGTATCTACTGGATTTACAAAGGTAATCTGTATATCTTTAACCTCATCATAATTATCTTTCACCTGTTCTATAAACATCTCCGGTGTCACTTCTTCACCTTTTGTAATTTTTTGATCCTTAAAAGTCGCTGTCGGTGGTATTGTGTCCCTAATTAGGACGTTTCCACTCAACCTAGTTTTATTTCCGCTACCATCTTCTAATTGAATAATCACTTCTTGTTCTCCTAGTTGATTAAACTTTGGTTCTTTAATAAAACTGATAGTCACACCAGCATTTGAATAATCCGTTATATCTTTTACATAAGCTTTTGCTTGATTAGGTTCGTTCACCTCTACAGTTTGCTCAACAAATGTCCCTGCTGGAGGCCGAGTATTTACAATCGTAACATTTCCTGACAATTCAGTTTGATTACCACTAACATCCTCTAGTAAAACAATAACTTCTTGAATGCCAAGTTGAGAAAATTTCGGTTCTTTTAAATAACTTATTGTAATTTCCTCTTCAGTATTTGATTGAATATCTATTACAAATTCAGCAGCAGGAATTGATTGACCGACCTCTAATGTTTGTATTTTAAACGTTCCTGTAGGAGGAATCGTGTTTGAAACTTTGTTTATTGCAGCCTCTATTTTAGGTAACCCATGACCATAAAACTTATTCTTACCTGATCCACTTAATTCTTTACTAGTAGAGCCTACATCCTCTTTGATTCGTTCTATAGTTGGTCTTGCACCCGTCATTTTTTGATAAAAAGAAATATAATCTGCAATAATTCCAGTAACACATGGTGCAGCCAAACTAGTTCCCGCAGTAAACATATACCCTCTAGGAATCCCCAAACTTTCTAATCCATTATCCATAGCAAGAGGATACGAAGTATAAAACAATTCGCTAATATCCAACATGCCCCCTACATAAATATAATCCCCACCTGGTGCAGCTTGTTGTACATTGCTACCAATATTACTATACGAGGCCAAACTATTTTCTTGTGTTAACGCACTGGTCGCTAGTACACCGGGAACACTGCCTGGTAAATGCCTCAATCCCTCATTTTCAAATTCCCAATCCAAATCCAACCCTTTATTTCCTGAAGAAGAGACAATCACTACATTGTGTTCAAGCGCATAATTTACGGCACGTTCGAATGATTCAATCGTAATTTTTTCTTCTGCAACATTTGCAAATTTGTAGGAACCAAGACTCATATTTAGAACATCTTGCTGGTCATTAACTGCTTGAATCATTGCTGCTAAGGTCCAGAAAGATTCACCATCCGTTGCTGAAAGTACTCGATAAGGGGTGATAGTTGCCTCTGGCGCAAGCTGAGCAATAGCACCAGCCACCATTGTTCCATGACCATTTTCATCCTTAATCGAAGGTTCCCCATCAATAAATGATTTTGCTTTCGTTAAATCAACGACTGGAGCTAGTAAGGGATGGATTACGTCGACACCACTATCAATCAATCCGATTTGAACACCTTGACCTGTCGTTTTCTTAAATACTTGCCCACTACCCACCATCGTTTCTTTGTACCAAGCTAATTGATCTAAAACATCAAATTCATCAACTGTTGACTTAGACATTGCTACTTCTGGAAGCATCACATTTTTGAGCATTTCTTTTTGTTGAATAATTCGTTTGTCTTCAACAATAATATCTGCCAAATTTCCTGCCATTTCAATTGTTTCATGATCTTCCATCGTTTTTGCTATCGCTTTGGATGTTGACTTAACTCTTAACAATTGAATTTCAGGAATTTCTTCAAAACTTGCTTGCTTATCAATTGCTAGCACTTCTTCCTTGACCAATTCCATCGTTATTTGCTCTTTCAATAATAAATCGATTTGTTGAACTTCCGAAGTGTCCGCAAACACAACGGAAGTTTGAAACAAAATCGCTAGAAAACCAAGGAAGAAAGTCCCAATAATAAATTTATTTTTTTTAAACAGCACTTTGCTCACCTACGATTTCATCAACATTCGTGTTTCCTGAATAAATATAACTATATAAGCCTTTTTTCGCCATCAAATCGTCATGAGTTCCATCTTCTACGATTTGCCCTTGATTCATAACAATGATACGATCAAAATGCTGAATCGTATTCAAACGGTGAGACACGATTACACAAGGACATTCATTTTCTTTCACGCGATTCATAATATAGTTTTCAGAAATATTATCCAATGCACTAGTTGGTTCATCCATTAGCATTAATTTAGGTTGTTTTACCAAAGCTCTGGCAATTGCAATTCGCTGCATTTGGCCACCTGAAAGATTCATCCCGCCTTCAGAAATCAGTGTTTCATTTCCCATTGGCAACATCTTTGTAATTTCATCCACTCGGGCATCATTAATCGCTTTATCAAGCAAGTCCTCTGAAACATTTGAGCTATTCATTAAAATATTATCTTTTAAACTCAAATTAAAAATCGATGGATTTTGATTAACAACACTAATCATCTTGCGAACACTTTTAGAGGTCACAGTATTCATCTCTTCATTATTTAAATAAATATTTCCAGAAGTAGGTAAATACAATCCCGAAAGAACCTTCAGTAAGGTACTTTTCCCAGAACCACTTGGACCCACAATCGCAACTTTTTCTCTTTTGCCAATTTTCAAATTAATATTTTTTAAAATTGGCTCTTCAAACTTACTAAAACGGAATTGCAGATCTTTTAATTCAATAGAATCATATTCTTCAAGTTCTACCGTTTTCTCATCTTCTGTCACGGTTTTTTGTTCCAAGATTTCTGAGAGTTTTCCGAAATACGAACGCAAGACTAGTAATTGCGTGTAAGAATTCATAACGGTAATAATCGGTACCACGAATGATAAAGCAATCGAATTGAAACTGATTAATTCACCAATTGAAAAAGTTCCATTACTTACACCAAATAATCCTAAGCCTGTAATCAATAACGGTAGCACGAATTGCATACTAACAGAAATATTCCCAATCCAACCTGTGATTCGGCTTTTCTGTTTCTGAATCGCTAATTGTTCATTAAAATCCTTTTCCCAGTTTTCATAAAACTGCGGTTCTGCACCAATTGATTTGACTGTTTCCATCCCTTCGAATAATTCTACTAAGGTTCGATGAACTCTTGAGTAACTAGAAATTTCTTTGTCTGTAACGGCTTGAAAGGCTTTTGAATTAATTAACGATGAACCCAAAATAATTGAAATAGCTGCTAAACTAATCATTGTCAATTCTACTGAATAACTAAGCATTAGTGAGAAATAGGCAATCGCAAACGCAATATCAATAACCGTTGTAATCAATTGACTACTTAAAATTTGTTGAATATACGTCGTCAAATTCGATCGAAAAATCAAATCTCCTGTAGATCGATTGACAAAAAAGTTCAGCGGGAGTGACATGATTTTTTTCATAAAGCCCGTCATTAGATTTTTATCAAAATAAATTTGAAATTTAGTAATAATTAAATTCCGACTGACTTGCATGATGTAATAGGACAAGAAAATAACGCCTACAATGATTAACATCGAAGTTGGGGTTAAATCTTTCGCAATCAAAAAATAATTATCCACTGCCCGTTGTGTCATAATAGGGATGCCTAGCCCACAAGCTTGAATCAAAATCGTTAACAAAATAACAGAGGTAACTAAGTGTTTTTCTTTCATTAGAATACTAATTAAGATATTTTTTTGTTTTTCTGATTTTACAGGCGGCTCAACTGTTTCATCGACCATATTAATAAGTAATGCAAATTTAGAAAAATGTTGATTAAATTCATCGATTGAGTATTTTTTACGACCTAACGCTGGGTCAACAACAATAAATTTCCGGCCTGTAAATCTTTCCAGCACAACATAATGTTTAAAATCCCAGAATAAAAGACATGGTGTTTGATTTTCTTTAAAGAAAGTCGTCGGATCATCAATTTTTGCCCCAACAGAATCAACACCAAAATCATGAAAAATAGATTTCAAATGGAATAAGGTATTCCCACCTTTTGGCACACCATAATGATCTCGCACATCACTTAATTTCACTTTAATATCTAGATAATTTAAAAGCATAGTAATTGAAGTAATCCCACATTCACTATGTTCGCTTTGCTCAATAAATTTTACTTTTTTTCCCATACTCATCGCCTACTTCATTCTTGCTGGATTTACGAACATTGCTTCAAAAAGTTCTGGTGGAATCGAGTGCGCATTCTCATTTCCGGATCCAACAATCATTTTCATTTGCTCAGAATCGAGTGCTTCAATTTTTCTTTCAGCTGGTTTAAATTTCTTTTTTAACTTAAGTTTCATTTAGTTCCCCTCCCTTTTAAAATCCTAGATTGAATAAATTCATCCGCAACATATCGGACTTGACCATTTCCGCTTCCCATTGCTTCTTTTAATTCAACCTCAGTCAATACATTCTCTTTTTTTAAATTTGCTGTAGAAAACTTCTTTTTCTTTTTTCCAAACATTTCATACTCCTCCTTTTAAAGGAATGGAAACTACTTTTTAGTTTCCATATCCTCTCTAGTAGATCCTTACTTAACGGCAGGTATATTCTCCGGATGAGGTTAAAATATCAAAAATCCCTCTTCCTTTACCATTTTTATTATTCCCTTGACCTTGAACATCTTCCATTTGTTCCTCAGTTAAATCATCAAATTTAGCTCCAGCGATTTTTTTTGATGAAATTTTCTTATTTTTCAACTTCTTTTTATTGTCTTTTTTGTCTGTCATAGTAACATCTCCTTAAATTTTTATGCTAATACTAATATATTCGGTATTTCTGGATGCAGAATTCTCAACCAAAAATAACCAATTCCCGATAATCCAGTCATAAATCCAAGCATTGGATAAGTGTCCATTCCTTCGATCATAACCGCTCGCTCTAATAACTTCCTTCGAATACTTGCTAACTTTTGTTCAATTTTCTTATTCCTTTTTTCATCTATACATTCCGTCTGGTATACTTCAGATAAAAAAATATAGCTTCCTGCATTCCCATGACATAAGCAATCCTCTGGTAATTCAACAGCAAGGACTTGATCAACGCATGCAAGCAACTCTTTTCGGCTATTCTCGTCACTTACTCCTGCTTTTAGCAGCGCTAGACGTGCCAGACCAATCCCCGTGCAGCCATGACACCACTGTGTAAGAAAATCGGTATTTTCTCTTAAATCTTGCCAAACTTTTCCATCAAAATTTTTCCGCTCATGCAATAAGCATTTTTGAATCAACACTAAGTACTGTGCCCTTTTTTTTGTAAATGGTAACAAGGCAGATAATGCCAATAACACACCAGAAGCCCCATGTGCTAGTCCATTAAATTTTACTGTTGAAATATTTAATTTAGCTACTAATGCCTCTGCTAAATCAATAAACAACTCATTCGTCGTTAACGTATAGAATTCAGCTAAAAGCTTAATTAATCCCGAAATTCCTGTTAACCAATCTATCTCATAATGACTTTTTATTAGCTGTTTCTTTAGTTCACTAACTAAAACTAATACCTGCGCTAAACTTTTTTTATCTCTTTTTAGCCTATAGCGATAATATAACGCAGTCATTCTCGAAAGTGTTCCAACGTAAACACTTGCACTTCCTATATCTGGAATTGTATCCGCAAAAAGCATTTTTTCCATTGCTTGAAGTATCTTGTATTTTTGAATATCTGGATAAAATTCTTGCGCATAGAGTAAAAAAATATAAATGCCTGCCATTCCATCATAAAAATCATGAGTAGCAACTTCATAAATTTTTTTGCCATTTTCTAAAACAAAATCTAGCAAAACCATTTCTTGATCGTCTGCTGAGGTCAACGTTCGATTTAAGATATGCTGAACAATTGTTTCTATTTGCTCCTCAGGTTGATTTCCTAATTGATAGCTTGTAGAGATAACAGGTTGCTCTTTAATCGACTGCTTCAGCAACATCAATTGATAGGCTTTATCTTTACTATTCAACGCAGCAATTCTTGCTGATACTCGTTCAAGTGCTGATCTTGAATGATAGTCATTAAGCACTCGATTTGCACTAGTATATAAATCTTTTGTAGAAACATTTGAAAAAAAGATTGGGATATCATTTACTCGTAAATCTTCTATTTCATACCTAACAGCTCGCCTGTCTTTATAGGGATACGCCCACTTATTTTCAAAAAGCTTCTCACGCTCCAAATAATCTTTCATGCAACTAACATGTTGACTATACTCAAGCATATCTACATACTTCTGTGTTGATTTTAATAATACGCGAACGTTACTCTCCCTAAACAAATCTTTGATTTTTTTAATCAAAAATGGTTTGTTCGCAGAAAAAAAATCATATTGGGCAGCAAAACCTCTCATTACTTCCTCTGCATAATCTAGTGGATTGACCATTTGAGAATTCAATTCAGGAATGTTTCCTGTTTCTTTTGAATAATGTTCATGATATTCAAAATGGATTTGATCTGTTCTGTCTTCGACAACTTTCAAAACTTTAAAAGGCAATAATTGTCGACTCCCATTGAATCCGCTTGTCTGAACACCAGACTGTTCATTTGAACTCGCTTTTACTTTTGGTTCAATTCGATTAGTAAAACAACTCGTTGGAAGTAATCCTGTAGAAAGTATGGATTCATTTTTAATTTTAGTCGCTTGTTCATAAAGACCTCTCGACTCCGCTAAAGAGGAATCATTTTGCATTAACGTTTCGATATCGATTAAAACTGGATAGCTACCATGAGCAATCAAGTTTTCAGAATGAAAGTCATTGCCACATAAAAAATAGCAAATTGCGACATACTCGCCAAAACGATAATAATATTGTTGAAGCTCTTTTTCACAAGTACAACTTTTCGCTTCGATAAATTCTTCAATCGTATACTTCGTTGTCATGACTCGTTTTATTTTATAAAACGAGCTTTCGGTTCTTCGTTCGATAAGCGCTAAAAAGTCATTCCATTTTTGACCAATCATCAAGTTTCTATACTTAAACACGAACTTTTTATCATTTAAAAAAAAGACGATCACGTTCTTGCCTTTTTCATGACTGTCACCATGCCCTACTGAATCGATTTGAAGATGAGCGGGTCCCGAAATATCAAATAACTTTGCTAACTCCTTAAACGATTCTTCAACACTGGTAATAAAATAAACAAAATTTTCTATATGAAACTGTAAACGTTCCGCAAGTAGACGCCATAACACAGGATACTCTTCAAAAAATTCTGCAAAGGTATGGGGGGTGGAGAATCTTAATTGAAGATACGAATGAAACCGTTCATCCGACGTTGTTCCTCTTAATCTATTTTTCTTTTTTTGATCATGTAAATCAACTACCAATGTTTTCAAACTGATTGAAACTAAATCTTTTTCTACATAAGCGTTTATTTTTTGGAAACTACGCTCACAGTAATCAAAATACGAACTATCTAGCAGTTGGAATTTTTCCTGAAAATAAGCCATATGAAAACGCATAACATATGAAAAATCTACTGCCTCTATTTGGTCTGTTTCGTTCGCTTGGTCAAAAATCTCTTGATTTAGTTTGAACCATTTTTTTTGTCTTAAGGATTCCCATAATAGTTCTTTATCTTTTTGGTCCAATGGTTTAATACCCGAACTAAAAGCTACAGGATCAATCGCTAAACATTTGAGAGCCTCTTCAAAATGTTGTTGTTTACACAGAGATTTTCTTTTTTGCCAATTTTCTAATTGTTTAGCCACGTTACTTTTCGTTTCATTGGAATAAGGCGATAGAATATGCATTCGTTCAGCAATAGATAGAGATTTCACCAAATTTAATTTCTTCATATACTTCTACACCTGCCTAATTTGGGGTTACTAATAAATTCTTCAATTTTCGTTTATCAAGTGACAACGTATTTTAAGCTTTTTTTACCAATCGGACTTTAAGCCTACAGCCATACAAACGGCTGTTGTACCTTCAGTTCCATTTCCAGCACCTTGAAGTAACTCCATCTCTTCGTCACTCAAAGATTCAAACGAACCTCCACTAATTGATAGTTCTATGGCTGCTTGCGCTTTTTTCAACAATAATTGGTATTGCTCCGGATGCTCCTTAATAAATCGCGACATTTCACTTCTAGTGTTCACATAAATCGCCATATCATCCTTGATTAAATTTGCCAACTCCATAAACAATTCTTTATTGAACGTTGCTGCCATCTCATTCATTCCTTCCCACTGCTCATCTTCAAATAACCATTTGTCAAACCTTTTAAGACAGATAAGTATATAAATTAAACTTGACTATCTATACATAAACTATAGCTAGTTTCCTGCCTCAGAAATAGTCCTTTACCCTAAATGATCGTTTTCCCACCCTGAAAGTCAGTGGTTGAATTTTACTTACAAAATCGCTGCTTTTTATGAGAAAAAAAAACAACCTTTTCAGTAAACACTAAAATGGTTGTTATTATTTGATAGCTGTTATTCGGTTATTTTAATTTTTTATTGAATAAATAATAACTATGGCTATTATTTTATATACTTTACTTAAGGATTTTAACATCAGCTTCTAGTTCAATTGATTCTATCTTGACTAGTACCTTTGATTGCTTTATTTACCTCACTATACAATGAAGAACATATCATTGTGCAAACAGAAAATAGAAAAGCTATTCCCGTATCTGTAAAAGAAATCGTATCTATATTTTTTATGATTTTTACAAGATATAGTGCTGCAAAAAAGGCACATCCTGCTAAAGATACTAAATATGAACTTCTTTTTCTTTTTAATGTATTCATTATTTCTCCTCTCTTAACAAAAATTCGAATAATTTAATTATTATTTTTTAAAGTTAAATATTCACTAAATGTGTCATATTCTAACATACCCGTTTCTTTCCAATATTCGACTTCGCCTGCTAAAAAATCATATTCTACACTTGTTTGTTCTTGTTCAAGTATAGATGATTTTGTCATTTTAAAAACATTATCTAAACATATCGTAGATTGAATAGGTAAAAAGGCATATTTGCAAATTCTATCACTAATCTCTTTACTAACTTCTTCTAGCCATACTTCATTATTAATTTGGTTGGGTATTTGTGCTGCGTTAGCAGAAGCAATGACGTTACCTCCCATTAATTTCATCATGTTACTCAACGGATCAATTACAGAATTGTGTCCATTAGTTGAACATGTACTTAAAACTACAACAGGCTTACCTTGTAATTTAAATAAATGTGTCCAATGAGATAGTTTATCTAATATTAGTTTTAAATCTGCAGTCATATAATGTAGATATACTGGAGATGCAATAATCAATATATCTGCACTTACTATCTTTTCTTGTATCAGACTTATTTCATCTTTTACTGAGCATTTAATATTAATAAAACATTGGTGACACCCTGAACAAGGTTTTATTTTAAAGTCTTGAGGAAATGCATACTCAATTTCAAATAGCTCACTATTTATATGCTTTAGAATGCTTTTTATAAATTTTATGGTGTTTCCGTTTTTTCGTCTACTTCCATTTAAAACAAATATTTTTCTCATTTTTTTTGCCACCAATATTTATTAATTTTAGACTTCTAAAAAATCAAATAATCAATTTTCTCTCTAACAATTGACTAGAGATACAATAAATCCTACTGAAGCAGCTCCACATCCTAATGATGATATGGCTGTCGCTACACAGACTGGTGAAGTTTCTGCATTTACATCGCCTGCTGCTTGCAATTCCAACATTTGTTCTTCAGTCAATTCTTCAAACGATCCCCCTACAACTTCGCCAGAATTGACTTGTTGAACCAAACTCTCATAATCAATTTCAGTGACAATTTTCTCAATTTTATCAAATTTTTCCAACGTCTCAATTTTTTCAGTTTCAGATAGCATTTCAAATTTTTTTAGCAATTCTTGACCATTCATATTCTCTTCATTTTTTTTTAACATATTAAATTCCTCCATTGTTTTGATAAAAATATTAACATTTTCCTTTAAACGTTTTAGCTACCGCAACACTTGCTTTAAATGATGCTGATATTACTGGTGTTGTTTCGACCTCTGTATCTCCTGCTCCCTGAACTTTAATCATTTCAGTTTCACTCAATTGTTCAAAATTTGGTCCCACTACGTCAATCTTTTCTTCTACTTCATTAGTTTCTTTTTTCAATTTTATCTCTCCTTAATTTATTATTTTAGTGAATACATTAATTAATTTTTAAATTTAGTCAATTATATATCACTGGATTTTCTTTCTTTGAAAGCATAAATGGTTCTCCTTTCTTATTTATAACTCAAGTGTTAAGATACTTGGCATTTCTATATATGAAGTTCTTAAAAGTTCATAGCCAATTCCTGAAATTCCTGTCATTAAACCTAACTTCGGATTATGGTCAAAAGAACCAACTATTACTTCTTTTGAAATTTTTTTGAAAATATTTTCTTTTTTGATATTTACTGATTCTATCAATTCACAAGATATCGTATTAGAATTACTTAGATGTTCTAAAAAACTATATCTTCCCATTTCACCATGGCATAATCCGCTTTCATTCGAAATATTGGATACAACATGCTTAATGCATTTATCTAGATCAGAACCAACTCTATTACATTCATATTTATTTTCCTTTAGAAATAGTCTCGTATATCCAATTCCAACTGTTCCATGGCACCATTGAGAAATTGTATTTTTTTCTTTACGTAAGTCTTTCCAATGATTTGTTTCTAAATACTTATTTTCTAATTCCAAACATTGATCAATTTTATCTATATAAATGTCATTTTTAGTTTCAAGGTATAGCGAGTAAAGTGCGTATATTATTCCTGAATAACCATGGGAAAATCCACATAAGCCCACTTTCTTTATCTCAATAGCATCAGCTAAAGCAATTGCTTTGATCAAAAAAAACTTATCTTTTGTCAATTTATAATAATTAACTAGTACCTTTATCATTCCAGCAATACCAGAAACCCAATCAAATTTTACTTTTGAAAAATCCTTAATATCTTCTACCAATTTCTTGGCAAATTTTATGTCAGAATTATTTTTTTCAAGTTTTATTTTCTCCAATAGTGGATATAAAACAGAATATTTTCCATGATAGACACTTATCTCATTATTAGCTTTTTTGGGATATACAAATAGTTGCCTCTCAAGTATTTCCTTCATTAATAATGCTTTTTCATTTTCAAAGTATTTTACATAGTACAATAGAAATACATAAATTCCACTTAATCCATCATAAAATTCACTATTTAACATTGAATAATCTAATTCTCCAGATGCTTCTACAGTGTAATCCTCAAAAGTAATCAGTGTTTTTTTATTATTAATCCTTGCTCGTTTCCATAATTCATTTACTATGTTATTTAAAATTTCATTTGTTTCATTACCAAAATAAAATGTTTCAGTTTCCTCTTCTTGTACCTCAAAAGCTAATTTTAAGCGTAATTCTTGATAACGATATTCAGATAAATCATAAGACTGAATCTTTTCTTTTACCCGATTAATGGCTGTGTCAGAATAATAATTTTTATATCTCTTTCCATCGCTATCAATCAAATCACGGTTAGAAGTATTATTAAAAAAGATAGGTACATCATTATTTAGCATGTCTAAAATCTCAGACTGTATCGGCGCTTTTTCTTGATAAGAGTAAGACCATAGATTCTCGAAAAGTTTCTCTCTTTCAGAAAAATCCACCATGCATTTAGGATGATATGCATAATTCAACATATCACAATATTTTTGAGTGGATTTAATCACGTTACGCACAAGTACATTAGAAAACAATTCTTCAATTTTATCAATAACTTCTTTTTTATTGTTAATGAAAAAGAAACTCATACTTTTGAAACCTTCTATAACATTTTCAATATACTTGCTCCCATCAATTTCTTTGCCATTAAACATAGGAAGATTGTTAGCTCCAGAAAGCACTTGCTCAATATATTCAAATCTAACTTTATCAGTATTAGGATGTACAATTCCCAAAGTTTTGTATGGTAGTTTTTGTTCTCTCCCATCAAAAGCACTCATCCGAATCCCTTTATTAATTCCTTCTACTAATGGTTCTATTCTATTTTCTTGAAATTTCATTGGTAATAATGCTGTAGATAATACAGACATATATTTTTTCATGCTTAGTAAATAAAATGGATTATCTGATTTTTCTAGAGGGTTTTCATTTTGAATAATAGTTTCAATATCTATTAAAGTTGGATACTCACCATGAGCTACTAAATTTTCGAAATGTAAGTCATTACTACAGAGTAAGTATGTCAAAGCAATATACTCACCAAATCGAGTATAAAAATTTTCAATCTCTTCTTCACTTTGAACTTCCTTTTGCGTGATGAATTCCTCAAAAGTATAATCATCTCTGGTTATTCTTTTAACTATTTTAAATTTTTTTCCTGTTTTTTCACTTATAAAATTTAAAAAATGATTAAATTTAGTTCCAACAATCAAATTTTTCTCTTTAAAAGCAAATTTTTCACCATTTATTTCAAACAAAATAACTGTTTTACCTTTAGAGTGACTATCACCTGCTCCTAAAGAAAGTTCCGTAACTTGATAAGGTGGTTCTATTTTAAATTTTTCCTGAAAATCTAGTAATGATTCTTCAACGCTATCACAAAACTTTTTATAGTTTTCTATTGAAAAATTAACTCTATTTGCTAATAATCTCATTAAAACTGGATAATCTTCTAGAAATTTAAATACTGATTGTTGTTTTCCAAAACGATATTTCATGTAATAAACAAATCTTTCTTGAGAAGAATTTCCAGCAAAGATAATTTTCTTTTTAAGTTCATGTAAATCATAAACTACTGTTTTAACAATAATATTAGTTAAATCTTCAGCTAAATGTATAAGAAATGGTTGCTTATTATCTATGACAAAATCATTAAAATTATATTTTTTTATTCGCTCTGAGAAATAATTGATATGGAAGCGAATAGCATAAGAAAAATCAATTGTTTTGATTTCGTCTATATCAAATGGGTCTTCCAACATTAAAATTTGTTCCGTTAATTTAAACCATGAAGATTTTTTAGCTTTTTTGCTTAGAATAGACTCATCCTTTTCATTTAATGGCTTAATTCCTATGTTAAAATCTTCTTTAGTTATATTATTAACTTTTAAAGAATACTCAAATGACTCTTTTGTACAAATTGATCTTCGTGCAATCCATTTAGATACATTATCTTCTGTATAGTTAAAATTATAGACTGGTGCAAGTTCTTCTATTCTTTCTCTAATTGATGTTGCTCTACAAATTTTTGTCATTTTTTTCACTCCATCATTTTTTATTCTATCCTATTACTTTATTTCATATATTTATTCAGTATACATTCTTATTTTGAAGATTATTACACGCCTCAAAAAATATAAAAGATATTTTTTTTGCTTACTGTATTTTTACCTATCGATATAACTCCTACTATTTGAGTGGTAAATAATTCATCTTTTTATATGTTGCGTATCTGTATCTAAACTATATTCGTATTTCTTCTAATACGATAGAGGTTCACCCTAAACGATAAACTTCCCATCATGAATGGTTTATTATTTTTATTGATTCAGTTTATCCATAAAAAGTGATTTTCTTAATTGACGTTCATTTTATCGCTCAAAAATAAACATATTTCAAAAATAAAAAGAACATATTAGTTAACAACCAATATGTTCAGTATAAAAATTATATTTATATTACTATTTATCTTCTGCAGTTAATTTTCTTTGATAACTTATCTAGCGTAATTGTAACTGTTTTTGTATCAATATAAATTGTTTCAGCATTTGTATCTCCTTGTCCTTGTAATGCTTTTAACTCTTCTTCTGTTAAATTCTCTAAATTTTTTCCTGCTACTTCATTGTTTTTAATT
The DNA here is from genome assembly GCF_054871725.1 of Enterococcus sp. LJL99. Lineage (NCBI taxonomy): Bacteria > Bacillati > Bacillota > Bacilli > Lactobacillales > Enterococcaceae > Enterococcus > Enterococcus sp. LJL99. Next base: position 233,676 of record NZ_JBTXLT010000003.1, read on the forward strand.
TCTTTTTCACTCATTACATTTTCTCCTCTTCATTCTCTTATTTTTTGTAATAGCTATTGACGTCTAGCTAACTATTTGAGATAGTGATGATTATTTTTTATCATCGCTTATCTATAATCCTACTATAATTTCTTTTTATACATTTCGATAGCGTTTAACCCCATAAGACTGTTTTTCCAACTTAAATGGTTCTTATACAACATTAATTTATTAATCAATAACAAACTAAAGTTACTTAAGAGTAAGAATGAATCGCTTGTTGTATAGCTGAAAATATCTTATAACAATTCCTTTTCTCTATTTAATTCATTTTCTACAAACTCAATTTTTGCATATAAAAATAGCAGAAGAAGCCTAATCTTTGAAATCAAACTTCTTCTGCCCCTATTCTTTTTATAAAATTCAACTTATTTTCTAAAATTACATCCACATCCTACTGTTATAGTCATTTTATTAGTATTAGGAATATGATTAAATAAAGTTGTTATAGTTTCCCCATCTGTATCACCTTGGCCTTGTAATTCCTTCAATTCTTCTTCCGTTAAATCTTCCAATTTCTTCCCTGCTACTTCATCGTTTTTAATTTCTTTTTCACTCATTGCTATTTCCTCCTGTTCATCCTCTTATTTTAATAGCTATTGACGTCTAGCAATCATTAAGATAGCATGTACTAATTTTTATAGTATTGCTTATCTTATAACCCACACTATAAATCCTTCTGCATCACTTTGATAGAGTTTTCCCCTATAATCGCTATTTCTCAACCCAAATGGTTATTTATTATAGAAAAAAGTATCTGAGACATCACTCAAAAATTAAGTTTTATGCTCTTTATATCTGAATAAACGGTGGGAGCAGAAGCAACTACTACACTACGCTTCGAACACAACAATTCCTAAGAGCAAAAGCTCTAAGAATTGAAGGCTTCTATCCCAACCTCCGTATAAAACTAGCTATTCTAACACTAATACATTACTGATTTCACTATTCTCAGATCGTAATAACTCATAGCCAATCCCTGCTAGACCATTCATCAAATCAACGGAAGGAGCGGCTGCCATTCCTTGAATATAACAAGACTTAGATAATCGATTGTTTAACTTTTTGCGCGTTTGTTTGACTTGTTCTCTTAATCCATCTGACAATGATTGGTCCTCTTTGATTGTATTCAAGTATGCGAGGATCCCTGCATTACCATGGCATAAACCATCACTATCTTTATACAAATCAGTAATGATTCTGCTAATCACTTTTTCATAACTAGCATCGGTCACACTATCTTTAAAGTCCGAATTCTTTCTTAACTTAGTTAGCGTAAAAGCGATACCCGTTAGTCCATTGCACCATGATTGTTGCGAAATATTGTTAAAATCTATTTTAATCAGTTCTTGAACAAAAAGTTGTAATTTTTTATTAACTTCTTGATTTCGTGGAAATAGCTCAGCAACAGAAACGAATGCATAGATCACTCCAGCATAGCCATGAGCAAATCCTACATTATCCATTTTTTTAAATTGAATATCTGCAATAAGTTGTTGAATCAATCGATAGACTTCTTCCGTCGGCATCACTTGATATAAGGTCACACAAAGCTGTAATAAACTTGCACGACCAAATAACCATTCGTTCGTCCAGTGACTGTTTTGATAGTATGCCTCGATTGTTTCTAATAGCTTCAATACTTGTTTTTTGTCAGATGAATCATTCGTTCGTTTTATTTTGCGTGTAAACAGATACAGAATACTAAAATAACTTGCATAATGCTCTTTCGTCTTGATTTCACGATATTTTTTAGGAAGCATATCTTCCAAAGCGGCAAGAATTGCTAGTTGCTTTTCTGTTTTGTTAGGAATCACATCATAAAAACTATATAATCCAGTATAACCATCGTAAAAATTAAAATTCATTCCTTCTTTGAACCAATTTTCATTCGCATCAAATTTATAATTCTCAATAAATAGATCTTGTTTATCTGCCCCCCACAGAAGTTGTTCTTGAACGAATCTATCGATATCCTGGATGGGACATTCACTTGATAAACGAACGTCCACATTCTCTCCCTGGTACTTTCCTAACGCTAATTCTACATAGTTTAACTGTTCCTGAAACGTTTGTTGATTTGCCTTGGTGATTTTTTCTGTGACTAATTCTAAAGCGGTTTGTTCATAAAAATCAGTCAGTTTGTGATGGTCACTATAAATCAATTCTTTGCTATCCGTTTGATTATAAAAAATAGGTACATCATTTACTAAGAGATCCTCAATTTCTGCCTTAATAACTTTTTTACTACGATAAGGAAACACCCATAAATTTTCAAACAGCTTTTCTCGATTCAAATAATTGGTCATATAGCTAGGATGATACCCATAATTCAACATTTCCGCGTATTTTTGAGTTGCTTTCAATACATTACGAACTAACACATCTTCAAATAATTGCTCAACTAATTCGAGTACTCTTTCTTTATTCGCCAAAAAGAAATGATACATTTCGGAAAATCCGATAATAATTTCTGCTTGATAATCGGTAAAATTCACTTTCTTATCATTTAATAGTGGTAAATTATTTGAACCAGCCATTATTCCTGCTTGATACTCCATTCGTAAATTTCCATCGTCACTTTCAACTAATTGCAACACTTTTTCTGGCAATGGTTGTTCATCGCCGCTTAATGCACTCAATTCAATATTTTTATTTTCTTTTCTTTGATTTCTAGGTAATAAACACGTGCCAATAACTGAATCATGATAATTTGCTATATATCGATTAACCGCCTTTTTTTTCCGCTCTGTGTTTCCCACATTTTGAATAATCGTTTCAATATCGATCAAAACAGGATAACTCCCAGCAGCAATCAGATTTTCCAAATGGAAATCACTGCCGTTTAAAAAGTAGGTCAATGCAACTAAGTGCCCAAAACGCTGATAAAATGTAGCTATCTCCTCTTTATTGTTACATGGGAAGTAATCGATAAATTCTTCAATCGTATAATGCGTTTTAACTAGTCGTTTCGAATAATAAAAAGAAAATCGTGCATCCATCTGTTCTATAGATTGACAAAATCGATCAAAACGATTGGCTATAGTCAAATCTTTATATTTGAACACTAGCTGTTTACCATTGATTGTCATAAGAATGACCGATTTTCCTTGTTCATGGCTATCTCCTTTATCCATAGCGACTGTATTTAGATTAAAAGGTTGTTGGATGGAGAAAGCGCTCAATTCTTTTTCCGTTAGTTCATCTAAAGAATTAAAAAATAACTCAAGATTTTTTGCAAAAAATTCCGTCCGCGTCGCTAACAAACGAGCCAATACTGGATAATCATTGAAAAATAGTTGGTATCCTTCCCGCATTTTAAAATATGTTTCAAAATATTTTTGTCTTTTCTTAGCAATCACTTCATTTTCATTTGAACGTTCATATAAATCATAAACGAGCGTTTTTAACGCAATTGTTAATAATTCTGTAGAAAAACTTGTAATAATTTCTTTTCTTGCTTCCTCTCCAACTTTATAGTTAAGTGGTTTTACTAATTTCACTATTTTTTCTTCTAGCCATTTTTTATATGGACGTAAGAAAACATCGAACTCTTCCTCCTCTCTGATTTCTTGTACATTTGCTAAAATTTCTCGATGTAGGTGATACCACGACTGTTCTGTTAACGTTTTATACAATGAAGGAACTTCTATTTCCTCAATAGGAGCAATACTACGAGCAAATTCTGCTTTCGATAATTGTTTATAGGCTAAAATTTCTTCCATTTGTTCTTCTTTAAGCAAAGGTTTGCGTTCTAACCATTCCTGATAAGTTTCTTCAAGAAAATGATCAAATTCTATCTCATTTGTAGCTACTCTTTTACGGCGTTCTTTACTGCTTAATGCCAATACTAAATTTTTATCTTGCATATTCATTTCCTCCATAGTTTCTCACTTAATAGATACTCTAACTATAGGGGGCTAGCGTTCTGCTTCCTACAAGATTTCCTTGAACGGTCTATTTCTAACCCTAAATGAACTTCTTCGCTTAAGGATTAAAATAGACACCTTAGTTCTATTACTTAGTTATTCAAGGGTAAAAAAAGACCGTTTACGAATATGGACTTTGAAAATAAAAATATTTCTTTATGATTAGAAGAAAAGAAAGAGAGGCGTGTAAAAATGGATACATCACAAATCATTATTGAAACTGATCAGCGAATGATCAGAGTTGTTTTAGAAGAATTACTCTATATTACTACCGCAAAAAATCAGGATCACGTTCTTCAGTTCATTACTAAAAATAAAACCTACTATTCTCGAGGTGTATTAAAAAATTACATCAACAAGAAATATCCAACCTTATTTAGGTGTCATCGTTCAACAATCGTGAATTTACAAGCAATCAGAGAAATTAATAAAACCGAAAAAAAAATTTACTTTATAAATGACGAAAAAAATTGTTATTTTTCCAAACGAAAAGGAGCCTCTTTATCCATACAATGGAAAAAATTACTGTTACACAACCAAAAATAACTTTACAGAACCATTAGCGGTTAAAAACAGTCCGTTCACGATATTTTTGTTGCCTTTAAGCAAAATTCTATTTACAATTATGATATACTATTTTTAATAAGGAGGAACATAAATATGACTAATCGCTTAACTGGTTTTTGTTTAGAAAAAATACATGCAACTGACTATATGTCTGAGAGTGAATATGAGAACGTTCACTATTTCTTAGAAGTGTTTTTTATTAATGTATTTAAATTGTTTCAAGTCTACCTATGTGCGTACTTATTTGGAACCCTGTTCGAAACCTTTGTGATGAATTGCGCATATGTCTTACTACGAAGTCATGCAAATGGCTGGCATGCAAAATCATCGTTCAATTGCTCACTTTTAGGTATTTCATTTTTTGTTGGTATCCCATTACTGTTGCAGAAAACAATGGTTACTTTTAGTGGATGGATGGCTGTGCTTCTTTCTATCCTACTATTTATAGGGGTCTGGCTTTATGCGCCAGCAGATACCGAGAAAAACCCTTTAGTTAGTGTTAGTGAACGAAAAAGGAAAAGGCGCAATGCATTATTCATGACACTGATTCTTGTCCTATTGTCATATGTTATTCAAAATCAGTCATTGCAAACACTTATTTTAAGTGGTTTGTTTATTGAAATTATTATGATTCATCCATTATTTTATAAATTAACGAAAAGGAGTTATAAAAATTATGAAAAATATGTTGAAGAGAAATGAAGAGAGAAGAATTAGTTTTATTTCCAAGCTAATTCTTTTTATCACTTTTTTTGGTGTGAATGGTTGCGTGTGGGGATTCTATGAGGTAGAACATCCTAAGCAAAAAAAATTGATATATGATAAATAATAATCTTATTTCATTTTTTATATTAACTGCTCAAAGTACCACATATACTTTGATTTTTCATTCATTAATTAAAAAAAAAATCAAGCCTATCTATTGGATAGGTCTACCATTTTTCACCCTAGTTACAGGTTACATAATGAATTACTTTTTTTTTACAACTATTATTTTATATCTATTTTTTATTGGAAAAAAATATGATGATACCTTAAATAAATATATACTTTACTTTTTTAGTGTATACTCTGTTTTTATAAGTTCTTTACTAGGATATTTTTTTATGGAAATAATTAAGTATTGTCTAGGAAACCATACTTATCAAACATACCACTCTATTTTTAATTTGATTTTACTACCTTTATTTCCCGTTTTAATAAATACTATTTTGCTAAAATTACTAAAACCTAATTTTGACTATTTGCGAAAACATGGTAATGAAATTAATCAATCATTTTTAATTATCATTGATATTATCTTAACCATATGTTGCACTATCCAATTTTCAAGTTACTGGATTGAGAAATACTTATTCAATGGAGAAAATCCAATTCGTAATTGGATGATAGCTACGTTCTTAATTACTATCGTTATTTTGCTTCGTTATATCGGAAATAAAACGAAAGAACTTGATCGTCAGCGAATTCAAGAGTTAAAAGATAATCAACTGTCAGATCTAACAGCCTATGTCCATCAAATGGAAACTATGTACGATGAACTGCGTAGTTTTCGCCATGATTATCATAATGTTTTGATTAGTTTAAATGAAAGTATTAAGACAAAAAATTTAGGCATAATCGAAAAAACATATGATCAGATTTTAAATAATGAAGGACTAAAATTACAAGAAACACAATATTCATTAGCTAAACTAAATAATTTGAAAACACTGCCTGTTAAAGGAGTTTTTTCAACCCATGTCATTACAGCTTGGCAGAAAAAAATCGATGTTCATCTTGAAATTGAAGATGTCATCGAGAATGAACCGATAGATGTTTTAGATTATGTACGAATTACGTCTATTTTGTTGGATAATGCCATCGAAGCAGCAGAAAAAGCTGAAAAACCTTCTCTCAATATCGTCTGTTTTACTACAGTTAATCCTTCAGAAATTTATCTTATTATTGAAAACTCTTGTGAGAATGAACAATTAAATATCGCAAAAATTTTTCAAAGTGGGGTTTCTACTAAAGGAGAAAATCGTGGCGTAGGTTTAGCGAATGTAAATAAAATTTTAAAAGAATATCCACATATTTCTTTACAAACAGAAAGCGAACCATTTTTATTCCGTCAAACGTTAATTATCAATAAGGAGGAGCAACCATGAATGTTTTCATATTAGAAGATGACATACTACAACAACAACGTCTTGAGAATTTAGTGCGAGATGTATTACTTGAAAATAAGTGGGTAGCTAAATCCCTCATTACTACGGCTAAGCCTCATTTTTTATTAGAGCAAATCAATCAAACAGTCACACAAAATATTTACTTTTTAGATATCGAAATTCAAGGTCAAGAAAAAAAGGGGCTAGAAATTTCCCAAAAAATTAGAGCAGTCGATCCAAATGGAATTATCTCTTTTATTACAACACATTCTGAATTTGCTCCGATTACTTATGCCTATAAAGTTTCAGCTTTTGACTTTATCAATAAAGATTGGTCGCCAGAGGAAATCAAAACACATATAAAATCTTGTATTATAGAATTGATTGATTCTAAAAATCGAATTGAGAAAAGTGATCTTTTTGTTTTCGAGAATAAGCATGCCAGTTTTCAAGTTCCATTTGCAGAAATTCTTTACTTTGAAACAACGGAAATTTCTCATAAATTGCGTTTAGTTTGTAAATCAAGACTTGTTAATTTTTATGCGACACTTGGTGAAATTTCTGCTATGGACCCTCGTTTTTACCAAGTCCATCGGTCATTTGTAGTGAACTTGGAAAATGTCGCTGAAATCGAACGTTCTGAAGGATTAGTTTATTTTGATAAGGAACAGACATGTATGATTTCACGTCGTAAAATTAAAACAGCCTTAAATAAAATGAAAGCACTGAATAAAAAAAATGAAACCAATTAATCAATTAAAAAAGTTGACGTTTGCAAAAATATGTTTTCTCTTTGTATATTTTTATGAATGTCAACTTTTCTACTCTCAAAAATTTAATCTACTTTTTGTCTCCATATACTCCTATTTCATCGATTCATAAACAATTCACGCACTAATAACAACCACTTAGGCACTCTCTATTCATTCCTTTTCCTTAAACGATATAATAATTTTATGTCATGACACATTTCATTCTTTATTCCTCCACTCTTTTAAAAGATGGAGAAGCACGGTTGTCGATGCCTTAACCATTGGAGGAACCCTATGAATATTTATCTATCTGAAACAAATTTACTAAAACGAATGTATCTAAAATATCTTTTAAAAAAATACTTGTCTTCTTATCGCAAAAAAACAATTAGAATTTACGCTACTTCGAAACTGAGTCGTTTAAGAGCAAACATTGGCTTAACTGCGCCTTCTAATATTTATTTTTTATCTGTTGATTTAAGTAAAGATTACGAATTGCAAACACTCAAAAAAATTAGATACAAGGATCCATTGGGTCATATTGTCTTGTTTACACTAAATACAAACTTGTTGGAAAAGCTATTTACGCATAAACTTTGTGTATTAGATTATTTGGATCAACATAGTTCTAAAGAAAAATACAAAGGAGCAATCAAAGAAAATGTTGATTTTATTTTAAATAATCAATTCTAACAATCTGCCTCCGATTCTTCAAGCTGCTCTTTTTCAACTCAAAACATTGATTCCAAGCACTTTTTCTTCTTATTATTTTCACACCCAATAATAAAATTTTATCCTTCCAATAAATTTATTTAGTTTTTATATTGACAAACAAACTAAATAGGTTTATTATTTATTTTGTTAGCTGACATATAAACTAAATAACTTTATTGGAGGAATTTACTATGAATACAAATAATATCTTAAATAAACTAATGGAAATCTCCCATCAACCGTTTTTAATTTTTGCTAATCGTGTGGAAGAAAAAACCGATAATGCGTTCGAAACATTACAATTATTAGCAAAAGAAGAGCATGTTACTGCTGGTCGAATTTCTGAGTATCTAGACATCAAGCCTTCAAGTGTGACACAAATTATCAAAAAATTAGAAGCTACTGGTACGATTGAACGAGTAAAATCGGAAGCAGATGCACGTGTTACCTTTGTTGTTTTGACAGAAAAAGGCAGAGAAAGTCTTACAGAACGTGGCGCTGTTTCAAGTGATCTAAAGGACGAATTATTCAAAGGATTTAGTGAAGAAGAATTAGAGCAATTAGAGGCTTATCTTACTCGCATTAGTCAAAATAGTTCTAGTGAAGAATTTCAAAGAAAGGTAAATGACATTTTTAGTGACGATAAACGCTGGCAACGCTTTGGAAAAATGTCTGCTCACTTTGGTCGGGCTCGTGAACAAATGTTAGAAAGAAGCCGATTTGATGAATTTGGCGGTTTTCCAGAAGACTTTCGTGGTGGTTTCGGTCGTGATGAACGCTTCTTCAACGGGAGACGGCGATAATGGGTGGCGGAAGAGGAGAAGATTTATCTGTCAAAAAAGACGGCACGAAATTTTCCTTAAAACAATTTGTAAAATTGATTGGGATCACTAAACCTAAATACCCACTTTTGATTATTGGTGTGTTGTTTTTAGTCGTTTCCTCAAGTGTCCAAATCTATGTTCCTAAACTAGCCTCTTCATTAGTCAATAATTTTTCCAAAGGAATCGACTATTCATTACTATTAAAAGTTGTCCTGCTTTTTATTACTTCCGCGATCGTTTCGGCGATCGGCGGGACAATTTTAGGGATTTTTGGTGAAAATGTCATTCAAAATCTGCGCAAAAAATTGTGGGAAAAATTAACTACATTAAAAGTGACCTATTTTGATACTGTTAAAGCTGGTGAAATCTCTAGTCGCTTAGTAAACGACACAACTCAAGTCAAACAATTATTAGCTACAACTTTTCCACAAACATTATCCAGCCTGATTTTAGTTATAGGTTCTGTTTATATGATGATTCGGATGGATTGGCAAATGTGCGCAGCTATGTTGGTTGCCGTTCCTATCGTTTTTGTAATCATGATTCCAATCATGACTTTTGGAACAAAAGTTGGTCATCTTAGACAAGAAGCCTTGGCGCACTTCAATGGAATCGCTAGTGAAACGTTAAGTGAAATTCGACTAGTTAAAACTTCAAACGCTGAAAAACAAGCACAAAAACGTGCGAATCTAGAAGTGGATCGATTATTTAAAGTCGGCAAAAAAGAAGCGATTTTTGATGCCACAATGCAACCATTCATGATGATGATTTTTATGAGTATGGTGTTTGGATTATTGGCTTATGGGATGCATAGAATAGCAATTGGTGCAATGGAAATCGGAACCTTGATGAGTTTTTTGATGTATCTTTTTAATCTTATTGGTGCGTTGCCTAGTATTGCTACACTATTTTCTGAAATGGCCAAAGCGGCTGGTGCAACGAAGCGAGTGCAAGAATTGTTAGAAGAACAACCTGAAGATTTCAAAGATGGAGAACTTGTTGATTTAGCTGGAAAAGAACTGACCGTTGAAAGCATTGATTTTTCTTATGAAAACAATGAACCAATTTTAACGGATGTTTCATTTGTTGCTAAACCGAATCAAGTCGTGGCTTTTGCAGGTCCTTCTGGTGGTGGAAAATCAACTATCTTTAGTTTGCTTGAACGCTTCTATGATCCAATGAATGGTACCATAAAATTTGGCAATATCAACATTCAAAATATCAATTTAACCAATTACCGTAGTCAAATTGGCTTTGTTTCTCAAGATAGTGCCATCATGGCAGGAACGATTCGTGACAATTTAACCTATGGATTGGATCAAACATTTAGTGATGATGAACTTTGGCATGTACTAGAATTGGCTTATGCGCGTAAATTTGTGGAGGATATGCCCGCTGGTTTATTAACCGAAGTTGGCGAACGAGGAGTGAAAATTTCTGGTGGACAACGGCAACGAATCGCGATAGCACGTGCCTTTCTGAGAGATCCAAAAGTGTTAATGTTGGACGAAGCAACAGCTAGTTTAGATAGCGAATCAGAAATGATGGTTCAAAATGCCTTAGCCAACTTGATGAAAGGACGTACGACACTTGTCATTGCGCACAGATTAGCGACAATCGTCGATAGCGATAGAATTTATTTCTTAGAAAAGGGAAAAATTACTGGCAGTGGCCCACATAATGAACTCGTAAAAACACATAGTACTTATGCAAAATATGTGTCTGAACAATTCAAAATGGATACTTCAACAGTTGGCAGAAAAAAAGAGCCTCTTACTGAGTAATTAAATTTTAATCAAGTATATATTTTATTGGTACAGGAACATTTTTTACGTTTCTGTGCCTTTTTATTACGCTACTTTAGCATGATAGATACTCAGTTCTGGTTAATCTGTTGTATATTATGATTCAAAAAAACTGCATTATTTTCCACAATTCAGAAACGACAAATCTCTTTATTACTTTCAATAGAAATAAATGGCACACTAAAATACATAATGCTTTTCATTTATATTTAGTTCAATCTATAGTAACTGCTACAGCCATAATAAAAAGTTTATTTGTAATTTTATTAGTAGAAACTTAGTAATCTAATTAATTTTCTTAGTTATTTTCTTCATTATAATTACAAATAGTATCAATAAAAATCCACCATATAGGAGAAAAAGATTATTTACTTTTTCTCCTGCCAATGGAAGATCTCCTTCTGTCAAAACTGTGTAGTAAATGCTATTACTTTCTTCAGTATGAGTAGTTTCAGAATAACCTTGAGAATCTGTTGATTCTGTTATTCCCAAGTAACCCTTTACTAAAACATCATTTTCCATAATGCCACCTAATTAATTCCAAGAAACAGAGTCAAATTTTAAATTCAAAGTATATTCAACACTCGTTTGTTGTGTAGCTGTTGCATTTCCTCCATAAGTAAATGTCGCTTGATTATTTACAGGTGAAGCAGCAGGATCTGTAGCTAACATTTGATTTTTACTGTTAGCTAGTGTAATCAATGGTGAGTTTACAGAAGCAACAAGAGCACCATTTTCAATCAACTTAGTTGAAGCTGTTGTTGCAGTATTACCGTTAGTTCCTGTTACTAACAAGTTTAATGCAAAATCATTTGGTACAGTTGGAGCTTGTCCAACAGTAGTAAAGCCGTTTGCAGTAACTGTAACTGGTCGTCCAGAATTATTCACAATTGAATACGTTGGAGCTTTGATTGTAGAGTCACTTGATGTATTATAAAAAATAGTTTTCGTTGGAACGGTAACATTAATCCAATTTGCATCCCCTTCTGGTATCGTTGCATCAGGATCTGTATTATCCGCACCTAACGTTCCATTCACTTGAATATCTGCAGATGTTTCACCGTTGATGGTTTGTTGACTACCTGCTTCCGTTCCATCCTCAGCAAATGCTAGTTGAGCAGTTCCCAAAATAATTGTTGATAATACGATTGTACTAATAATTTTTTTCATTGTTTGAATTCCTCCATAATAATATTATTTAAGTTTGGTTATTTTACATTTAATGTGACTCCTGCTGATACCTCTCCTTGTTTCTTTTTGGATTGAGGATCGTATAAACTGAAAGTAGCAGTTGCTTTATGTGTACCTGAAGATAATGGTTTTTCTAACTGTACTTGACTCACCTCCTCACCTGGATGGATGGCTCCAGAAGTATAAATCAATTTATTGCTTCCATCTTCTCTAATCTCTACATTTATTGGATAAGCATTGCTGGTAGGATTTTTTATTTGAAGCTTTCCTTGTTGAGTTTTAGCATCAATTGTGGCTGAAGAAGATATCATCATATTAAAATTACTCTCATCAACTTTTTGTTGTGCAAGTGTGGCAAGTTCTTCATCCGAAATTGATTTTGCATCTTTCCCTTCAGGCAAAAAATCACCACTAATAACAGACATTTCTTGAGGCTTAGTCTGAAAAAAATAGTAGTACGTTGCATATCCACCTAATAGTAGTAACAAAAGTAATAATAATAACCACCATTTTTTTCGTTGTTTATTTTCTTTAGTCAATCATTTCACCTACCCATCATTTTTTGTTTTTATATCAAACGATAATACATAACTAATCTTCTGAGGACCAATCAAGGGTCCAGAATAGTTCCCATTAAAATAAAGTATTGCTTGATTTTCTTGCCAATATGGATTAATAGTTAACGGATCACTCGTTGGCGTACTGCCCTCTGTCAGTGAATCCCAGGAAACTTGTTGGTTTGTTCCAGTATTTTCACCAATAAGATTTAAGGTCAATTCTTGGTTTCTTGTAACAAACTGAGAAACTAAATCAATTTCTAATGAACTATTAGAATTCTTAGTTAATTTTTTTAAATCAATGGACATCGGTACATTTCCTTGATTGATAATCGTATAATTATTCGTTGTTTGTTTTGTATTAAAACTTCCTGGAATAGGACTGATAAAAGATATTCCGTCTGTTGGCAATGTCAGGCTCTTATAAATCGGGACTTCACTCGTTTGTTCAGTCCAAGGACTATACAGCAAATAACCGGGTACACGATGATCATCAGCTTTTGCATAAGTATAATATTTTTTAGGATTCAAGTTCGTAAAACTATAGCTTGTGGATTCTCCGACACTATCAGCTTTAACACTGGTATTAGCTAATCCATTGCTTTTTTCAATACTCTGTTGAGAAGTGTCCGAAGTAATATCATTCCCCGTGTAAAGCCTTTGATCTGATAATTTATAGTAGACTACTTCACTTTGTGTTTTCTCTGGAGACCATTGGTTAATCATGGCATCAACACTGCTAACATTTGGACCAACTTTAGCTTTAGCAGAAAAATCAGTTATTGCAGGAACACGCCCGTATAAAACAGATTGTCCGTTTGAAATACTCGATGAACTAATAGTTTCAGTCGCACCTGAAGCTAAATTAGGTCGTAAAGTTTTTTGTTCTCCACTAATAAGGTAACTAGTAATATATTTATAGTTATCTGTATCTTTTCTAGCAACATTAATACTCATACTTCCTAAGGCTTTTTTTGATGAATCATCTGTATCAAAGAGGACATAATCGGGAGATGTCACGTTTACTGTTGGGTTACTTCCGCTAAAAGAGTTAGCAGAAGTTGTAAATTTCCCAGTTGCATCTTCGTCAAAACTAAGTAATACAGTACCAGAATTTGATAAGGTCGTTGACGATGACGAATAATTTGTTCCATGTATAGCATGATAGTTAAACGAACCTTGTTTTGCTACTGATAATGATCCACCAGCATAAGTTAAATCTCTTTTACTTGTTTCAATATCAACAGAAGCGTTCTCTTCTACAGTAATAACTTGGCTTGTACTATAAAAAAGAGCTAAAGAATCGGTTGTATCATTGTAAATAGTCGTTTGACTGGATGCTGAAAATACGACTTGGCGAAATCCTTCTACAAATTCTCCACCAGAAGTAGAGCCAGAAGAATGGAAAGTATTTTTACCTTTAAAGGTCAGCGTATTATTTACATTGTTATTTCCCCAAAAAGGCTGCGCTCCTTTGTTAATGTTATAGTTTATATTTTCCATTGTGAGCGAAACATTACTATTATTTGTATACAAAATACCATAATAGTTACTATTCGGATAAGTTTCGTTACCAAATTGAATATTCTTATATGTAATATTGATTCCATTGGCTCCTGTTTGAAAATGACGAGTTGAGTATGATGTCCCATTATATAAAATAGCATGGCCATTTCCATCTAAAGTGGTATTTTTATTAATCGTAAAATAGGTATCACTATTTGTATAAACAATGTCATTACCTAGCTGGATAGTAATTTGTGTTTGTCCTTCGGGAATCGCAAGCTGAAACGCTTCGTTCAACTCCTTCGCATTTGTCACTATCACAGGATTGTCCACTGTCCCTATCCCTGTTAAAAGAGCAGTCGCTTCAATATTGTCATTTTCAGAAATTTTATCATTTGATTCTATTGAATTTTCACTAGTTTCTTGTTGCGTCATTTTTGTTGAATCTTTTGTTGCTTCAACCACTTCACTACTATTTGAGCTGTAACTAGAATTTGTCTCTTGAGTTTGATTATCATCTTTACTTTCTGATAATGAACTATCATCGCTACTTTCACTCATCGCACATACTGGTTGACTGGCGAGTCCAAAAATCAAAAATATAAATAACAATATATATAGTTTTCTTCCCACTTCATCCACCACCCAAATTATATCTAAATTAATATAAATATACTCATAAATTTATAGCTACAGGATAATTAACTATCATCCGCTTATTAACATAACTCATTTACTATTATTTGTAAATATTTTTGATTTTTATAATAAATGAACTGAAAATGGATTTCATTAGAAAATTAAAAAGAAATATAGAAAAATATCTTTTTAATAAAAATATCATAGTACAATAGAAGTAAACGTTACAAAATTGAATTCCGCATGATTGAATACACTATTAATTTAAAATGTATTCGTATAATTTTTTATTTTTTCTAGCACAAACAAAGTATAATTTAAAATATAAATAGGGAAAAACATATCATTACTGTTCTTTTGACCTATTTATTTAAATTATACTATCGTTATTTCTAGAATTTTTTCGACACATCTATTTGCGAAATTTCATCAAATTTCCTTTCCTTAAATACCTTATCATTGGTTAGACACTTTTTTTTTAGACAAAACAAATCTTTAGCATTCAAATTTTATTCTTTATATTGTTCTTTAAAATGGATTAATTAATTTGAGTGATGAAAAATAATAATCAACTCCAGATAGCACAATTTCCAACTATCCAGAGCTGATTGTTTCTATACCAACATCTATTTTTATTTTTTTACTAATTAAATAAAATAATCATCACTGCTTGTCTACAACTTTTCAGAATCGTTATTTAGCTAAAAAATATATTAAACAGTCTGAATTACACACAGGTTATCTTTCCAAAAATCCATGTTCGATTAAATAATCATGTGCAACAACTGCTGGATCTTTTTGTTCGACATTGACTTGATAATTCATTTCGCTCATTTCTTCTTCTGTGATTTTGCCAGCTAATTGGTTTAAAATACCTTCTAACTCTGGATATTTTTCCAATGTTTCAGCTTTCATTAATGGTGCGCCTTGATAAGGTGGAAAAAGACGTTTATTGTCTTTTAACGTGACTAAATCATATTGTTTCAGCTCACTATCGGTTGAATAAGCATCCACGATTGCAACATCTCCATTATTAATTGCCTGGTAGCGCAAAGAAGGTTCCATCGATTTCACATTCAACGATAAGCCATAGACTGTTTGTAAGCCTCGATTACCATCCTCACGATCATTAAATTCCAAAGTAAATCCTGCTGTTGCTTGACTCTGCACTTTTTTCAAGTCTTCAATCGTTTCTAATCCATTTTCTTCAGCAAAACTTTTTTTCACCGCAATGGCATAGGTATTCTCAAAAAGCATTGGATCTAAGTACACTAAGTCTGCTTCTTTTTTGATTGCATCGCGCGCATATTCATAAACTTCTCGGGGATCACGTGAAGTATTGGTATTGTTTGGAATAAATGTTTCTAGCACCGTCCCAGTAAATTCAGGATAGATATCGATTTCGCCAGAGGTCAATGCACTGTAAAGAAAGCTTGTTTTACCGAAATTAGGTTTTAAATTAACCTTGATATCACTATTCTCTTCAATCAATTCTTTATACATATTAATAATAATATCTGGTTCTGAGCCCAATTTTCCTGCAATTGTTATTTGTTTATCTTCAGATCCTCGGTTCATATACCAGAAAGAGCCACCCAATAATACCAGTAATAGTAAAAAAGCACCGAAAATCTTTTTAATACTAGCTTTTTCAAGTAAATGAATCCCGTAATTAAAAAGAACGGCTAAAACTGCTGAAGAAATTGCGCCAATTAATATTAAAGAAATATTGTTGCGATCAATTCCTAATAAAATAAATGTTCCTAACCCCCCTGCTCCAATCAATGCTGCTAAAGTCGCTGTGCCAATGATTAAAACGGTTGCCGTTCGAATACCAGATATAATATAAGGTAACGCTAACTGAATTTCAAATTTCACTAATTTTTCTTTTCTACTCATTCCAAAAGCTTCTGCTGCTTCTTTTAGTGATGGATCAATTTCAGTTAATCCCGTATAAGTATTTTGTAAAATCGGAAAAATTGCGTAAATAACCAACGCAATAATTGCTGGTGGTGTTCCGATTCCAATAATTGGAATCAATAACCCTAACAACGCAAGCGAAGGAATCGTTTGAAAAATTCCTGAAATTTGTAAAATAATTTCAGCAATTTTTTTGGACTTAAGCAAAATAATTGCCGTTGGAATGGCAATCACTATCGCAATCAAAAGGGATAGTAATGACAATTGGATATGTTCTACTAATGCTTGAATATATTCTTCTTTGCGCTCTGTAAAAGTCGCTATTAAATTAGTCATACTCAGCCTCCACTTTTCCCATTTTGGCTTCTATAAAACGTAAAATCACCTGTTCATCAATTATCGCCTGTTGATTTTCAGCGACTACTACCATTAAAGGTCCTTCTGCATTGATTTGTTGAATGACTTTTACTAAGTTCGTTTCTTTGGCAACTAGCGGATGATTCGTTCTCGATTCCTCACTTACTTCAAGAAATTCAATTAAATCGACTACACAATAATTTTCGATATTCGCTGCATCTTCTTTGAAAAAATGAGCAACAAAATCAGAAATCGGATGACGACGAATTTCATCTGGCGTATCTGTTTGAACCACTGAGCCTTCATTCATAATACAAATTCGATCACCTAAACGAACTGCTTCATTCATATCATGGGTCACAAAAACAATGGTACTCGCTAATTCTTGATGAAGTTCCTTGATCAAAGTCTGCAATTGCTCTCTAGAAATCGGATCTAACGCACTAAACGGTTCATCCATTAAAATAATATCCGGCTTAGCTGCGATGGCTCGTAAAATCCCTATTCGTTGCTGTTCTCCACCAGAAAGTTCTGCTGGTTTTCGATGCGCATAGTCTTCTGGAGCTAATTGAACCATTTGCAATAATTCTGTCACTCTTTCTCGTCGTTGTTCTTTTGACCATTTTTTCATCTCTGGAATCAATTCAATATTTTCCGCAACCGTCAAATTAGGAAACAAAGCAATCTGTTGCAAAACGTACCCAATAGTTAATCGAAGTTCTCTTAATGGATAATCAATCAACCTTTTTCCATTAAAATAAATATCACCTGTCGTTGGTTCAATTAAACGATTAATCATTTTAAGTGTTGTCGTCTTGCCACTCCCGCTGGGTCCAACCAAAACAAAAAACTCACCATCTGCAATTGTTAAATTCATTTCTTTTAAGACAAGCTGATCACCATACTTTTTGGTTACATGATTAAATTCAATCATTGGTTCACTCCTTCTGTAAAATTTTAGTGTGATACATAAAACAACAGATCATTCTTCTATCAACAAAAATTTTATACTTTCAAGTATGACTGTTTCTACTTGAATAAAAAAGTACGCACTTTTTTGTTTGCTGCTAACCTTTTAGTAACAAACATCTAAAACAACCTTTAACAACAATAAGAACACACGTTTCTATATAAGTATAACTTAATCCTCTTTTTCTTTCTAATATATAGTTTGTTCAAACTAAAACGAGAGTGGGCAATAATCAGATTTTTGCTGACTATTGTCCCACTCTCTTTTTTGTCATTTTAGCGAGTTATCGCGTATATCTCCTTGCTCTCTTTATAAAAGTCAAAAAGATTTTCAATCTATCCGTACCAATTAAAGCATTTCTAGTGAAGATTTACTCAATAGTACTGTGAGTAAAAAATTACTCAAATCAAAGTAATTTTGCATTTTTTAAAAGTTCTTCAAGATAAGAACCTTTAATTTTCTTAAGCGTATGCTTCTCTATTTCTTTTTCAATTAAAGGCAATTTTATTTCTGATAAATTGTTATGGTCGTTAAGATAGTAAATTGTTTGCAATAAAATTCGTGCATCAAAAGCAGAACCATAAACTTCTGGAACCCCTCGTTTAATATCTAAGAAGGTATATACGGCTTCCATAGCTGTTCGAACAGAATATTCCGTGGTAAAGACGGTATCGCGTTCAGTTTCGGCAAAATTTCCAATAAAAGCTAAATTTTGAGATCCTTGCGGGACAACCAAAGGTCGATCACCAACAGCTCTTGGCATAAAATAAGAAGTGATATATGGCATATGTGCTGGCACTGTAGTTGCGCCATTTGTTGCAATATCCTCGATTTCATCCTGTGGTACACCAATGTGATACAACCATTCTTTGCATAATTCAATCCCAGTACAGTCAGTTATTTTTTTCTTAACATAATCACCTTCTGTAGTAGAAAGTAAGCCATATACCCAAACAATTGTTTCATTCTCGTTTTGCGCTTTAAACACTGGTTGACGACTTATAGAATAGCCATATAACCAACTAGAATCCTTGATTGTGACTGGTCCACTAGTTACAATCGATCCACTATGAGGATCTTTTTTACTAATATTTTTAATATACGGAATTGCTCGATCATCTTTTAGCGTTATAGTTCCAGAAATTACCCAATTTTCTTCTGGAATATTTTTACAAAACTTATCAGGATTCCCAAATTCTGGGAATTGTTTGGCTAAGTTTTGCCATAAAGACCAAGCAGTTCCTAATTCATATTGCTTAGAAGGAGCAGTTGTACTGTTGCCATAAGTTGTACTTTCAGTGATCGATCCATTTGTCACAAAGATTAGATCCTCTTTAGTCAACTGAACGATCTCTTCCTGACCATTCACTACTTTAAACAACTTAGTTGCAACTTTTTCATTGCCCTGTTCTTCAACCAAAATATTAGTAACCGTTGTATTGTATTCAAAGTTTACCCCATGTTCTTTTAAGTAACTGATTAAAGGTAAGACTAAGGATTCATACTGATTATACTTAGTGAATCGTAAAGCAGACATGTTAGATAACGTAGCGATTTGATGTACAAAGCGGAGTAAATAGCGGCGCATTTCCATAGCAGAAGCCCATTGTTCAAAAGCAAACATCGTTGCCCAATAGAGCCAAAAATTCGACTCAAAAAACTCGGCACTAAAGACTTCATTTATTTTTTTATCATTTAGTTCTTCTTCAGTCATTAAAGTTAATTCAATAATTTCTTTGATCGATTTTTCAGATAAAGTAAGTTGCCCATCGGTAGCTAATTGTTGCCCTCTATTTTCAATTACTCGCGTATGAGAAAAACTTGGGTCATTTAAATTCAAACGATAAAATTCATCCAAAACAGATAGTCCTGGAGAATCCAGTGAAGGAATCGAACGGAATAAATCCCAAAGAGTTTCGAAATGTTCCTCCATTTCTCGACCACCTCTCATAACAAATCCATCTTTAGGTCTCATCGCTCCATCTAAACTTCCACCTGGCAAAGGTAATTCCTCTAATACATGAATTTTACTACCATCCATTTGTCCATCCCGAATTAAAAACACGGCTGCAGCAAGTGAAGCAAGTCCTGATCCCACTAAATAAGCTGATTTTTTGTCACTATTTTGTGGCTTTTCTGGTGTGATAAATGCTTGATAATTCCCGTTAGAATGATTCATAATACGTCCTCCTCTACATTGATACCTTCATTCTAATAGCGATGTTTTAAAACTACAAAACATAACCATTAAAAATCTGTGTTATCTATACAAAAACAGATAACTGTACTAGATAGCGCAACGATTAGAAAGATTTTGTTCACTTTTTTCGATAATGATTCCTGTAAAGATTTAAGATACAAAAACACAAAAAAGCAACCAACCACAAATTTTAAAAATAGACTTCGTGATTGATTACTGGTTTGAACTTTATAAAAGATTTATTTCAATTTAACTTGTTCACGTTCAAAAAACTATTTGAGCGACTTCATCATTCTTCTTGATACAGTGAGTCATAGCCAAAATGTTGATAAGCTAATTCTGTGACTACTCGCCCTCTAGGGGTACGTTTAATAAATCCCTTTTGGATCAAATAAGGTTCATACATATCTTCAACTGTTTCGGTTTCTTCACTTATATTCACTGAAAGTGTACTTAGACCAACTGGACCGCCACCATACAATTCGATCATCGTTTTTAATAATTTTTGATCCACATAATCTAATCCTTGATTATCTACTTGTAAAAGGATTAATGCTTGATCAGCGATCTCTCGATTGATTACACCATCCGATTGAACTTGAGCAAAATCACGAACACGTTTTAACAGTCGATTGGCAATTCGCGGGGTTCCTCTTGATCGGCGGGCGATTTCAAAAGCTCCCTCTTCAACGATTTCTGTTTGAAAAATATCCGCAGAACGTAAAACAATTTCTTTTAAATCTAAATCGGTATAATATTCCATATGCGAAATAATTCCAAAGCGATCACGCAAGGGAGCAGATAACATTCCTGCTCGCGTTGTTGCTCCAATTAAAGTAAATGGTGGCAATGGAAAATGAACTGGGTGTGCCGTTGTTCCTTGTCCCACCATAATATCAACATAAAAATCTTCCATTGCAGAATACAACATTTCTTCTACCACTCGAGGTAAACGATGAATTTCATCAATAAACAAAACATCGCCTGGTTCTAATTCATTTAAAATAGCGACTAGATCACCCGGTCGTTCGATAGCAGGGCCACTCGTCGTACGAATATTGACGCGCATTTCATTGGCAATCACCATTGCCATTGTCGTTTTTCCCAAACCGGGAGGACCATAAAGTAACGTATGATCTAATGCTTCTTCACGATTACGAGCGGCTTCGATATAGATTGTCAACTCTTGTTTGACTTTATTTTGACCGATATATTGCGCTAAGTATTGTGGTCGTAGTGATTTTTCAAGTGATTCTTCCCCTTCAGAACTTTCCCCTGAAAGTAAGCGTTCCTCTTCTGTCATAACCCTTCCTCCTTAGCGTTTCATCATTAATTTCAACGCATTACGTAAATAATCATCTGTTTGTTGCGGCTCTAGTTCTTCTAATTTAGGTGTTACTCGTTTAATTTCTTTTTCGCTATAGCCTAACGCACTTAACGCTTCGATTGCTTCTGCTAATGATTGATTGTGTGCTACGCTGACTGAAGTATCTGCCATTGCTTGAACAGCTACTGCTGATGTTTCTAACTCGCCAAGTTTACCTTTCAAATCAAGAATCATTTGTTGCGCGGTTTTTTTACCCACGCCTGGAAACTTAGTCAAATAGGTAGCATCTTCATTTTCAATGGCATTGATCAAACCGCCATGATCCTCTGAAGCCATGATCGCCAACCCACTTTTCGGTCCGATCCCAGAAACACTGATCAACTTTAGAAAAAGCTGCTTTTCTTCCAAATCGTTAAATCCATAAAGTAAATGAGCATCTTCTCGAATCACTTGATGTAAGTACAATTTCATTTCTGTCTCTGTTTTACCAGAATAACGATATGGATTACTAACCGAAATTTGATACCCAATTCCATTTGTTTCAACAACAATATAGTAAGGACTGATAAACGTCACTTTTCCAATGATATATTCGTACATTTTTTCACCTTTCTCACTTACGCTTTTAATGCGTACATACGTTTCTATTTTAGCATATCTATAAGTAAATCAATAGCGGGAAAAATATATTATACTAAAGACAATCCTTTGGGTAAAAAATGGACTGAGATAAAAGGAAGCTGATTCCAATACCAATTTGGCCAAAAATGATTAAAAAGCTACAATTTTTACTAGCTGTGCAAAAAAAAACCATAGAAAAACTAAAAAAGCTCAAACGAAATACCTACGGAAATAAACAACACAAATAAAAATTTGAAAACCTCCAACTAGAAATTACTAACTATCTAAGAAAAATCTTTCCTATTTTTGTACATAATTGCTTAGTACAATAAAAAAGGAAGAACCAGCTAAATTCACTGATACTTCGAATCTAGCTGGTCTTCATGATTAATTTATCTCTAACTATTTTTACTCGTATAAAAAGCTTAAATCAATTGTTTGAGAATGAGCGCTTCGCGCAGAACAATTACTACCACTGACTAGTTACGCCTTTGAGTTGTCCAATTTGAACTTCCTTTAGTAACAGTTAAGCCACATCTATTTTCTTGTGCTAATGCTAGTAATTGTTGATTAATTTCAAACACACCTAATTTTTCTATTTTCTGTGCTTCTTTTAGATTCACGTTTAGCACAAACTCATCACCCTTCATTGTTCTTAATTTTAGCAAAATAAACAATGACCCCTAAAGCAAAAACTACTGCCATTACTAAAACGACATTCAATTTGAAGTTAGTTAATAGATACATAGAAATGGCTAACGCTAAAATCGGTACAAGATAACCACCTTTTAGACTGAAACCATTATTAGGAAATTGTTTAGTCTTTTTAAACTTAATGACTGCAAGAATGGACGGTACATATTGGATAAATGAAACTAATACAATACAAGAAACTAAGAAAATATAACTAAATTGAGTCATTACAATACTGATGATTGAGGTAACAATCACGGCAATAAAAGGCGCACCATATTTATTTTTTTTCCCAATTGATGCCGGTAACAAATTATGTTCTTCTGCTAAAGAAGCGGCTAGTGCTGGTGTACTAAATGAAACAGCAAATGCCACACCAAAGATAGAAATCAACATTCCTAAGATAATAATTGCATATGCCCATTGACCCACACCGATTTTCATTGCTTCAGCAATCGGTACATCGTATTTTACGATCGTTGTTCCTAAAATTCCGATAGCAACAACTTGAACCAACGTATATAAGACCGTTACACTAATCATCACATAAATCAATGCTTTAGGAATATTTTTTTCGGGATTTTTCATTTGTGCCGCTGCTACTGGAATAAACGAAAAACCGCTAAACATATAGAATACTACACTAAATGCTGACCCAAAATGACTCATAAAACTATGTGTATCCGTAACTGTACTAGGAACAATTGGTGAAAAGTTAGTACTTTTAATAAAAAAAGCACCTAATACGATAAAGAATACAATGATAAATATCTTAAATGCAGAAGAAACACTATTAATCAATTTCACAAGTGACGTCCCAAACATATTGATGACCGCTAATAAAATGATTAAACAAGCTGGAAATAGGATTTTAACCGTGTTACTTCCTAACACTGGAAAAATATTTTTCAATGTTCGTAGTAACGCAACAGATTCTGCTGATAAAGTTAAACAGCCTAAAAACCAAGAAAACAGACCAATTTGAAACCCAGTGAATTTTCCAAATGCATTATAAGAATATAACCAAGCCGCACCTGATCCAGAAAAGCGACTTGATAGATCTGCATAACACAAGGCAATCATACTAACTGTAATCGCCGCACATAATAGGACAACGACACTCATAACACCCATGTCTTTATAGATTTCTTGTGGTAATAAAAAAGCACCTGACCCAACAATTGCATTAATTCCTAAAAAATAAATTGAGATAAAAGACAATTTGTTTTTATTTGAATCGCCAGCTCCATTACTAGTTACTGTCTGATTTGTCGTAGCCATTTTAATCCCTCCAATAAAAATACCGTTCACTTAATTAGAGACCCTATTCGGTGCGAACGGTATTCA
The DNA here is from genome assembly GCF_054871725.1 of Enterococcus sp. LJL99. Taxonomy (NCBI): domain Bacteria; kingdom Bacillati; phylum Bacillota; class Bacilli; order Lactobacillales; family Enterococcaceae; genus Enterococcus; species Enterococcus sp. LJL99. The sequence goes on from NZ_JBTXLT010000003.1 coordinate 257,784, forward strand.
TTTACTTAATTTGTTTTATTTATAACTTCTGAATTAGCTGGATTATTTTTCCAACTTTCTTTTCTATTTTTATAAATGATTAACGGAATAACAAAGATAATACCTGAAAATACAAGAACAAATACTAAATTTAACAAGGTATTGTTCATAAATGTTATTGTTAATGCAAATACAATAGTAATCAATAATAAGATTGAGAAGAAATAAGCTAACCCATTACCTTTTTTCCCAACACGGAATGGATGTGTTTCATTTGTATTATGTTTTCTCATACTCATGTAACCAATCGTCATTAACGCATACGCTAAACAATAGATGACAGTTCCACTATTTGTAATAATGATAAACACTTTATTGATGCCAGGAATAATGACATAAGCTACTGATAGCAAAGAAATCGCAACTGCTTGGACAATTAATAACGTTGGGCAAGCATTAAATTTGTTTGTTTTCCAAAAGTTAAATTTGGGTGGGAAATCTCCGCTGATGGCACTTTCTGTAATTGTTTTTGATGCACTAACAAACCAAGTAGACATATTTGTTAATACACTGACGATTGTCATTAAACAGAAAATTTGTACTAAGATATATGGCAAACCTAAGCGTTCTGCAAATAATTGTAAAGGTTGAACGCCATTATTTAATTGAATTTTTCCCGCTGGAACAACGTTTGCGACTAAGAATGAATTTGCTAAAGACATGACTGCTAACATAATTAAAGCAACAATTACTCCTTTGGCATATTGCTTAGATGGATTCGTTAGACGTGTGATGAAAACAGAGGACATTTCAATTCCTAAAAAGATAAATATCACACCACTAAAATACATACCCGAACCACTTGTTAAAGATTTCGGTAATAATTTTGAAGGTTCAAAAGTGCCCAAAATACTGTGTGGATTAAAACCAAATTTGATAAATGTATATAGTCCTAAAACAAATAGCATCACGACTGGAATATAGAAACCAAGCCAGATACCAAATTTCCCATTGATTTTGGCCATATCAAATTTTAAGTTCAGCAAAGTCATCGTCCATACTAATAGAAGAATGACAATTAATGTATACATTTGATTTTCAATAAGTTCTTCTTTTCCTATTAACAAAGCGACGGTAGGCGCAAATCCCGTTCCTACAACCGTCATAGCTGGAAACATGGCACACCAAATTAGCCACGAAGTGACAAAACCCCATTTCGGACCTAGTGTATTTTTTACCCATAATTCAGGCCCGCCTTTTCCTGGAAAAGTAGTGCCAAATTCACCAGAAATTAGGGCAATCGGCAAAGCAAAGCCGATTGTCGCAATTCCCATGTATAAAAACATATTCCACCCTGTTGCAGTTAAAGTTGAGTAATACGGACCCGCAACAAGCGCAAATGTCAAACCAATAAAAGTTAATAAAGTGATTTTAGATAGCGATTTTGTTGGTACCTTACCTGATGCAGCAGGAGGAGTATTGATTCCTTTTACTGAATTTTGATTGTTGTTCATTTTCTTCAGACTCCCTTTCCTATTATCGTTTAGACATCTTTAGTAATATCAAAGGTCAGTTTAGATAACCCCAACCCTTGACTTACTAAAGAGCCGATTTGTGTCATCGCACTGTTGTTCATCTCTTGCGCATTCGCTTCGTTTTTCTTTGTTAAATATTCTGTTAATGCTTCACCTGTATAGTTTTTCGCTTCATTATCTGTTAAATAAACCAAGTGATTAGCTAATGCTTTAGCATTTGATAAATAGCCAAAATTTGAAAAAGCTAATTTGTCATAATTACGTTCTACTAGAACAGCTAAGGTTCTTGAAACCCAGTACGCTTGATGAATATCGAAGGTTAATGACGTATCATTATATAATGATGATGTGTCGTTACTATTCGCATAGAATGGAACATACGGATTAAAAGCAGTTGGACTACTATTTATCCAAATCAACGCAGCGAATTCCGGATCGACATTATTTCTGATTTCTAACATATGTGATTCAGCGGTACGATTCATCGAAATGGGTCGAAATGCACGCGCGGAAACAAGATCATTTTCATTAAATGGATCATATTTAGTTTCATCATAATGAGAACTTAACACATACCCCACATCTTCTGTGGTCAATTTATGTGCTGGTTTAAAGGTAAATGGCATATCGTCTGCGATTGGACTCGTATTTTCATGTCCAAATACCTTTTGACCATACCAAACACGAGCAGTATTGTACTTACGATCTTGCAAATTACTTGTACCAAAAATATGTCTAAAGTTAAATGTAGCTGAATCTGGGTTCAATGCATGTTCTTCTACAAAAGCTTGAATTCCTTTTGAATACATAAAATTCGCAGCATCTTCAAAGTCAACTTCTTCAATAATTGATTGATTCGCAATCACCGCACAATGATCCTCTGGAATCCGTTGAGCGACCCAATGATGACCGCATGGAATTTCCATATACCATATTTCATCTTTATCGCTAAAAATAATGCCGTTTCCTTCGTGAGAGCCATTCTTTTCAATTAATTTCCCAACATACTCTACGCCTTCTCGTGCAGAAGTAATATAGGGTAGAACCATATTTAATAGTGAGTCTTCACCTAGTCCTTGTTCGGTCAAAGGATCAATTGCCAAAACAAAAGTATTCCCAAAAATACTTTCAGTCGAACTCATTGCCACATTCAATGAATTGATTCCTGCTTCACCAAAAATTCCTAACGTTTCTTTTTCGACAAAAGGAATCATTTGGTACCGTAACGATTTAGATGGATATTTTTCTGAGAATTTTGTTAACACAGAGTGATAGATACCGGTAGTTTTACTGTTTTCTTTTACAGTGATAAATTTGACTGGTTGAATCGGTGCTTCTGTATCACAATTTCTGGCAATAATTGTAGATCCTGTTCTTGATGCTTTTTTTCCTACTAATACTGTTGTACACATGGCTATTCCTTCTTTCATTTAGTTAAGCAATTGGGTTCATAGGATTCCAAAAAGGTAAAACAACTGGTTTAGAGATTAAAATTGCTTGTTGCTCTTTTGATAACAATGATTTTTTTACTACAACTTCGAAAACATAGTCATCCATCCATGCATCATCCATTACAAAAAAGCCATTATCTCCCACTTTATCGCCCCAACTATTTTCAACTTTCCATTTTGTTGGTAAATTGTCGTCTAGATCCACCCCACTGATAACCATCGCATGAGTTGGTAAGCTTTCTTGATAATTAAAACGTTCTCCTTTGGTCATTTCAAAATCAACATCAAATAATGTAGCAAAATCGTATAAATCGTGTGCCATTACTCCTTTATTTCGATCACTGGATTGTAAAACATCGCAACCAAACCAGACAGGCTCATTCGCTTTAAGCTGCTCAATCGTCATCTTTTTTAATTCATTCATTTCTACGTTCAAATATTGATTAGGTATGCCATCGACCATATTGCCAGAGTAAGCCACTTCATATAGTGTATTACGCGGCATATCCTCCGTTGGCACATTAATAATTCCTACATACTCACTTAGATCCAAATCAATATAGTCTTTGTAAAATTCTAAAGGTGTCAATTGTTTAAAACTTTGATAGGTTTTATCTTTCGTATAAAAAGAAAAATCGATTTTTTTCGGAGGCATCCCTAATGAAATAACTAGCATTCGAAATACTTCTCTAACTAATTCATCTTTAGCTTGGTTAATTTCGCTCTCCGTTGCTTGTTCCTTTTTCATTTGACGAAGTTTTACAGCGTCTTTACGTAATTTTTTATTAAGCATTGTATCTAGTTCAGCTGAATTAATACTACAACTTGATTCAGGCATGGCTTCCTTCGGCACAACTCCATACTTTTCAATAAGAGAAACGATTAAGTTCCAATCACCGCCATCTTGTTGTGGTGTTTTTAATAAATACCGCACAACTGGATCGCCTAAAGAGTCAGTTGCTGTTTCTAAAATATTTTCATAAAAATAATTGGCTTTTTCTAGTTTGTCCCAAAAATACATATAGTTTTGAGACAACTCGACAGTTTTCATATTATATTGTTTTTCAATATGAAATCGTAAAATATTTAGACAGGCAAACATCCAACAACGACCACTTTGATTTTGATTTGCAACTTTTTCGCAATCAACATCAATCGAAAAGATAAAGTTATTCGATCCAATTGAAGCCCCATTTTCCGCTGCTTTGAATATCCCATTTGTAGTTACTGCATTTTTTGCAACTACATCTTTTTTGGTTTTTAAACATTCATTCAACATCGAATCAACTGTTTCCTTCGTAATTTGTTCCATTAAAAATCATCCTTTCTTCATATTTTTTATTTATCTACGTATTTGATTCTACCCTCAAAAAAACAAAAATCATCTCAAAAGATGTCGTTTCGTACGACATTTTTTTCAAAAAATATAAAAGAGACAAAAGCAAAAATCGCTTTTGTCTCTTTTACATAAAATTAAAACTCATACTTTTTGAAAAAAATTCTTTGAAGTTACCTATTAAACTGAAGAGGATACAATGATGAAAATTAGTACTGACTATTTCCTAACTCATTGTTTCTTGAGATACACCTTGATTTGGCTTATTTTCTTTCCTTTTTTCTTCTTCAGCAGCTACTGCTTCGTTTTTAAGGTTCTCTTTATCCAATAACTTAACAAACGGAAGATAAAGTATACAACCTGCTAACACACAAATGATTTGTAATAATGCAATTTGCCAGCCACCTGCTAAAAATCCATTCAAAAAAATTGGTGTTCCAAATGGCACTTGAATTCCACTAAGTCTTGGGAACAAACCACTCCAAATAGCTACATAAGCGATTGAAGCTTGTAATAGTGGTGTTAAGATAAATGGAATTGCCATGATAGGATTTAAAATCAGAGGTAAACCAAAAACCATCGGCTCATTGATTGTGAAAAAGCCAGGAATCAAGCTCAAGTTTGCAACAGTTCTTGATTGTTTTGATTTAGCAAATAGTAAAATCATAATAATTAGAGCAAGCGTTCCACCCGCTCCGCCAATCCCTCCAAATAGATCATAGAACGATTTACTCAAAATGTTAGGCAATTCTGATCGTGGTGTCCCTATCGCCAAAGCATCCATGTTTTGAACATCCATTGGCAAGTATAATGCTGTAATAAAGCTTCCAACAACAAGTGAACCATGAATACCAAAAAACCAAAGTACCATTTGTACCAGTATAATAAATAGTAAAGAACCTATACTAGATGAAAGATTTTGTAGTGGTGTTGCCAAAATTTGATAAATAAAGTCAGAAAAAGAACCGTATGACGTGAAGCCAAACAACCAACTAATAATAATCGCCACAAACCCTGTGATAATTGCTGGAATAAGACCTGCAAATGTATCTGTAACAAATTGAGGAACACCCGTCGGCATCTTGATTGTTACATTTTTTTCTAAAATAAAACAATAAATTCTTGAAAAAACAAGCCCACAAATCATAGCAGTAAACAAGCCTTGTGCGCCCAATTTACTCATATCAAGCGTTTTCACTTCATCTATAACCAAAAGAGGTGTCATGACTAAAAAAGAAAATAATGAGACGATTCCCCCAGCTATAGGTGATTGATGAAATTCTGTTGCTAAACGATGACCAATTAAAAAGGCAGCATAGACTGAAATAAGACCGACTGTAACACTATAACCTAATGAAAAATAACCTCCAATATGAATTGTAGTAATAAAGTTTTTCCACGCATCTATCGGTAAAACCGCCAATAATAATGCAATTGAACCAATAATATTAATCGGTAAGGTTGCCATCAACCCGCTTGAAATTGCTTTTAAATATTTGTTATTAGAAATTTTGTCTGCAAATGTTAAAACACTATCCATGTATTTATCCATTTATCTCACTCCTCGTTTATATGCAATAATCAACACATCTTCTTGACAGGTATGTGGCTCAATTATTGTTTCGTTATCCTTCACTCTGTAATCCGCTTTAAAAAACTGGTTCCCACTTAGATCAATCATAGTCAATTGGTACGCCGAAAAATCGATTGCTACTGTAATTGCCGTGTTACTCGGAATATAAATCAAGTAGTAGGATTGATCATCTGTCGTCGCAATACGAATTTGTTCATCTCCTTTGATAAGCAACTCATTTTTAGGAATCAAATTAGTAATCCCTAACAATTCGAAAAACTGTTTAATAAATCCATAGTCGTTGGCACCTGGTAGTTGCAATGCATCTGGCCAATGCATTGGACGATCAAAAGCTTCCCCCATATTTTCTGAAAAAGTTGCTGAAAAGCCATGCCAGCTCCAAATACCATGCGCCCCATAGGTAATGCCTGCGCAAGCACCAGAAAGAATAGATTGCCAAGCTGCTTTACGAACATCCTTTTGGCTAAAACGACCATATTCTTTTCTAGCAAACCCCATCTGTTCGTAACAAGGTTCTGAATTAATAATCGGTCGTTTAGGTGTTCGTTGATAGAACTGTTCCGCTAAGGAATATGGCATATCTAAAAATGAACGATTATGCCCCGATTGATATAAAAATAAATCTAATGAAGTGATGATTGATTCAGGAATGTCGTAAAAACGACCTTTGATATGAACCGTTTTTAATGTTTTTGGCGAGTGTTTATTAAAAAAAGCAAACGCATCTTCGTATGTTTCAATCGTTTCTTGTGTCGGAAAATCGGTATCTCCACCAATAAAATAAATCGGAGAAAATTGATCAAAATACTCAATGACCTTCTCAAAATAGGTATGTCTTGCTGATAAGGGAATGATATTTTTTTCTTGATCTAAATCACTTGCCCATGTTCCAACGACATAATTTGCCCAAAGTACTACTAAGGATAAGGTAAATCCTTGCTCTGTTGCTAGTTGACACAACTCTTGCGCACGAATAAAATACGCGTCATTGATTTGAGAAAAATCATAAATTCCATCATTCTCAGGAAAAGGTAAAAAATCAAATGACCCCTTACTTCGATCCCATTGTGGCAAAATATTGATTTGTAACGTATTAAACCCTTGTGCTTTTCTTTTTTTCAAATAAATGATCCATTCTTCTGTTTGAATGCTTGTAAAAGCACTCCAACATGTGTCCGCTAAGTAAAAGAAATGATGATTGTTTCGCAATAATGTTCTTCCATTATCATTTACTTTTAGTTTCAATTCCTGTCACTTCCTTTTCATCAATATAAGGACTTAACCACTCTTCGCAAAGTTCAAACCATTTCGCAACATGCTGATTATAGTGGCTTTGTTTTCGAGCGGTTGTTCGATCAGCTAAAGCCAAACCATGTTCCCCTTTTTCAAAGATATGCATTTCAAACGGAACGTCAGACTCACGCAATTTCATCCCAAGTTTTAAAGAATGATCGACATCAACTAACACATCTTCAGTCGTATGCCAAAGAAAAGTTGGCGGCGTCTTCTCATTTACATAATTCAAACAATTCATTTTTTCTACGATATCTAACGAAGGGTTTTTCACTCCAAAAAATCGTTCATTAGCTGTCAATGGTTGTTTCATTAATGTTGCTCCAAATCCTAATTCATCCTCTGCAAAGGCTTCTTTTTGACAGACTAAGGGGTAACCTAAAATCGCTAAATTCACTTTTAGATAATCATTTGTGGTATCTAGTTTTTCAGCTAGAAGCGGATCATGCCATCGAGTAGCCATTTGCAATGCCAAGTGCCCGCCAGCCGAAAAGCCACAAATTATGATTTTTTCTTCATCTACTAACCAGTCTTCTGCATGTTTCCGAACATACTTGATCGTTTGAGCGGCTTCTACTAAAGCATTTTGTGGCACATTTTTCACTTGGTCTTTCGTCGTATACCACAACACTGCACTATTTAAACCAATACTGTTAAATTTCAATGCAATTGTTTCTGCTTCTCTATCACTAGTAAAAGCATATCCGCCGCCTGGACATACCACTACTAATGGTTTCTTTTTGCCTACATTGTATTCTTGAGACCGATGAAGTAGATACGTATCAAAGTAAGCAGTTGCATTTAAGTGAATCCTAGTTACCTCCATCTTTTTCCCTCTATTCTAAAAAATTTATACTATTCATTTTCTATTTCATCAAGATTTTCTATAAACCGCTTCCATTTTTTATATTTTAAAAGAATTCCTTTGCATTTTTGATTTTCTTGGATATATGTTTCTTTTATTGTTAACAATTGCAGTTGCTCATTCGCCATTTTCGCTACACCCATAGCAGAGAACTCTTCAATTTCACTAACAATGATTTCTTTGTTCAATAAAGTGGCCATCATTTCCATCAATAAGTGATTTTTTGAGATTCCACCATCAACATAAATTTTATTGATCTTACAAGTAGCTACTTCTTCCATTGTATCTATTACTGCTTTCACTTGAAAAATGAGACTTTCCAAAACTGCTCGAAATAGTTCTTTTTTTGTTGTTTCCCGTGTTATTCCAAAAAATGTAGCGGATAATTGATTATTCCAAAAGGGAGCTCCCATTCCCTGTAATGCAGGGATAAATTGAACAAGTGTTTCTTCCTTATAATCAAGAGCCTCGTTAAACCAAGCGGATACTTGCTCAACCGTAGAAATCGTTTCACTAAACCAATTAATAGCATCTCCACACGAACGAATAATTCCTTCAAGCGCATAGTTTCTAGCGGTTTTTGTTTCCCAGGCAACCGTCGTTAAAATACGGTCGTCCCTTAACATACTTTGATCATTCACCTGCATTAATATAGAACAACCTGTGCCCATAGTGATTTTAACATCACCAATCGCTAAGCAACTTTCGCCGAACAAGGCTGCTTGTGAATCTGCCATAACACCTTTAATAGGAATCCCTTGATACTTACCAAAAAAATCATCAGCATTTCTGATTTCTGGCAAATCTTTCTTTTGAGCATTAAAAAGTGCAACTAATTCTTCATCCCAACACATTTGATGAATGTTATACAAAAGAGTTCTACACGCATTGCTAGCATCCGTTGCAAAAACTTCGTGATCAGTCAAATTCCAAATCAACCAACTATCAATCGTACCTATCGCTAGTTCATTCTTTCTTGATTTTTCTTGGATTAATGGAACTTCATCATATAACCATTTGATTTTTGATCCTGAAAAATAGGGATCGATTTTTAATCCTGTTTTCTGATTGATCAGTTGCTCTTTGCCATCAGAAATTAGCGCATTACAGATTGACTGGCTACGGTTACATTGCCAAACAATTGCATGATGAAGCGGTTTTCCGGTGACTTTATCCCACGCGACAATTGTTTCTCGTTGATTCGTAAGTGATAAGTACGCAATATCAGAAAAAGTAAGTTGATTTTCTTCCAAAACTAATAGTAACAGTTCCTGCACATTTCCCCAAATTTCAAGTGAGTCTTGTTCGACCCACCCATTTTTCGGATAAAATTGTTGATGTTTTTTGTCATATCTTTTAAGTATCCGACCCTTTTCTAGTAAAAGTACTTTCGTTCCAGAAGTACTTTGATCCAGTACAATTTGATAAATCTTTTCCATTCAATCAGCTCCCAATAAATGCTTCAGCTTGCTTAGCCAAGGAAGCACCATCTAGTCCATAATGACGGAACAATTCTGAGCCACTTCCTGTGATCAACGCCTCATCTGGAAACCCAATAATTTTTTGCTTACATCCTGTTTCTTCGGATAGAACTTCTGCAACTGCTGCGCCTAACCCATTATAAATGCTGTGCTCTTCTACTGTAATGAGATACTTCGTTTGATGTGCTGCCTTTTTGATTGCTTCTGCATCTAGTGGTTTTATTGAATGAATATTCAATACTTTTGCTTGAATATTTTTTTCTAACAATAATTCAGCCGCATCCATTGCTTGTCGTACCGTTTCTCCAGTAGCAATAAATGTTACCTCTGTTCCTTCTTTCATCGTAACAGCTTTCCCTATTTCAAATTCGTAATCAGCATTTTCGTAACAATCTTCTACCGGATTTCGACCGATTCTGATATACGCAGGTTCTTCTGTTTTTGCTAGAGCTTTAAATAATTGAACCGTTTCAAACCGGTCAGCCGGCGCAAACACTTGAAGATTTGGAATCGCTCGTGTTACAGCAAAATCTTGTAATGAGTGATGACTCATTCCTAATGCGCCATAACTCACTCCGCCACTGATTCCAATCAATTTTACATTTTTGTTTGAATACGCCACGTCGACTTTTACTTGTTCGATGCTTCTCATACTTAAAAAGCAAGCGGGAGAGGCAACAAACGTGCGTTTTCCCATGTGAGCTAATCCAGCCGCAATACTAACAATATTCTGTTCAGCAATACCTACTTCTACTAATTGAGTTGGGTGAACATTAGCAAATTCATTTAAGGAAGCAGAACCTCTCGAATCACTTGTTAAAACCGTTATTGTAGGATCTTTTTCGGCAGCTTCAATTAGCACTTCACACATTGCTTGGCGATTCGCTATTTTATTTTTTGGTTTCATTTGTTCAAAACCTCCAATTGTTGATTCAATTCGGCTAAAGCTTTTTCTAACTGTTCATCTGTCGGTACTTTATGATGCCACTGCGCTTGATTTTCAGCTTCCGAAAAGCCTTTTCCTTTTACAGTATTCGCAATAATCAATTTCGGTTTGTTTTTTTCATTTGGCTTTGTAAGGGCAGCGATTAATTCTTCCATATCATTGCCATCAATTATTGAAACATCCCAGCCAAAAGCGCGCCATTTCTCATCTAGTGGTTCAACAGACATTACTTCTTCCGATTTCCCAGTGATTTGTAAGCCATTGCGATCAATAATCGCGGTTAAATTGTCTAATTGATAGTTAGTAGCAGCCATCGCTCCTTCCCAAACAGAACCTTCAGCCAATTCACCGTCACCTAATAGCGTATAAGTATGATAGGAGCGATTATCCATTTTACCTGCTAACGCAATTCCTACAGAAACAGGCAACCCGTGACCTAAAGAGCCAGTATTCATTTCTACGCCAGCAACTTTATTATTTGGATGACCAATCAAACGAGAACCAAATTGAGAAAACGTTTGTAGTTCTTCTTTTGATATAAATCCTTTGTCTGCAAGAACCGTCCAAAGTACTTCTGCTGCATGACCTTTACTTTGAATATATTGATCACGATCCACCATTTCAGGATTTGACGCATCAACCTTCATAACATGATAATATAGGGCAACTAAAATATCTGTACATGATAAGTCTGAGCCTGTATGACCCGTTTTGGCTTGATAAATCAATTGCCAAACTTCTTTTCTAATTTCAATTGCTTTTTTTTGTAAATCGATTATTTCCATTTTTATTCTCCTCTAAGGTATGCCTTGACATCTTCTTCAATTGGATCGTAAAAATCAGGGGTAACTCCTAAATATTTACATGCTTCATATAAAATGGGAACAACATTTTTTCTTACAGCAGCAACATGATGAATATAAGGACCATAGACTAATTTAAATTCTAAGCGATTAAGATTTTCAAATTCTAAATATAAGTAGGTTCCTTGATTATAGGGACCATCAATTCCTTTACCGGTACCCATTAATAATGAGTATTCACCATTGTCACCATCAAAACGACACAACGTATACTCATCTTTAATGGCTCTAAAAGCAACGGATCCTGGATAATCAAAAACAAAATGGCGTGGTGGTAAAATTGGCTTTGTTTCAGCCGTTGAATAAGCAAAAACGCCTAGATGTTGCAGAAGCTCTCCATTCTCATTTTCTGGGTGGCGACAATTCACATCTGCAAAAATAGCTCTGTGTTCTCCCAGAGAAGCAGCCTCAATCAATAATTCTGAAATTGCTCCATGAACATCTGTTTCACAAACAAACGGCAATCCTTCTTCTTGCAAAAGTGATAGAGAAGCATATGGAAGAATCCCAATCTCATCTTGAAGTGCTGTCCAACATTGAATAACCCCCGCGTTGCAACCATATTTTTCACACAGTTGTTGTAGCGCTACTTTCAATGCAGCTACCATTTCTAATTCATCATTACTGATTTGTACTTCTGTATTTTTTCTGAAGTAATCCATTACTTTTTCAATCGCTGAATAATTAGTTTCTTTGATTTCCTCAATTTCTTGCACCAGTTCTTTGATTGGAACAGGTGATAATGAGATGTTAAATCGTTCCAATAACTCTCCTTCATTACAAATAACTGTCCAAAAATCAAATGGACGTGGACCAACTTGTAATATTCTGGTTTGTTTAAACGTTTTTACCACATTACAAACCTTAATGAAATCTTTTAGTCCTCGTTCAAATTCCGGTGTATCAATATCTGAATTTTTTATATACGTAAAGGGAACTTTAAAGCGTCGTAAAACTTTTCCAATAGCAAATAGTCCACATTGTGTATCTCTTAGTCTTGATCCATCTGCTGCAGGAGTTTCATCTTTTGGCCCCCACAACAGCACGGGGACATCTAATTTTTTCGCTAGCCGAGCACATGCATATTCTGTTCCAAAGTTTTCATTAGCCAAAAACAGACCATCGATTTTCTCTTTTTTAAATTTTTCAGCAATCTTTTCAACGCCTTCATCATCATATAGAAGACCATCTTCATTTACATCTAAAATATCTACATAATCGATTTCCAATTCATTCATCTTTTTTCTCGTCAAATTTGCGTATTCAATTGCTGCTTCTGCACTAAATAGATTTCTTCGTGTAGGAGCAAAACCTATTTTTACCTTATCCATACAAAAAACCTCCAATAAATATTTAGTTATTTTCACTAAAAATAATTTTATCCACTATAGAATTAATATCTTGATTGATGAACTCTTCTTGAGAAATCAAAATAATTTTCTTTTTTGGAAATGTTAAAGTAACTTTCTCTTGATTAAATCGAACTTGTGGTGCTAATAAAATAAAATCATAGTTCTCACCCAGCATAAAAACCTCTGAAAACGGCGCCGATTTAATTGAATACTCTTTATCCAAATGATTTAAGGCTTTTTTTAATTCATTTACCAATAATGCAGTCGATAGTCCAGCCACACAAAACAGCCCAATAGTTCTCATTAAATCACCTCTCATCTACCGAAAGCCCTTACTTTTATAAAACTAGTATACCATCAACTAAATATTTTGCAATACTTTTAGCTAAATTTTAGCTAAATAAAACAAAAAAAGATAGAGCGGAAATTTTAGTTTTCGCTCTATCTTTTTTTATCATTGAAAAAATTCGATTTATATTTCCAACAATGGTACACTTGCGCGCTCTACAACAGTTGTTCCAACCATCATTTTAACACAATGATTTTCTTCTTCTGAAATCTTCTCAACCAAACGTCGAACAGCTTGTTGTCCCAAATATACTTTATCCACTTTAACTGTCGTTAGTGGTGGACTACAAAACTCTGCTAACGGAATATCATCAAACCCGACTATTGCAATTTCCTTATCTGGCGCTTCTTCTTTAAGAGCTTTCATAGCACCAATTGCAATCGTATCATTTACTGCAAAAAAAGCAGTAGGGATCTCGCGTCCTTCAGCAAGCATAGCCGTCAAATAAATTTTCATGTCTTTATATGAACCTTCTAGTGTAGGTTCAACCAAAGCTTCTGTTTCTTCATAATAGATTAATCCATGATCTTGGATTGCTTGTAAGAATCCTTCCTTTCTCTCACGAAAGTTATTAATCTGAAAAGCAGAATTAATTAAACCAATATCCTTATGCTTGGCTTCAATCATTTTTTCTACTATTTCATAAGCACTATCCAAATTATTAATCGCAACAAAATCAAACTCCTGTGATTTGAAGATAGTATCTAAAATAACAATGGGTACCGAAATTTCTCGAAAGACCTCTAAATCTTGTTTTTCTAGCTCTGTTCCCAAAAAGAGTAGACCATCTACTTGATCTTGATTGACAGCATCGGAAAACATCGTATTCTCATCCAAAGTGACGTGAGAAATCACTAATTCATACCCTAAAGTTGTGCACTCCATTTCAATTCCTCGAATTAATTCAGAGAAAAAAGGCGTATCTCCAACAACGTTCCCTTTTTTATTAAGAATGATAAATTTAATCTTTTGTGTATCAGTTTTTTTAGGTTCCTTTTGTTCAAAATAGCCCATCTCTTTAGCTACCTGCAAAATATATTGACGTTTTTGTTCACTGATTCCTTTGCGGTTATTAATTGCATTTGACACTGTTCCACTAGAAACGTTGGCCTTTTCAGCAATATCTGAAATCAAGATTTTCATGTGTTCATCTCATTTCCATTAAAGTATCTTTATAAATTATAGCAAAGAACTAAAATTAGAACTACTATAAAATAAATTTATTTAGTTAAATTTTAGTTCATTTACTATAATTGAGAATACTTCAAGAAAATAGAGCTATTATTAGAGGAAACTGTTTAGGAGATGCTTTAATATTAGTAATTAGAAAATTAATAAGAGTTACATATTTCTCGCATGATTTTTATTCAAAAAGATCTTTGTATTCACTATACCCTTCTTTTTCAAGGTCTGCCACAGGAACAAATCTGAGCGCCGCAGCATTGATACAATAGCGTAATCCGCCCTGATCTTGTGGTCCATCTGTAAATACATGACCTAAATGAGAGTCCGCTTCCTTGCTCCTCACCTCAACCCGATTCATTCCAAAAGTCGTATCTTTTTTTTCTGCGATATCATTTTTGTCGATTGGTTTTGTAAATGAAGGCCAGCCACACCCCGCATCATATTTGTCGGTTGAACTAAAAAGTGGGTCGCCGCTGACAACATCAACATAAATCCCATCTTGATAAAAATCATTGTATTCTCCAGTAAAGGGACGTTCGGTTGCATTTTCTTGAGTTACCGCATATTGAATGTCTGTTAGTTTCTTTTTCAATTCTTCTTGTGATGCTTTTTCCATCATGACTCACACTCCTTTGGTTATTGTTCCATTTATCATAGCATTTTTGCTAAAAGAACTGAATGAATACGACTTACCATTATACTAAATCTACCGGTCAAAGACTTAGTTGTAGGTATCCCTTTTAGTCCTCGTTATTAACAAAATTTTATTCTTCAACACGCCAAGGAAGTGTCAAATCAATTTGGCTTGCTATATCCATACTATCTTGACGTCTCATTTGGCTTGTCTTTTTTCGTTTTTCATACCCTGCACAAATAAATTTTTCTTCTTTCGTTTGAGGCTTGATAACAGGAAGTGTTTTTCCTTTAGGTACCACAAACGTCAGAAAACATGTCCCAGCTAAATAACGTGTTCCTTCTAATAAATCTTCTCCAATAACTTTGGCGAATACTTCCATTGAACGCGTTCCAATACCAGAAACAAATGTATCAATACAGACAGAATGATTCGCTCTGATTGGCGCTAAAAAATCTAAATGATCCACAGATGCGGTCACAATTCCTTCTCTTGCAATACGCACAGCCGAAATCCCAGCTGTTTCATCAATCCACGCCATCATTTGTCCACCGAATAAGGTATCATTAAAATTTAAATCTTTATACGTCACAAAATGAGTTTGTACGGATCGCGTTTCTGAACAATTCATCCATTTTCCTCTTTTCACTTACTTATTTTTTACTGTAAAAAATCAATCTTCCTGAAATTCTTGCAACATCCGATAAAGGGTCGCGATCGGTAAACCCATAATTGAATAATAATCTCCTTCAATTTGCTTCACAAACAAAGCTCCTTGGCCCTGGATTCCATAAGCTCCTGCTTTATCTATATATTCATCTGTCTCTAGATAGGAATTTATTTCTTGATCAGATAATTCATAAAATTCTACCTTTGCTGGAACTGTTGTCGCTAACTCTTGATTATTTTTTAGTAGCACGATACTCGTATATACAGCATGTGTTTTTCCACTCAATTCAGTTAACATGTTGAACCCATCTTCGCGTGAAGCCGGTTTGCCTAAAATTTTATTATCTAAAGTGACGATTGTATCACACCCGATTACGAGGTCATTTGGATGATTTTTTGCAACTTGTTGCGCTTTTTCACGTGCCATTTTTTGTACATATTCGACTGGTGTATCATTTTCATTCACTTTTTCATCGATTTCCGCAGGGACGATTTTGAACTCTGGTAAAATTCGTTGTAACAATTCTTTTCTTCTAGGTGATTGCGATGCTAAAATAATTGTCATCCTATTCTCCTCTTCTCACATTAAAATAAACAAAAACTATTATGCTTCTACGTTCTATTGGAATCTAACTTTTTCTCAAGACAAACACAGCGTTCATCTCCAATAAATTCACCATAATTAGGAACAATTTGATACCCACTAGTTTCATAAAATCGAATTGCTGCAGTCATTTCAGCCCCTGTCTCTAAAATCACGCGTGAATAACCTTGTTTTACCACGTCCATTTCCAAAGTACTTAGAATTTTAGTCGCAATTTTCTGTCCTCGATACTCCTTCTTCACATACATCCGCTTAATTTCAGGGACGCTATCTTCCAAAAGCTTCCAACAGCCACAGCCAACTGCTTGATTCTCGTCATAACAAATTACTGCCATAGACATTCCTGCCAAATAATGATGTTTTTGATATCCTTGAGCCACTTCACTGCCCCACTCTTCAATGAAAAAACGATCTAATTCAGCCACTAATAAACGTAAATCTCGACTGTCAGTAGTTACTTTTTTGATTGTAATTGACATAAATTTCTCCTTTTCAATAGAATACCACAATTCATTCTGTTAAAGAGTATGGACGAACTGTTTGACAATTGCCAATCTTGAATTTTTTCTCGACTAACTTTAAAAAAAGCAAGAGGATTTTTTTCTATTTCATCCCATCTAAGTTAAATTTCTAAGCATATTTATTTACAAAAAAAAACGAAAAAACTATCATTGAAGCAACGATGATCATGCGCTCAAGACAATCGATTCATCTACAATTATTAGCTATTACGGAGGGTTCCCATGTCTATTATATCAACTGTTCTCATTTTATTAACAGCCTTAGAATTTTTCTACATTATGTATTTAGAAACATTTGCCACAACCTCATCTTCTACTAGCAATGTTTTTAACATGACGACTGATGAACTAAAACGAAAATCTGTGACTGTGTTATTTAAAAATCAAGGAATTTACAACGGCTTAATCGGTGTTGGTTTGTTATATAGCATATTTTTCGCAACTGCTTCTATGGAAATTAGCCGCCTGTTACTGATTTATATTATTTTAGTTGCTTTATATGGCAGTCTTACTAGTAATAAAAAAATCATTTTAACTCAAGGCGGTTTATCGATTTTAGCCTTACTCTCAACTTTTTTTTAGTTTCTATGCATTATTGAACGAATTCAATTGTATTGTCAGTTGGATTCGTTCAATTTATTTTCCTTCTTCAAAACAAATCATTCTCGTTGACTCATTGGATGTGATGCATTAAATTGAACTAAATCCCATAGATTCCCATATAAATCTTTAAAAACCGCTACCGTTCCATAATCTGCTTCTTTCGGTTCCCTAACAAATTCAATACCTCGCGCAAGCATTTTTCGATAGTCACGCTCAAAATTATCTGTTCCTAAAAATAAAAAGACACGTCCACCTGCCTGATCTCCGATGAAGACCCTTTGTCGTTCTTTTGAAGCTTTTGCTAATAAAATCGTCGCTCCATTTGAACCTGGCGGAGCTACCACAACCCACCGCTTATCTTGTTCAGGTTGATAGGTATCTTCCAATAAAACAAAGTCAAGTTTCTTCGTATAAAAAGCGATGGCTTGATCATAATCCTCAATGACTAGGGCAATATGCACAATTGATTGTTTCATAAAAATACTCCTCTTCATTAAATTTATCAGTTATAGTTACGCTAAAACATATTGAACAGCTGCTTGACAATGGATTTCAGTGGTATCGAAAATAGGCGTTGTCACATCTTTTTGTTGAATCAACAACCCAATTTCAGTACACCCTAAAATAATTCCTTGCGCTCCATCTGCTACTAAATGCTCAATAATTTGTAAAAACGTCTGTTTTGACTCTGCCAAAATTTCCCCCTGACATAATTCCTCAAATATGATTGTATTGACTTGAGACATCTCTTCATCGGTCGGAATACTGACTGTTATTCCACTCGCAATAATTCTTTCTTTGTAAAAATCTTGCTTCATTGTATACTCAGTCCCCAAAAGACCTACTTTTTCAATTTTATTTTTTTTAAGTTCCTCAATCGTCGCATCCGCAATATGCAAAATTGGCATGGTAATGTGCTCAGCAATTTGAGCAACTACTTTATGCATCGTATTCGTACAAATCAGCATAAAATCTGCGCCAGAAACTTCCAATGACTTGGCTTCTTTCCCTAAGATTGCCCCTGCTTTTTCCCATTGATTATTTTTTTGACATCGCTCAATCTCATCAAAGTCAACACTAACTAAGTTGATTTTCGCCGAATGTAAACCACCTAACTGATCGTTGACCAGTTCATTTAAACGCGAATAATAGCTCATAGTACTTTCCCAGCTCATCCCGCCTAAAAGACCAATTGTTTTCATTTTTTTAACCCCTCTCTTAAATTCAATGATTTTTCTCAGTATAGTGATTTCTACATGAATTGTGGCTGAGACAAAAGTAAAAACCACTTTTGTTTTATTCTTTGAAACCAAACAAACGGTGATGCAAAAGCAGCCCCTACGGAAATAAGCCGAAATTGTTGTAAAACACAGCGAATGAAATAAGTTGATGTTGCACAATACCTACTCGGTTACCAAAAATTTGAAGAACAATTTCCGGAAATTCCTTCTTATTTCTCAGAGCTAACCACTTTTGTCCCAACCTCATAAGTTTGTAATTTTTTATCTAATAGCGTGATTAATGGAGTTTGATCTATAGGACAACTTAGGCGATTTTTAATCAGAACTAACGATTTTTGACTAGATTTTTCCTCTTCTAATTCGTTAAACTCTATCATCAACTCGCCTTCATTTCCACAGTGGCATAAATAAGTAAAGTTGATTTTATAATAAGAAACGTAACATAGGTAGCCAATTGTTTCTTGGCAACCTTCACAATAAATCGAACTCGCATAATCTTTTAACATACGCGTGTTTTTCAACACGTTGTTATTATATTTTCTAGCGATTGCCAACAACTCCTTTCTTTTTACTCTTAAAGTTTATCACACTTTAGTTTATTGCCAAGTATTCATGAATGTACGCTCTTCTAGTATTATCTACCAATCTTATGAAAGTTCGACAATCTTTTCCTTACTGAATATAAATATAAAAAAATTAACCACTCCTTTTCAGTAAATTGATTAATTTTATTCTTCCAATCACCGTTATCTATGCATCACAATATGTACGTTATCCTATTTTCGATAACTTTTTGATTTTTACTTTCAAATACCACAGTTTTACTATAACAATTGAACTTAAGCAGATTTTTAAGCAAAATAAATCATATTATTCTAAGTAATTAAACTCATGATATACTAAAAAATAAAGGAGTTTTTTATGGATATTTGGGAAAAATTATATGATGAAGCAAAATGCCTATACAACCCTCATGAAGTATCACCATTTATTTATGCGCAACATGTAGTTTGTGCTTTAGAAGCTGAGGATGGACAAATATTTACAGGGTACTGTTTTGAAGCAACTGCTGGAGTTTTCCATCTCTGTGCAGAGCGTGCCGCAGCATTTAATATGTATCAACTAAGTAAACAAACAAAAATCAAACGAATTATCGCCTTTCGAAATGAAGCACCTTACGGTTTAGGAGGCATGCCTTGTGGAGCGTGCCGAGAATTTTTACTGCAACTTAATAGCAAGAATTCAAAGACAGAGTTTATGGTAGATTATGAAAAACGTGAGACTATAACTTTAGAAGAATTATTACCAAAATGGTGGGGCGTAGATAGACTATAAACAAAATTAGTTGTTTAACTCACAATTCAATATAATCTAGATTATAAAAAAGTGCCCACCAGTCAAGCGATTAGTGGGCATTCTTTGTGATTCCCGACTGGTCTAAGCAAAAAAATTCTGATATTATTCATTTATTAACTCTAAAAGGTGTTGAAAATGTAAAATAAACAGATTCAATACATTTCTATTGAATTAATCTTCCATAAAAATCATACCACGTTCTATATCATCTTTTTTTCTTTAAATCATTCCTGCAATAAAATTAACGATTCCTAATACGCCCAAAAAAACTAGTGTCCCACCAAAAACATACCCTTGCCACAATCCAAATCCTGCATAAGGATTACTCTGTGAATTTTCTTTAGAAACAGCTATTAATTTTTTTAATCGTTTAAATTCATAAAATCCAAGACCTATTGCGATGATGCTGAATAAAAATCCTAACATTTTTTTCATTCCTTTCTTGTTAATGATTTTTGATCAACTAAGGAAAAATCATTCCCGCTCTATTACAAAAAATCAAATCCATTTAACTAAAACGTTCTTTGGCTATCAGTAAAAAATAGCTTCAATTGCTTTTTCACATAGAAAAACAAACGAAGAAAAATATACAGAATTATCCCGATAATTAAGAATATATGGTTCATAATTTTAGGAGAAAAACCTTCAATCACATTTGAAAATGGGCCTAGTTTAGCAGTTGCAGATAACCGATTCAAAAAAACAAAGGTAGCCAACAAATCCCCCAAACTAAATAATACTAAGGCCATAAAACTTCCTTGCAATGCATACTCGATACTTAATACCGCATTTGATTCACCAATAAAAGTCATAACTAAATAATCCCTTTGTTGCATTTTAAAATATTGAATGTTCATTCGGTACAAATAGCTGATTGAAACAATTACTAATAGTCCAAATAGAACCAAAGTCATTCCTTCAAAAATAGTCAATTGTGTAACGATAGGTGAGGCTACTTGAACATTCCCATCCTGTTTCATCGCATCACTTTTTACCCATTGAATCCAATAAGAAAAAAATAAGAATCCATTAAATGAGAGAAAAGTGAAAAAAGTAAGTACCAATAGAAGCAAACTATTTAAAATAATCCCATTCATACGAAATAAATTTTTCAGAGCACCCTCAATAATATAAAGACTTTTTTGCATATTTCCTCCCAACTATTTTACAAATTTCGTAAAACAAATTGTTATTTCCCATACTCCTCGTACATCTTATGGAAAACGATGAACTTTACTTTTATTATATCATTCTGTTGTACTTACCTCTACTTGAAGTGAATACTAAAAAGCAAATCGAGTGATACTTTTCTCATAAACAAAGCTAACGCTGATTTTATCTTTCATTTTTGATATGATAGTAGTGCTAGTATCTATTTAATATACTGTAAAAAATTTCCGCTAAAGAAAAGGATTGCTCTCTAAAAAAGGCAACAAAAGAGAGGATACTTTGGTTTAACTGACCTACAATTGATGTAAGGAGTGAGCTTATGGAATGGATTGATGATTTAAACGACGTAATGACCTATATTGAAAAGCATTTAACAGATGAGATTTCTTATGATGAATTAGCCAAATTAGCCCATTGTTCTACCTATCATTTTCAACGAATGTTTTCCTATATGGCGGGAGTTCCGTTATCAGAGTATATTCGGCGTAGAAGAATGTCTTTAGCTGCAGTCGATTTACAAACTACCGATATGAAAGTAATCGATATTGCATTAAAGTATGGGTATAATTCGCCCACTGCTTTTAACCGTGCTTTTAAAACGATTCATCAAATTTCGCCATCAGAAACACGGAATAACGTCGTTGTATTGAGCTCATTTCCCCCTTTGGAATTTACCTTATCATTTAAAGGAGTGGAAAAAATGAATTATCGAATCGAAGAAAAAAATGAACTACGCATTGTTGGTATTTCAGAAGCATTATCTAAAAATATTGAAGAAAACTTTGAAGTCGTGCCAAAAATTTGGAATGAGTTTGCTAGTCAAGGAATTCTTGCTCAATTAATCCCTTTGATGAACAATGAATTACCAGGTGTATTAGGCGTTTCTGCCTGTTTTACCGAAGAAAAATGGCGCTATTATTTAGCTGTGACAAGTGATACTCCTTGTCCTGAAGGGCTTGAAGAATATACAATCCCTGCCTTCACATGGGCAGTCTTTTCTGGAAGTGGCGCTATGCCAACCGCAATTCAAGAATTAGAAAAACGAATCGTTACTGAATGGTTACCAACTTCAGGCTACGAGTACGCAAATGGACCAGATATCGAAGTCTATCTGACGCCTGATCCAGCAGATTCTGTGTTCGAAGTTTGGATTCCCGTCACTAAGAAAAAATAGCCAAAAAAGTTATGAAAAAAATCATCAGACTTCTTGATTTTTTTCATAACTATTTTTTTTAATATAGTTTATCGCTGCCACCACTCCAGCTAAAAACAGCATTAAGATTCCTTCAACTATAAAAATACTCGCATTATCTTTAATAGAAAAAATCGATACGAATAGCGAAATAGAAATTGGCGCAAATGCTGCACCTAGATTAAATGCAATCAACAATAATGAGGTATTTTTTTCAGCATTTTCTTGATGATTTTGATTGATTTCATTAAATAAATAGGGAATAAATGTTCGAAATGAAAAACCACAAAGAGTAACCATTAACGACGTCAATAGTAAACCTTTTGAAAAGCTAATTCCAAACATAGCTAAACTCATCCCTAAAAAGGCGAATGGCAAAGTCCATTGTTTGCTGACTGTAACTAATTTACCGAAAAAAATCCCAGCCATCATTGCACCAAAACCAACTAGAGCAAGCATGTTACTCCCATTTGTCGCATTGCCGTAGTTTTTTTCTAATAATAAAGAAGTAATTTTCACCGTCAACGACATATAAACGGTCACTACAATCACCAATAAAAGCAGATAGCCATACATTTCTTTCTGAACGGTTGAATTTGCTGATTGGCCCATTTTTTTTCGCTTAGAATCAGGTTTGATTTCAGGTACAAAAAGACTAAATAGAATAAAAATCGGTAATGCTAAAAAATAGGCCAGAAAAGATGTTTTCCAATGAATCAGTAACAGTTGTCCTACTAAAAAAGTAACGAACATCCCGCCAATGCCTTCAAAACTACTTTGCAATCCAATGACCGAAGATAATTCTTTTCCTTGATATAAATTTGCTGCAAACGAGAAAAGCAAAGGATTAAAAAGTCCAACACCTATCCCAAACAACATTCGACTCATAAACAATACCCAAAATGACGTTGTAAATGCTGGAAGAATTCCCGAAAAAAATACTAATGAAATACCAATTTGTACAGTTAAGCGGTAACCAATTTTTTTTGCAATCTTTTGACTGAGCAAAATCGTTAAAATAATAAACAACGATGGTAAAGTAGTAATCAATTCAACGAGTGTTGGATGAATGCTTGGATACGTTTTTTGAATTTCTGGAATATTCGCTGCGATTGCACCTGATGAAACGACTAACAATGAAACAGACAATAACGCTATTTTTTTTAACTGATTCATCAATTTCCTCCATTGCTTTCTCGATCATCAGCATTTTAAACCGAATAGAAGAGAGTATACTACCTATTTCATAGCTCTTTTTCTCAGTTCTATCTGACTTGTCTTACTCTTCACCAAAAATCTCTTTAGCTAATGTAAAAGCAGACCAAGCTTTGGGCCAACCAGTATAAAAAGCTAAATGGGTAATCAATTCCACTATCTCATCTTTTGTGACACCATTATGTTTAGCCATTTTTAAATGAGCTTCCAATTGAGGGACTCCTTGTGTCAATAAGCTCGCACAAGTAATTAAACTTCGGTCACGTGGAGAAAGTTCTTGCTCTCTTGACCAAACTTCTCCAAATAGAACATCATCATTTAATTCCGCAAATTTTGGCGCAAAAGTTCCTAATCGATCTCTTCCAGCTGTTTGTTTTTTCATAATGACTCTCTCCATTCTTATTTTGTTAAGTTGTTATACCATTCATCATTCACCGGCTCTAACCACTCTGGAGTTCCCGCAGTAATCGCAATATGTTCAAACCAACTATCTTTAGCTGCTCCATGCCAATGTTTGACACCATCATGAGTGACAATGACATCTCCAGCTTTCAAATATTGCGCTTCTTTTCCTGCTTCTTGGTACCAACCTTCGCCACCAGTTACGAGCAATAATTGATAGCCCTCATGATGAATATGCCAATTATTTCGACAACCTGGTTCAAACGTGACATTCGAAACCCCGACATTGATTGTAGGATCTGTCACCAATGCTTGTAAATAGCTTTGACCAATAAAGTATTGTGCATAAGCTTCATTTTTTGCTCCTATAGGAAAAATCACACCATCTTTTACTTCTTCAAACCTTGTCATAATAAAACCTCCTAAATTAATGAATAATTTCCTGTAACCAATTTTGAATTACTAAATCCGCTCGCTCAACTCTTGAACCACGAATGGATACCCCTCTTTCAACGATTGCTTGAGGGCAAATCCTTTCAAGGTCACTTAAACTATTCCCCAGCCCGCTTCCCTCATGTGTGCAAAAAGGACAGATAATTTTTCCAGTCATATCATTATGCATTAAAAAACTACCGATGATTCTTGGAAATGTTCCCCACCAATTAGGATATCCTAGTAAAATTTGTTCAGTTTTTTTTAAATCCAAAGAAATGGATTCAAATGCTGGATATTCCTGTTTGATTAACTCATTTTTTGCTTGTATTACAACTTGATCATAATTTTTAGGATACGCTTTTTGAGGAATCAGTCGAAAGAGTGAAAGTTCCAGTTGGTTGGCTATTTTTTTTGCAACAATTTCGGTATTTCCTTGTGATAAATTTGCTTTTTCCCCTTCAATCAGGGTTTCGCCTGAGTGAGAAAAATAGACAATAGCTAACATCTTATCCCAACTCTCCTACTACTTTTTTTGATAGCTCTATCATAACTTGATTCATTCTAATCGTCTAATGCTTAAATAAAAAAAGAACTATGCTTCAAAAGCATAATCCGTCTTCTTTTACAAATTTTTATTCAATTTTCTTATAATCACTACTTGACTTGGTACGCGTTTCATACTGTATCTTTTACTAAAGAGGAGGTATTTCTATGTTATTAGGTGTGATGGAATTACTAGATAAAACAGACCTTCATTATTATTTCGTCTCGCTATCAATGGTGGATAATAATCTATTACTACTGAAAACTTTACCCCATGATTGTAAACCGTTTGAAAAAAAAGTAAAATTAACTGAAGTACAGAACGCAGAGATCAAAAAAGTAAAACAAGCATTAGCCGTTCAATTTGACTACGAAAATAATCACTATACTTTTATAGATTATGGAAATCATGTAGTGCCTTTTTTCGAAAAAATGCTCTTGCCTGTTATAAGTAGTAATTACTAATGAAAGGATATATTCATGACCACTATCAAAGATATTGCTAGACTTTCAGGTTGTTCTGTGGCGACAGTTTCGAGAGTTTTGAATGATCATCCTTATGTTACAGCAGAAAAAAGAAAAAAAATTCAGCAAATCATCCATGACTTAGACTATACGCCTAATGCGAAAGCTCGTGCTTTAAGTAATGGAAATGCGAAACATATTGGTGTTATGCTACCCTATGCCAATCATCCGTATCACGAAAAATTAACAGCAGGAATCTATCAAGAAGCCTTTCAACAAGGATATAAAGTGACCCTTTTACCAACAAACTATGAATTAGATATTGAGCTACAGTATCTTGAAGAATTAAAAGCAAAAACGTTTGATGGTTTGATTATCACATCAAAGAAAATTTCTTTTGAACGTATTTCAGAATATACCAAATATGCTCCGATCGTTTGTTGTGAAAGTACTGAAAATTTTCCAATTTCATCGGTCTCAATCGATCGAGAAGCTTCTTATCTTGCTATTTTCGCTAAACTAAAAGCAGCTGGACATAAGAAAATCGGTTTAACTGTTGGACGAGAAGAATATATCAGTGCCAGTACTCGTCTGTTACTCAAAAGTTTTCGTACCGTTTTTGGTTCGCTTGATAAAGAAATGCTCTTTAGAGAGTGCCATACATTTGAAGACGGAATACAAGCAGGATATTATTTCAATAAAGTGAAAGGAATTACTGCCATTTTAGCCAACGGAGATGATATTGGTGCAGGCATTTCACAGTCTTTAGAAAATAAACGTATTCAAATCATCGGAGAAGAAAATTTATTATCTAGCCGATTACTAAATTTTTCAACGATTGACCACCATTTAGACGTATGTGGGAAAAAAGCTTTTCAATTATTATTGTCGGGTAAGCAAGCTTCACTTTTAATTCCCTATACTTTTATTGAAAGAAAATAACCAAGTTTTGATTACAACTATTGAATCATAGTTAAATCAATACTTGGCTTCTTTTCAGGAGAAGATCAACAGACTGATTCCTGAAAAAAGACCTGCTCCAATAGAAAAAAGCTACAACTAACCAGACTTTTGACCAAAAATCTTTTTTCTGATCTCGTTTACTACTTTCTACATCAATTTCTCTATTCTCTAAAAATGCTAAAATTTCTGAATACGTTTTTATCTGATGCACTTTTTTTATTCGTTCTAATTTTAAGGCTGAATACATCGCAATTCCTAAAAAAACTAGTGGAATCCATACGCCATTAACACCATAATATTTTATCGCTGGTCCTATTGAAATTGCACCGATAACTATAAAAATCAACATACACCAAGAATAAGTGGTAATTGTTTTTAGATTCCTTTCTTGTTCCATTTTTTCTACATCTCCTTTAATCAATTCATCTAAAGAAATATCAAACAAAAGACTGAGCGCAATTAAGTTATGAATATCAGGATAGGATTTTTCATTCTCCCATTTTGAAATCGTTTGTCGTGTCACATAAATTTTTTCCGCTAACTCTTCTTGAGAAAAGTTTTTAAGTTCCCGATATTTTTTCAATTGTTTACTAAAATTCATTTTCTGCCTCCTAATAAATTCAGAATACCAGTTATTTACTTTTTTATCTGTCTGTTAGCGTGTACATCGACCTCTTTTCTACTGTATACAAATGTATACATAAAAAAATAGCCCGATAAAACGGACTATTTTTAACGATTTACCTTCCTACTCAGCA
Source organism: Enterococcus sp. LJL99 (assembly GCF_054871725.1). Taxonomy (NCBI): domain Bacteria; kingdom Bacillati; phylum Bacillota; class Bacilli; order Lactobacillales; family Enterococcaceae; genus Enterococcus; species Enterococcus sp. LJL99. Next base: position 284,784 of record NZ_JBTXLT010000003.1, read on the forward strand.
GAAGTAAATACTTCTGACACATCATCATCTTCTTCTAATTTATCTACTAAAATTGCTAACTTTTCACTTTGTTCCTCCGTCAAAGCTACCATCGTTTGAGGAATCATCGTCAATTCTGCTTGAGCTAATGTATACCCTGCTTGTTCTAACGCATCTCGGACTTCTACAAAATCTTCAGGCGCTGTATAAATTTCAAAAACTTCATCGGTAGTTTCTAAATCTTCACCACCAGCTTCAATCACTTGTTCAAACATTGCTTCTTCATCTACCGCTAATCCTTCACGTTCAATCACTAAGTAGCCTTTACGATCAAACATATAATTTACTGAACCTGTTTCACCTAAAGAACCACCATTACGAGTAAAAGCCACTCGGACATTCGTTGCTGTTCGATTTCGATTATCAGTCAATGCATAAACTAAAATTGCCACACCAGCTGGTCCATAACCTTCATAAATGATTTCATCATAATGCTCTCCTTCACCAGAAGCACTGGCTTTTTTGATAGCCCGATCAATATTATCATTTGGCATATTCGCAGCCTTCGCTTTATCTACAACCAATCGTAAAGCAGGATTCATCGCTGGATCAGGTCCACCTGCTTTTGCTGCCATATAAATTTCACGAGAGATTTTCTGAAATATCTTTCCTCGTTTTGCATCTTGCGCATTTTTTCGTCCTTGAATATTTTTCCATTTACTGTGTCCTGCCATGAGACTTCCTCCTCTTTTACCGATGTAGTATTCTCTTTCATTTTACTATTCTTTCGTTTAGATGCAACCGCTTTTCAAAAAGAGAACTCAATAAATAAACCAAAAAAGCCGTTCTTCGAAAAAATCGACAAACAGCTCCATGAATTTTAATTAATTTTCGAAGATTGACAAATGACTGAATCATTTAAAACCGTTTGACCATATTTACAGGTAAGTTGCTCTCCTGAACTTCTTCCCAAGAGCGAATATATTGTCCTTTACTAGATAATTTCAAAAAACGATTTGTTTTTAACTTTTTACCAAACGATACAAATTTCAGGACTCTTTTTTGCCCCTCTTGATTGTAGCACTCTTGAATGTACGCATAGTTTTCTACTTTACTGACCGCATCTGGATATTCATAAGCAATTTCAGCCTTTGTCTTTGTATAAAACGTTTCTTCACTAACAATTGGATTTATCAGATCAATGATTGCTGCACTTTCAGAAGTATTATTGACTGTATAAAATTTCAGTCCAACAAAGAGACCCACAATAAAAATAAGCGTCATTCCCATTCTTTTACCCCATTTTTTCATCTTTGTTTCAGCCTTCCTAAAAAATGACTTAGTTAATGCTACTATAATCTAAATAACTAATCATTACATCCAGCTTTAGCCTGATTTTTTATTCTTTATTTTTTTCGCAATCGTTTAACGCCAATAAACAATAAACAAATGCCTATAGCCGTTAATGCCCCCATAGAATCTAGCATTACATCTTGAAATAGCGGTGTCCGATCACCAGTTATCATTTGATGGAACTCATCTAATCCAGCATAACCAGTAGCCGCCAACCATGAAACAGTCCCTGTCAAAAATAATCCTTTGATCCGCGGTTGTAACCCTAAAAACCAGCTGCCTCCCAACAGGAAATACGTTCCAAAATGAGCGCCTTTACGAATTAAGAATTCAACAAATTTAATGTATCCTTTCGCATGAACACTGATTTCATCTCCTGCATACATAAATGAAATTTTACTAAGTTGTGCTTTAAACGGTTCATTCTTCAACCATTTCGCTAAAAAACCGACTTGAGATTGTTGTTCATAGGTTTGAGAAGAGCTGTAAAATAAAATAGCCATCACGACAAATGCTGCTACAATATATAAATTTCTATTCTGTAATTTTTTCTTCATTCTATTCCCTCGTTTCTTCTTTATATTATACGTTTTATCCAGAATTAAACAATCCATTATTTATCGTTTCTTATGCTATACTATAATAAACATAAATGAAAGAAGGAATTTTTTGTGACCTATTCTACTATTTGGAATCTAGAAACGATTTTCCCTGGCGGAAGCCAGTCTGTTGAATTAAAGCATCGGATGACCGAATTGGAACAACAAATCAAGAAATATTATGAAGCAATTGAAAATTGGTTGCCCGAAACAGATACACGTTATGAACAACTTCAACATATTCTATCTTTACAAAGTACCATTACAAACGGTTTTTCCCAATGCAGTAGCTTTATCAATGCACTTTTATCTGCAAATACAAAAGATACTAAGGCAAAACTTTTATCTGGAAAATTACTTTCTTTATTGCCTGCAAGCCAATTAGCAGAGACCGTTTTTACAAAAAAAATTACTGAAATTTCCAACAACAAATGGGAAGAATTAGTTCAAAACAATACTTTCAAACCTATCGCTTTTCGCTTAAATGAAATTCGCAAAGAAGGACAACAATTATTGTCTGAAAAAGAAGAAAATATTATCAACACTCTTTCTTTGGATGGGCTAAACGCTTGGAGTAGTCATTATGATACGATTGTTGCCACACTTTCAATTCCCTTTGAAGAAAAAGATCACTCTATCACTGACCTTTCTATTGGTCAAGCCTTCAATCGTATGATGAGTGACCCTGATAAAGCGACCCGCGCAAAATTATTTACTGCCTGGGAAAAGGTTTGGGGTGAGCACGCAAGCTTGCTGGCTGATACGTTGAATCATTTAGATGGATTCCGTCTAAGCGATTATCAATTGCATGGTGTTAATGACTTTTTAGAAAAACCACTGACATATAATCGTATGAAAAAAGAAACACTGAATGTTATGTGGGAAACGATTCAAAAAAATAAACAACCCTTTGTTGATTTCTTAACTAGAAAAGCACAATTATTTGGAGACGAAAAAATGGCGTGGCAAGATCAAGATGCTCCGATTATTTTAGGTGATTTGGAAGAAAAAACATATAGTTTTGACGAAGCTGCAGACTTTATCATTAAAAATTTTGAAAAGTTCAGTCCGAAAATGGCTCGTTTTGCTGAAAAAGCTTTTGAAAAGAGCTGGATTGAAGCTGAAGATAGACCGGACAAACGACCTGGTGGATACTGTACCGAATTACCTGAAACAAAGGAATCACGCATTTTTATGACTTTTGGAAATTCAGTGAATGAAGTGGCAACTTTAGCTCACGAACTAGGACATGCTTTTCACAGTAGCGTTATGTGGGATTTACCTACTTTGAATCGAGACTATGCAATGAATGTAGCAGAAACAGCTAGTACACTGGCAGAATTAATCGTTGCAGATGCAACACTAAAAGAAGCCACTACTCCTGAGGAAAAAATCAATTTACTTGATACTAAAATGCAAAATGCGATTGCGATGTTTATGAATATTCACGCTCGCTTTATTTTTGAAACAAACTTTTATAGCGCTCGTCAAGAAGGCTTATTAAGTGAAGATGAAATAACTGAATTGATGTTAGCAGCACAAAAAGAAAGTTATCAAGATAGTTTGGCAACTTACCATCCACATTTTTGGGCAAGTAAATTGCATTTCTTTATTGATGATATTCCTTTTTACAACTTTCCTTATACATTTGGCTATTTATTTAGCATGGGAATCTATGCTTATGCAAATAAACAAGGAAAAGCATTTGAAGATGAGTATATTGCTTTATTACAAGATACAGCAGCAATGACTTCTGAAGAATTAGCTGAAAAACATTTGGGTGTAGACTTAACTAAACCAGATTTTTGGCAAGCTGCTATTGATCAAGTGGTAAAAGATGTTGATGACTTTATTACATTGACTGAACCTTATCTTGCTAAATAATTGAATAGTTTAAGAGGACGATAAAATTTAAGTGATGTTTACTTTATTTCATCATCCTCTTATTTTTTTGTACAAAAAAACTAGAGGGCTGAATGTCCTCTAGTTTTATAATATCTAAAATGAATTTGGATTACATACGTACAGCAAAGCTTGGAGCAAATGCACTTACACTACTTACTTCAACACCTGTACTTGGGTTACCAGCATGTACATATCCGCCTCCACCAGTAGCAATTGCTACATGGTAGCTAGCACCTGGAGAACCCCAGAAATATAAATCGCCAGCTTGTGCTTGGCTAACTGGAATTTGTGTTCCAGCAGTTTCTTGAGCTGTTGTTACACGACCTAATTGACGTCCAGCACCGTTTAAGAATGAATAATAAACTAAACCAGAACAGTCAAAACTACTTGGACCTGTAGCTCCCCAAACATATGGTTTACCAACTTGTGCTAAAGCAGTGGCAACTGCTCCTTGACCTGTCGGTTCTGGAACTGGATCTGGATCTGGAGTTTTAGGTTTTTCTGGTTCTGGTCTTACGACTTCTCCACCACCAGTACCACCTTGTTGAGGTGTATCTCCAGTACCTGTTGTTGTTTGTTGTGTATTTGTTGCTTCAACTTCATTAGCTGCTGCTGTCGCAGCCGCTGCTTCTTCTGCTTGTTTCGCACGTTCTGCTGCTGCTTTTTCTTGTTCAGCAATACGAGCACGTTCTGCTTCCGCTTCTTCTTTTTGTTTCACTAAATTAGCTTTTTCGCCTTCAGTAGTTGATCTTTCTGCTGCTAAGCTTGCTTGTAAAACGTTTAAGTCAGCTTCCGCTTTTACCAAGTCGGCCTTTTGTGTTTCTAAAGCCACTTGATTTTCTTGAAGTTCTTGTAATTTATCTTCATTTTCAACTTTTTTAGTTTCTACTTCTTGTTTGTCAGATTGTTGTTGTTTAACTAAGTCGTTATTTGCTTTAACAATTGTTGACATTGCTTGAACACGAGTGATTGCATCAGAAATAGATGTTGCATTTAAGACTGCATCCATATAGCTAGTACTATTACCATTTACTTGTACATCACGAGCTTGGTTTTGGATAGCTTCTTGACGTTTGTCGATACGTTTGTTTAGTTGATCGATATCTTTAGCTAATTGATCTGTTTTCTCTCTTAATTTACCTTGATCTGATAATAAAGTTGCTGCTTTATCATTGATATCTGCAACTTGGTTTTGTAAAGATGAGATTTGACTTTCTGCATCTGCTTCCTGAGATTTCAAGCCACTGATTTTTTGATCTTTTTGCTGGATTTTCGAGTCTACGTCATCTGCTAATGCTGCAATTGGTGCGCCTACTGAAGTAAGGACCATAGAACAAATCATCAATACTGGTAATACACTTTTCTTCACTATTCATTCCTCCGACTTAACTAGTTTGTTTCTCTTTTTTTTATGTATTTTTACGTAAATTTTCATTCTTTTATTAACAACGAAATCATTGTATCATAGTCACATGTCACTGAGATAAAGATAGTGTTACAGGAATGTTTCATTTCCTCTCAAATACTGACAATCAATAATCCATTTAATAAAGTGAATTATTTCTGATAATATAGTTATTAAAATAACGCTATAGCTCAATTAATATTCTTTCTTTTTCCAAGTAATTTCATTTTTAATAGCTAACACTATATCTAAAAAAGTCGAGCAGCTTCTCAGTGTATATACTAAGAAAGTTGCTCGACTTTAAACAACATTTTCATTTAGCTAATCGTTTTAAACAACCATTGTCCTTTGTTTCTCGGATTTAACCAGGAAAACGCCAAACAACTGCTCTGAAATTCGCCATATAAGGACTTGGAACCCAACCTGTTGTGGTTGACACATAGCCACTACCACCAGGATTATTTGCTTCAACAATTTGAACTGATCCATTGTTGACACCGACAACCAAAACTGTATGAACGCCTGTTAACCATGCATCTGGACTTATTGCATTTTCATATTGAACAACATCACCAACTTGAACACTTGACCAAGGTACTTCTACGGCACCTGATGCAGTATAGCCACTATGCGGTCCACCGACAGCAAAACTGATCCCACCAGCATTCAACCATCTTCTAACCGATACTAAACATTCACCTTGGGCACCCCAGCCGGTTGGATATGTGTTACCCACATCTGCTAGAGCTGCCTTTGCTGCTGTTTTCTTGGCTTCGGAAACTTGACCGTCTCCACCAATACTTGTTTCATTGCTTTTATTACCGCCAGTACTAGGAACCGTTTGTTTCGAAGTAGTTCCATCTGTTTCAATAACATTCGTCGTATGGTTAAAAAGGGCTGCGTTTCTAGCTGCTTCTTCTGCTTCTTGCTTCGCTTTTTCGATTTCAGCCTTTTGTCGTTCTTGTTCTTCAACCAATTTTTTCTCAGCTGCTTCTTTTTGTGAAACATACTCTGATTTTTTACCTTCTTCGTTGGAACGTTGAATCTCCAATTCGTTTTTAGCTACTTCTTGTTCAATTTTTAAGGTACTCAATGTATCTTTTTTTTCATTTAAGTCCGTTGTTGCTTTTTCTAAATCAGCCACTTGGATTTCTGTTTGCTTCGATTTTTCTTCTACTTCTTTTTTATCATCCGTCTGCTGTGTCAACAAATCATTGTTTGCACTCACTAATTTATTAATTCCTTGAATTCGATTTAAGGCATCGGGAAGTGATTCTGAATTGATTAATACTTCTAAATAGCCGGTACTTCCACTCACTTGGACATCCCGCGCTTGCTTTTGCATTTGATCTTCTCTTTTTTGAATTCGTACATTCAAATCTGAGATTTCATCGTACATTTTCTTTACTTCTTCAGTCAATGTATCTTTCTTTTGCGTCAATTCTTCGATTTTAGTATTCGTTTCAAAAATATCTGCTTCTACTTTTGCTAAAGCATTTTCTGCTTCTTCTTCTTTTGCTTTCAAATCATTTATTTTTTGATTTTGTTGTTCAATCTTCGTATCGTATTCATCTGCTTGAGCAACTGTTTCTAGGGCTATCCCACTAAAAAAAACAGTCCCTACCATTAATGTTGACAACATCTTTTTTTTCACTTTTCATATCCTCCAAAAGCTATTAATCATTTATATTCACTGTCAATTATTTATAAACTTAGATAAAATTAGTGTAACATAGCTGTATGTCATTGAGATAATACCTACATTACAAAAATATTTCAGTAGTCGTTTTTATTCCTTACGATTTAAAAGAACTTGACAAAAATGGAATCCTACGGAACTTAAACTCTGCCTACCTCACGCAATTTCAATCTAAAAAAAGACTAATCATTAGAGAATAGTCTTTTGAATGGATATGAAAAAACAACATAAATCAGCATATTAAATAACAATGTAGGTCCAAGTACTTTTGTAATGAATAATGTTGGCATCACATTAGATAGTTGAAAAATCACTTGTAGTCCTACTGCAATCAACTCATATACTGTCACAAAAATAATCATTCCAAAAAAACCTGTCAACAAATTCATATGGATTACCCGAATAAAGGTAAACATCAGCATAACAGTTCCCGTCAATGCTACGGTATATATGCCTATAACGCCTAAATAATAGCTATCACAAATCATCCCTATAATGATTGCAGTAATCAACAAATAACGTTTCGAAAAACTTTGTGTCGCCATCATAAAAGCAAGCAGCATCAGATGTGCACTTGCTAAATAAGCGCCATCAGTCAAAGCTTCTGATGCCCATGTAAGCTGGCCATCAATCAGCATCAGTAAAAAAAACAGCACAGGCGCAAAATAAATCCTATTTTTCTTTAACATTTTTGTCTACCCTTCCTCAGCCATTCGTTTTACAATCGTCACAAATTTGATGCTACCATCCATTTTAGCATACGGTTTAACATAGACTTCTCTATCTAAGCCAAAACTATCAGGCTTCACTTTTTGTACAGTTCCAATTGGTAAATAAGCTGGAGAATTTCCACCTAATCCAGAAGTTTGAACCACGTCGCCTTCCTTAATATCCGTATCACCTGTCAATTGCGTAGCAATCAATGCTTGTTCCTTTTCATCATATGTTTTTATCAAGCCATACGCATCGCCATTGGATGAACTAATACGCACAGGAAAATGATTGGCGCTTTGGTTTTTAGAGGTCAAAAGTTCTACTTTAGATGATTTTGTATTGACTTCAATCACACGACCAATAATCCCAGCTTGTGACATCACTGCCATATTCACTTGAACACCATCTGCAGATCCTTTATCAACAATTAATAAATCTTGCCAAGTATCTGGTGAACGTGTAATCACATTTGCAGCTACTTTTTCATAGTTTGATAATGTATCATTTAATTGTAATTCTTGTTTTAAAGCTTCTATTTCTTTTTTGTAATCATCATTTTGGAGCGCTAACTCACCATAATCATCGATTTTTGCTTTGAGCTGTTGATTTTCGTCATACGTTCCAAATAAACTACTAACTGCAGAAACACCATTAGTAATTGCTTTACCAGGAAACGAAATAATTTTATCAACAAAACCAACACCATCATTTAAAGCGGATTGTGCTACGTTCGTTTTTCCTTTATTCGTTCTTTGGGCAACTGTGACACTAACAATCGTTACAACAACAATAATTGTGATTAGGGCTATAATTATATTTTTATTAGGATTAAACTTTTTCACGTGGACACCTCAGATAATCTTTTAGACTAATAGCATGTAGAGTCAATTTTACCATTAATTATTAGGAAACAAAAGAGCTGTGGTGCGTCTTTATGATTTTTTATTATTTCAATTTGTTTCCATAATAAATAAAAGAACAAGGCAAACGATAACCATTTGTCCTTATTCTTTCTATTTATCAAAAACACTAATTTTCTTTACGCTAAACTGTAAAAATCAAACTTATTTCCCTTGATTCTCTTCATTCAACATCGCTTTACGAGAAACATTGACACGACCTTGTTTGTCGATTTCCATGACTTTAACAAGCACTTCATCGCCTAATTTCACAACATCCTCGACATTATTTACTCGTTCATTCGCCAATTGAGAAATATGGATCAATCCATCTTTTCCTTTGATTAGGTTAACAAAAGCACCAAATTTTTCAACACGAACAACTTTAGCTAAGTAAACTTGGCCAACTTCTACTTCTTTAGTTAACTCTTCAATAATCTTGATTGCTTTTTTGATCATTTCGGCATCAGCTGAAGCAATGCTTACATTTCCATCTTGATCAATATCGATTTTAACACCTGTTTCTTCAATGATTCCGTTAATCGTTTCGCCACCTTTACCGATTACATCTTTAATCTTAGCAGGAGCAATTTGAATCATTTCAATCTTAGGTGCATATTGACTTAATTCAGCACGTGGTTCAGCTAATGTAGACGTTAATTCTTCTAGAATTTCCATACGAGCTTTTTTCGCTTGTGTTAATGCTTCTGTTAGAATTTGCTCTGTAATTCCTTGGATTTTAATATCCATTTGTAGAGCAGTAATACCATCTTTTGTTCCAGCAACTTTAAAGTCCATATCGCCTAAATGGTCTTCTAATCCTTGAATATCGGTTAGAATCGTATAATTTTCACCATCACTAACAAGTCCCATCGCAATTCCTGCAACTGGCGCTTTAATTGGTACACCAGCATCCATCAAAGCTAGGATTCCTGCACAAATACTTGCTTGAGAAGAAGAACCATTTGATTCTAAAACTTCTGATACTACGCGAATCATGTATGGGAAGTCAACTTCATTTGGAATCACTTGTGCCATTGCACGCTCACCTAATGCACCATGTCCAATTTCACGACGACCTGGAGAACCTGCACGTCCTGTAGATCCTACAGAAAATTGCGGGAAGTTATAATGATGAATAAATCGTTTGCTATCTTCAACGCCTAATCCATCGATAATTTGATGCTCCCCAAGAGGAGCTAATGTACAAATAGACAATGCTTGTGTTTGTCCACGAGTAAATAGACCTGAACCATGAACACGCGGTAAAATACCAACTTCTGAAGCAAGTGGACGAATTTCATCTAATTTACGACCATCTGGACGAATTTTATCAATTGTAATCAATTCGCGAACAACATCTTTTTCTAAATCTTCCGCAATTTGTTTAATTTCTTTTGTTAACTGCTCTTCATCTTCATGGCCAGCAAATTTTTCAGCATACGTTTCTTTCACATGATCTTTTACCGCATCAATGTTGACTTCACGAGCTAATTTTTCTTCGGTCATTACAGCTTCTTTCATTGAAGCATAATGAGCCGCAAAAACTTCTTTTTTCAAGTCTGGATCAACTTGTAATAATTTAACTTCCATTTTTTCTTTACCGACTGCTGCAACAATTTCTTCTTGGAAAGCAACTAGTTCTTTAATCGCTTCAAAACCGAATAATAAAGCACCTAACATGTCTTCTTCTGATACTTCTTTCGCACCACTTTCAACCATGTTGATTGCTTTTTTTGTTCCAGCAACAGTTAATTCGATATCTGTTTTTTCAGCTTGTTCAACAGTTGGATTTAAGACATATTCTCCATCCACACGACCGACATCAACCCCAGCAATTGGGCCATCAAATGGAATATCTGAAATCGCTAATGCTAATGATGAACCAAACATTGCAGCCATTTCTGGTGTACAATCTTGTTCCACGCTCATCACGGTATTTGTGATTTGAACTTCATTACGGAAACCTTCTGCAAACATCGGACGAATCGGACGGTCGATTAAGCGAGCAGTCAATGTTGCGCGTTCACTAGGACGACCTTCACGTTTGATAAATCCACCTGGAATTTTACCTACTGCGTACATTTTTTCTTCGTAATTCACTGTCAATGGGAAAAAATCAAAATCCCTTGCATCTTTTGAAGCAACTGCTGCAGTTAAAACAACAGTGTCTCCATAACGGACTAAGACAGCTCCATTCGCTTGTTTGGCCAATTGACCAATCTCAACTTGTAAAGGACGTCCGCCCCAAGTTGTTTTAAATACTTGTTTTTCTGACATAACTTCATTCTCCTTTGCTCTTCGGAAAAGGAAATCGACTACTAAACAAATCAAAAGAAATTAAGGCTTTTGACTCACTCCTTAGCATCCTTTCATTTGGTTAGTAGGTAAAAGTAACCTTTCCAAAGAAATCATATTTTGTATTGCTTTGTCTAAATTAAAAACAACAAAATCACTGACAAATAAATGGTCGCTTTCTTCCGTAAACACGGCGAGACAGAAGCCGCTCTAATTTGAAACGACTTAAAATCCACCGAGATTATTTAAATAATCTTGGTAAATTACTGTCTATTTCTTAGAGCGAGTCGCTTCTGCCTCAGCCTTTTTGTGATTAACGACGTAATCCTAAACGTTGGATTAATTCGCGGTAACGTTGGATGTCAGTTTTACGTAAGTAAGCTAACAAGTTACGACGATGTCCGATTTTTTTCATTAGTCCACGGTAAGAATGATGATCTTTTTTGTGAACGCGAGCGTGTTCATTCAAGTGATTGATATCAGCAGTCAATACAGCAATTTGTACTTCTGGTGAACCAGTATCTCCTTCATGACGAGCGTACTCTTTAATGATTTCGTTTTTCTTTTCTTTTGACATTGCCATGTTTTTCACCTCTTCTATTTTAATGGTCATCTTATTACTGAGTAATACGTTGGTGATTCGCACAACCAAGTAAAAGACGGTACGTTTCCATACAGATACACTCTACAGGAAACTCTTTGGAAATGCAAGAGCTAGTCAACGATTTCAACCGTTTTTCCCTATTTTTTTAATGAAACAAACGTAAAAGCTACTTTTGTCTTGCTACAACAATTATTTTTCGCCATTTTTTTTAAAATTATGATAAACTTAGGAAAGCAATCAACAGCGATAGATTCCTTACTCCTATTGAGAAGGAAAAGATATCCATGTAGCTAAAGGAGGAACCATCCGTGATTACGATGAAGGATATTATCCGTGAAGGAAACCCTACATTAAGAGAAGTAGCTAGAGAAGTAGCACTTCCATTATCAGAGGAAAATAGTAAATTAGGTGAAGACATGATTGAGTTTTTAAAAAACAGTCAAGATCCTGAAAAAGCTGAAGAATTATCTTTAAGAGGAGGCGTCGGTTTAGCGGCACCTCAGCTAGACATTTTAAAAAGAATCATTGCAGTCCATGTACCTAGCAATGATTTAGAGAATCCTGAACCCACACTGAGTGCAGTTATGTACAACCCAAAAATCATCAGTCATTCCGTTCAAGATGCTTGCCTTGCAGATGGTGAAGGGTGTTTATCTGTTGACCGAGAAGTTCCAGGGTATGTCGTTCGTCACAATAAAATCACTGTGACTTATTTTGATGCCGCTGGTGAAAAACATAAAAAACGCTTAAAAAATTATGAAGCAATCGTTGTTCAACACGAAATCGATCATTTAAATGGGGTTATGTTCTATGACCACATTAATCAAGAAAACCCATTCGCTTTACAAGATGGTGTCTTAGTTATTAACTAAACGTAAAACAAGCGGTCATCAATCAGAAACAACATGTTTCGCGAGTGATGACCGCTTGTTTATGTAAATTAATTATAAAACATCCATTTGTTTTAACGCTTTCCAAATACCATCATTATCATTTGTATCCGTCACAAGCTTAGCAACATCCTTGATTGACTGTTCTGCATTTCCCATCGCAACACCGACTCCAACTTCACTCAGCATCTCTTTATCATTTTCTCCATCACCAAAAGCAATAATATCGGCGTGGTCGATTCCAACACGTTCCGCTAAATTTAACAGCGTGGCTGCTTTCGAACCATTTTTAGGCACAATATCAACACCTTGTGGATGCCAACGAACAAAACGAAACGCTGGAAAATCCGCATCAAATCGGCCTTCATCTTCAACATCATAAAAAGCTAATGCTTGGTAGACATCATTTGTTTGATGAAAATCCAAGTCTAATATTGGTGCCTCATAATTGATTGTTCTCATTGCTTCAGTCATTTGTTCTAATCCATGATGATTCGTTTTTTTCACATCATCCAAACCAACATAAGCTAACCCAATCTCTTGCTGCTCAACTAACGCCGAAAAGCGATGTAATTCTTCCAAATCTAACAAATTTTGATAATATTGTTCATGATCTAAAAAGGCCGCTGCCCCATTACAAAGAACATAATTTGTAAAATCTAAATCAGTAATTATATTTTGAGCCATAAAACGGCTGCGTCCTGTTGCAATCGTAACTAAATGTCCTTGCGCTCTTAGTTTCGCTAATGCCTCTCTGGTACTGTCTAATGGCATTTTATCAGAACCTAAAAGTGTCCCATCAATATCAAATGCAAAAAGTTTTCTGTTCATCAATTTTTACTTCCGCTCGCTTTCTTAACTTGAATCTCAGATAAAAATCAAGACAATCACTAAACACGTTTGTCTTCATTCTCAGTTTTAACATAAAAATCAGTATTAATCAATCAGACATCTTGCATCATTCATTTTAACTATTACCAAAAAGCATTAAAAAAAGAATAAATATTCCTCTTATAAAACAAGAAATATTTATTCCAATCAATTAATCTACATAAGTTGTATCTGAATTATTTAGCCATGCATAACCTAATCCCATGACTAACCCACCACCGACAAAGTTACCAATCAATGCACAAATCAGATTGTGCGCAACACTACCTGCTGTCATCGCAGCCAATGTTCCATGAGAAGCAAAATAAGCTAACGTAAATGCAGGGAAATTAGCGATAACGTGCTCATAACCTAAAAAGGCAAAGATGAAAATGATAAAAATAATTGCAGCTACTCGGCCAGCATCATCTTTCATACGCATACTTACTAATACAGCGGTATTTACAACGATATTAGCAAACATTCCTTCAACAAGAATCTGGGTAGTTGATTTTTCTAATTTACCAGCAATTGACGTGAAAAAGAAGCTGTCTTTTGGTAAATCTTGAAAGGGAACAGTCAGCGAAACAAGATACCCAAAAACAAGTCCACCAATCAAGTTAAAAAGAATACAAGTTACTAAGATTTTAGCCGCAAAAGAAAAGTTAATTTTCTTTCTATAAACACCGACCGTCATATAAAGCATGTTAGAAGTTCCTAGTTCAGCGTTCATGTATAAAATCATAACCAATGACCAACTAAACATAAAGGCATAGAGAATTTTTCCTAAGCCATGAACCATACCTTCTCCTTTGATAGCAACGCCAAACGCAACTGCTGTTCCTAGGGTTAGAAACATACATGCCAATACGGCACGAAAAGCATAGCGGGAAAAGCTATTTTGAAATAAGTTCATTTTTTTATTAATGGATTTGTCAATTAGTTCAAACAATGGTGATACTGGTTTCATTATTTTGCTCCTTTTCAATTTGTTTTCAAGGTCCGTTTTCAAAACAGTCCTTTCCATTTTAAAGACCTTTACATAATTTGTCTAGTCCTTTTTCATACAAAAATACCACTTTTTTTTATGTATAACAAATGATAACTGGAATTTTTGGTTCTTTTACGATAGTTCCGGTTTCTTGCGTTACATACTTTTCACTACAAATATAAAATAAAACAAAGATGACAAAAATGCTTACTACAAAGAAATAAGTAGCGATTCAGGGAAAATATCTTTCAAATTCAGGGAATTTGTCACTTATTTCTACAAAAATCACTTAGACTATACAGTTTATTCGTTCTTAATAACATAAATGTACTTTTTACTTTTGTCTTCCTCATTTTCTATACTATTCCCAAATTGTTTCTTAATATAAAAAAAAAAATAAATAACGACTCACAACTAGTAGGAAGTGAATCGTTATTTATTAACGCAAATTATTGAATGAGCCATCCGTCCTAAAAAAGCGTCGTTCTAATTTAATTTTTTTGATTACCTTGTTCCCCATGTTGGACTCACATAAATAACATATCCTCGATAATAACAAATCAGTAAATAAAACACTAAAATGCTCACAGTAACCACAATAGCTATTCTAGAGACAACCTTTTGAGTTAACTTAATCTTATACAGCCAATGCCAAGATTGAGCTAATGGTAAAAAACAAATAAGAAAAGGACTTAAATATCTGCCGCTTACTTCGTCAAAAGGTGTTGATGGTCGATTAAATCCTAGATAAAAGCCAGCATAAATTCCAATCCAGTTTAAAAAGAAAGTTAAAACAGCACCGTATTTTAATTTTTTATCCCAATTAAATCCTTGTTCACCAACCGCTACAATGAATAAACCTAAAATCCATATGATGTTAACCAATTCAGGTAAAATTGATGGTGTGATGGTAAATAGCGTCCGCCCTCGCCTACCAGCTGTTTCCACATTCAAATAACTATGAAAAAATGTTTTTGAGAACTGGACTAAATGAAAAACATCATCTAATTTTTTCACAACAACGAATATTCCTACAACTGCTAATACATATAAAGCTAATTTAAAGCGTTTATCAACACGTTTCAAGAAATGACTAATGGAATTAGTGACCATCGGTAAGAATGGTAAAATAAATAATGAAAAAATATAATTTTTTTTCGATAAAAAAAGTAAGGATATCGTAAACAATGTATATAACGCACGCTTCGCACTTACTTCTTTCACTGATTTTAGTTTCGCTAGATCCAGGATATTGACAAAAAACGCAGCTACCGCTATATAAGCAAAAACATCATAACTTGGACTAGCAATTTTTTGCAAAAATGGAACGGTAAATAACATATAAAGAGACCATTTTCCAATCCGGCTTGATTTAACAATAAAATACATACATATAGCAAAAAATAGCAGATTAAAGAGGCGAGCGCAGAAAAGCATCATACCATAACTAGGATAGATTAATCGACCAAAAAGTACACCGATTGCTGAGGGTATATACGCTACAGCAATTTTAGCTGTCGAATTATCATCTTTTAATAAATTGAATTTAATACCATCATCTTCCACATCTTTTAACTTAGTAGCATTAAATTTACTCACATTAAAGTCTTTTCTATCTCCTGCAATACCGACGGCTTGTAGTTCTAATCCTCTAACCGTATCTTTTTCCATAGATAGTGGCTGTGAACTAGAAAACATATTGTAAACCTTACTTAAATGATAACCTTCATCCCCATTAGCTAGGGGGAAGGTCAAAAAAATCGATAATAGACCAAAAATCACTATTGTAAAAAAATAGGTTTTCTCTACATTAAGATTTTTGACTCTATCTTCAGCTAAACTAGCCACAAATTATCTCCCCTTTGTTTTTTCTAATTATAAAACGTTCTTAGTATCTACGACACAATACATAAAGATTTTATCACAAAAGTTTCAAAAGCCCTACACACAATAGATATTCTATTTAATTCTGTAAAAAATGACCGCAATAATAAAAAAATGAAAAAAAGAGCAAAATACACCTAAAGAAGGAGGATTTTTTTATCATGACTTGCTAAAATAAATTAAAAAAATCCTTTAATAGCAAATAGGGGAAGCTATTAAACATTTAATCAACGGGATGTTTAAAAGATAAGGAGGAAAAAAATGAAAACTACAAAATTAAACAAACTAACAAAACGAATCACATCACAGTATACTGGTTTAAAAACTAGGAATCAAATATTGATTATTAGTTTACTTCTAATTTTTTTACTAAGTGGAATCTTTTTCAGTAAACTTTTTTTTATCGATTCAACATACAAAAGTAAGATGAATGGTTATGATGTACACTTACAAAAGCTAATCCAAGAGAAAAAAACTATCGAGTCCGGTGCTACTAAATTGGAGTCGAAATCATTTGAAACGCTGCTACAAGAAAATATGGACAATTTGAAGGATTATCCACAAAAAGAAGATAATTATGACGTTTCTATTCAAGGAACGGAAGGTAGTTTGAAAATCAATAAAAATAACATCTTCGTTTCAGATAACGCGAATCTATTGTCTAAGAAAACTAAGCAAAAAATCTATGATTTTAATAAACAGCTAGCTGCCAGCACTAGCGGGTCACAATTAGCAGTTATCACTATCAACAAATTACCGAAAGATGCAGATATCGAATCCTACGCAAATAAACTATTTAATCAACTAGGAATCGGCGATAAACAAGAAAACAATGGCGTGCTATATTTAATCGCCTTAGAGGACCGGAAATTCCGTTTAGAAGTTGGCTACGGCTTAGAAGGATTGATTCCTGACGGTACTGCTGATGATATCATCAATGCAGATCAAGTGGTTGATGAATTTAAAGCAAGTAATTTTGATGCAGCAGTGACTCTCGTAATCGAGCAAGTATTTTCTCTAATGAATACCAAAACAGCATTAGTTGATTCTAAAATTGCCCAAATCGAAAAACAAAAAAGCTCCACTAATTTTTTCTATTGGACCACAGGAATTCTATTGGCCATTAGTTTAATAACCACTTCATTATTAATGATTGGCATCATTAGAGCAAGCAAATCCTTAAAGCAGCATTATGAGAACTATTGCGAGTTATTAAATCGATCAACAACAAATACAGATGAACAAATACGTTTGAAACAAATCAAATCAACTGATTTTTATTATATTGTATTGAGCGCTGCAAGCTTATTTTTATCCAAGGCAAGTATTCAGCGCGCTATTACAAGAGGAAAATTGCTAAAAAACCCACTATCTGAAAAGAAAGGGTTTGGACGTGTTCTAGTTGGTGATACTCTCTATTCAAGTAATGGAAGCATTTTAACCACTGCTTATCTGACTTCTAACTATAATTCTAGCAATTGGTCGAACGATCATTCTGATAGTGGAAATTCTTCTTGGGATTCATTTGGCGGTGGTTCTTCTGGCGGTGGTGGTGCTTCTGGTGGTTGGTAAAAATGAACTGAAAACGGAAAAAAAGCTTGAGTTATCTATCATTTCAAGGTATACTATTCTTTGTGTAAAATAATGCAGCAGAAAAATAATAGCTTTGTCAACAGTTCATTGCCTCGATAACTTTTGTTTTCAGGTTCAACTGCGTAACCGCGGCTGCAAAGGTGAAGGTTGAAGAATGAACTGAACAATTATGAATTTTTCAGAAGATTATTTTACTCCAAAAAACTTATTTTATTGGAGGAATTTTTAATGTCTCGTTATACAGGACCATCATGGAAAATCTCTCGTCGTCTAGGTATCTCTCTATCAGGAACTGGTAAAGAACTAGCACGTCGCCCTTACAAACCAGGACAACACGGACCAAACAGCCGTGGCAAACAATCTGAATATGGTTTGCAATTAACTGAAAAACAAAAATTACGTCATATGTATGGCATGAACGAACGTCAATTCGTTAACTTGTTCGTTAAGGCAAGCAAAATCAAAGAAGGTAAACATGGGGTTAACTTCATGATTTTACTAGAACAACGTTTAGATAATGTTGTTTACCGTTTAGGCCTTGCTACTACTCGTCGTCAAGCACGTCAATTAGTAAACCACGGTCACGTAACTGTAGATGGCAAACGCGTAGATATCCCTTCTTACCACGTTGAAGTTGGTCAAGTGATTTCTATCCGTGAAAAATCTCAAAATATCGTAACAGTTAAAGACGCTGTTGAATCAACTCTTGGTCGTCCAGCATTCGTAAGTTTCGATGCTGAAAAATTAGAAGGAAGCTTCTCTCGTTTACCAGAACGTGATGAGTTGTATCCTGAAATTGACGAATCATTAGTCGTTGAATACTACAACCAAAAACTTTAAGATTTATTTTCTTAAATCGTATAAAAAACGAGAAGCAAAAACTCTTGGAGTTTTGCTTCTCGTTTTGATTTTTACTTATTTTAAGAGAATAACACGAAAAAATTCTTACAAAGCTTGTCACAAAAAAAGATAAGTTCGAATAAAAATGTTGACGGTTACATTAATAAGTGTTATATTGTTTTTAAATTAATATCAGGCATGTAACTGGTAAAGCAGGCATAACCGAATTGATTCAATGATTAAAATTTATTTAGTCATTGAATCAGTTCGGTTTTTTATTTAATCTTGATCAAATTGAATAATATGCCAATTTTAGGAGGATTAAGATGGATAGAAAAGAAGTGGCTAAGAAAATTTTAAATGCAGTAGGCGGAAGCAAAAATGTTTCCCATTTGGAACATTGTTCGACACGATTGAGATTTTCATTAATAGATGATAGCAAAGTAGATAAGGAGACATTGAAAAAATTCCCTGAAGTTCTAGGTGTCAATCAAACAGCGCAAACGCAGATTATCATTGGGAATGATGTTGTGGAAATTTACAATGAAATCAAGAAATTGTTACTTGATACAGTGCCTAGCCAACCAAATACAACTGGAAAAGGAAAAAGGAAAATAACCACTGTTTTACTTGATTTTGTAGTTAGCATCTTCCAACCATTGATTCCAGCAATCGCTGGTGGTGGGATTTTAAAATCATTTCTAATGCTAGCAAATATGCTAGGAATATTAAGTAATACAACACAGACTTATCAGATTTTGAATTTTGTTGGAGATGCACCTCTTTATTTTTTACCGATTTTAGTAGCTATTACAACAGCAAAAAAATTAGGTGTTAATCAGTTAGTTTCTGTATCTGCAGTCGCTGCTCTAATGACTCCTAACTTATCTACAATGGTAGCAGATGGTGCGCAATTATTTACCATCAATGTTCAAAGCATTAATTATGCTTATCAAGTGTTTCCAGCAATTCTTTGTGTGTTATGTTATTCGCAATTAGAAAAATTCTTTACTAAAATTTCTCCAAAAGTTATCCGTACATTCTTTGTTCCGATGATGAGTTTAGTAATTGTTGTTCCGTTCACTTTATTGGTCTTAGGACCTCTAGGCTATAATTTTGGGCAAGGATTTGCGGCCGTAATTCTATTTATTTTTGAAAAATTTGGCTGGATCGCCGTTGCGATCCTTGCATCAGTACTACCATTTTTAGTTGTTACCGGAATGCACAAAGCAATGATTCCTTACGTCATTACTTCATTAGGTCAAACTGGAAAAGAAGTTATTTACAATGCTGCTTCTCTTGCACATAATATTGCTGAAGCTGGTGCATGTTTTGCTGTAACTATCAGAACAAAAGATAAAGGTCTTCGCTCTACAGCAATTTCTGCAGGAATTTCAGCATTATTTGGAATTACGGAACCAGCTATTTATGGCGTCACAATTTTGCATAAACGAGTATTGTATGGCGTTATGATTGGTAGTTTTGTTGGTGGTGGCTCGTTAGGGATCATGGGAGTAGAAGCCTATGTTGCTGTGGGGCCAGGACTTGCTAGTCTGTCGATGTTTATTTCAGAGACATTGCCGAAAAATCTTATGTTTGCCGTTATTGGTTTGATTATTTCATTTATCGCTTCATTTATCGCGGTATTCATTTTATGGAAAGAACCTCAAACGACAGAACAAAAGACAACAGAAGTAAACGAAAATAACATTATATTTAGTGCGCCTCTGGAAGGTAAATTAATCCCTCTAGAAGAAGTAAAAGATGATGTTTTTTCAAAGAAAATGCTAGGAAATGGAATCGCTATAGAACCATTAGCAGGAAAACTCTATGCACCAGTCAATGGAACCATCGAAATGGTTTATAATACGAAACACGCTTTAGGAATGAAAACAACCGATGGAATAGAGATTCTTTTTCACATTGGTATTGATACAGTGAATATGAAAGGTGAAGGTTTTGAAGTATTAGTAAAAGAAAAACAAAAGGTTTCTAAAGGAGATCTTTTGATAAATTTCGATATTGAAAAAATCAAAGCAGCAGGTTTTGATCCAACGACGATGATTATTATCACAAATCCTAAAAATGCAAAATTAGATATAAAAGAAGATTCTGTGGTAAACCTTTCCGATGATTTATTAACTATAGAAAGATTGGGGTTAGAAGTATAATGAGTTTTAAAAAAGATTTCTTATGGGGTGGCGCAGTAGCCGCAAATCAAATTGAAGGAGCTTGGAACATTGATGGAAAAGGAATGTCTGTCGCAGATGTAGCTATGTTTAAACCAGCACTTGATGTGAGTGATTATTCTGAACACAATAAGGTTACTTCTGAGATGATTAAAGAAGCAATTGATACAACGTCATCTGAATTTTATCCTAAAAGACGAGGTATCGACTTTTATCACCACTATAAAGAAGATATCCAATTATTTGCCGAGATGGGGTTTAAAACGTTACGAATCTCTATTGCTTGGACACGAATTTTTCCGACTGGTGAAGAAGAACAACCCAATGAAAAAGGGCTCAATTTTTATAAAGCTGTTTTTGAAGAATTGAAAAAACACAAAATTGAACCTATTGTTACCTTATCACATTATGAAATGCCACTAGAGTTAAGTTTGAAATATAATGGATGGGTAGATCGTCGTTTGATTGATTTATTTACAAAGTATGCAAAAGTATGTTTTGAGTCATTCGGTGAATATGTCAAGTATTGGTTGACTTTCAATGAAATTGATAGTGTGGGCAGACATCCATTCATTACAGCAGGAATCGTTCCAGATAAATGTAAAGAATACAGTTTAGAAAAAGCTATTTACCAATCTTTACATCATCAATATGTGGCTGCAGCCAAAGCAACTAAGCTCTGTCATGATATCATTCCTGGTAGTAAAATGGGTTGTATGTTAACGAAGTTGACAACCTATCCTAACACATGTAACCCAGAAGATGTATTACTTTCTCTAGAAAGAAATCTTGATAATTACTCGCATGCAGATATTCAAATTTTTGGGGAATACCCTGTTCTTTACAAGCAGTACCTTAAAAATAAAGGCATTGAGATAATCATGGCTGAAAGTGATGAAACTAATTTAAAAGAAGGAACAGCAGACTATCTTGCTTTTAGCTATTATATGTCAAGAACAGAATCTGCTGATCCATCAAAAGAAAAAGCTGCTGGCAATACGATTATGAGTGTTAAAAATCCCTATTTGAATTCAACGGAATGGGGCTGGCAAATCGATCCAATCGGTTTAGAAATTTCATTATTAGAATTGTATGACCGATACAAAGTACCGTTGATTATTGTCGAAAACGGGATGGGAGCTTCTGATACAATAGATGAAAATAATGTAATCAATGATACCTATCGTATCGCTTACTTGAAATCGCATATTGAAGCAATGAAACAGGCCGTGGATATGGGAGTAGATTTAATGGGGTATACTAGTTGGGCACCAATTGATTTAATTAGTGTCTCTACCTCTCAAATGACGAAACGTTATGGCTATATTTATGTCGATCAAGACGATTATGGCAATGGTACACTTAAAAGAGTAAAAAAGAATTCCTTTTTCTGGTATAAAAAAGTAATCGAAACAAATGGGGAAGATTTAGAATAGGAGTAAATCTTATGATTATTAAAAAGGTGTTAAATGCAAATGCTATTTTAGCAGAAGATAATGCTCGTGAATATATTTTATTTGGTAAAGGAATAGGCTATGGTAAAAAAAATGGTGAAATAGTAGCTGAAGAAGCAGTAAACCAAACATTTATTCCATTAGCTAACTCAGAAATAAAAGAGTACGTCAATCTCTTAGAATCGATTCCGTCTTCAATCTTAGAAATTACTCGTGAAATTGTACAACACGCAGAAGAAAAGTTAGAATATTCTTTAAATCCCAGCATATACTTTATGCTAAGTGATCACTTAAATTTTGCAATAGAACGACAAAAAAGTGGAATTACGATTACTAATCGTGTGTTTTGGGAAATTAAAAACTATTACTCTGCTGAATTTGAACTAGGAAACTTTGCATTGAGATTGATTAAAAAAGAACTAGGAATTGTTTTACCGGAAGAAGAGGCTGCAAATATTGCTTTTCACCTTATTAATGCTCAAGCTGCGCAAGGGGCTAAAGGCGATGGAATGAACTACGCAAAATTAATTTCGGCTGCCACAAATATTGTTCGCTATAGTGTAGGTAAAAATATTGATAATAAGAGCGTACATTATCAAAGATTTATCACACACCTAAAGTTTTTTGCTGAACGATTTTTTTCAGACAATTTGTTATTCGAAAAAAACGATTTATTATTTGAGCAAATAGCTATTTTATATCCTAAAGCAACAGAAATCGCTTTCATGGTAAAAGATCATATAGAATCGATTTACGAAAAAAAAATTCCAAAAGAAGAAGTAACCTATTTAGCTGTTCATATCAATAGAATGATTAGTGCACAAGAAATTGAAGAAGCGAAAAACAACTAATTTTATAGGTGAATCTTTCGAATGCATATATATGATAATCATTAAAAAGTACAGTAAATTTATTATTATTTTTATACTCTTAAACTCCCTTAAACTAATTGTCAATGAAGTTTAAGGGAGTTTTTTAAGTCACAACCTAATCCACTCACTTATTATTTTATATTCTGAATGCATTGACTAAGTAGTCTCATTTATATTTCTTAGCATATCTGATGATTAGTTATCGTTGAATAAATTGTTCCGTTTTTACAGGTTAGTTATATGAAGAAACTCTATTTTTAATATCTAAACATAAAAAAGGATAGAGCGTGGTACAAAAGCAGCACCTTCGGAAACAATCAGCCAGTTATACAATTGGCAATCCCAACTAAGAAAGTGAGTAGCTCACTTTCTTATAAAATAAACCGAAATTGTTGTAAAACACAGTGAATGAAATAAGCTGATGTTGCACAATACCTATTCGGTCCTCTGAGCTAAACACTTTTGTCCCAACCTCCATCCTTAAAAATGGAAAATCATTCAAAATCTTTTAAAAATATTCTCCCTTTATAAAAATTTTTATTCAGCCTCAGAAATTATGAGTCTGAGAGAATCAACTCTTTCCTCGTTCAATATAGAAATAATTAGTTAATCCTTTATTTTTCTAACGTCAATACGCCATCTTGCATTTTATAAACCTTATCACAAAAATCAATCAAGCGTTGATCATGTGTTACCATAATCGTTGCTTTATTTTTTTCTTTCGTTTCTTTAGCTAATATTTTAACAACTTCAAATGCTCGATCAGAATCCAAACTAGCCGTCGGTTCATCAGCTAATATAATCGAAGGATCATTATACAAAGCTCGAGCAATCGCTACACGTTGACGTTCCCCACCAGAAATCTCACTTGGATATTTCTTCTTTAATTTAGAAATTCCCAACTGTTCCAATAACCCATCCGCATAACCTTTATCCGCTTTTTCTTTTTTTACTTTATCGACTAAGCGAAGTTGATTTTCAACCGACAAAAAAGGGACTAAATTAGAGGCTTGTAAAATAAAACCAATTTCGGCAAAACGAATGATTGATCGTTTTTTCTCATTTTCTTTACTGAAAGCTTTCCCGTTTATTTCCACTTCTCCTGCAGAAGGAGTTTGGAGACCACCAGCGATTGTCAAAAAGGTACTTTTCCCTGAACCACTAGGTCCAATAACCGCGACAAATTCACCTTTATCTACTGAAAAATTTGTTGGTTTTAATGCTTCAATCTCCATATCACCATCTAAAAATTTCTTATCGACTTCTTGAAATTCAATTGCACTCATCGTATTCCCTCCTTATCCTATGGTTTTTAATGGATCAACTTTTACAACTGTACGTACTGAGAACAATGCACCTAACACGGCAATCAATAACATCACTACGCCAACTACTGAATAGAATGCCCAATTAGTTTGAAAAGGAACCGCAGTCGGTAAAACCAATGCCGTGCCGACTGTCCCTAAAAGCCCAGCAGCGATGCCGACAAAAGCTAAAATAAAAGTTTGGACAATCACCGACCAAGAAATATATTTATTGGATATCCCTTGCGCTTTCATCACACCAAAAATATTCGCTTTTTGCATCGTTAAAACGTAAATGAAGATCCCAATCACAATCGCCGCAATCACAATTAAAAAGCCAATCATAAAGCCAAAGGTCAGCACTTGCGCGCTATAACCAGGTAATTCATTGATGAATGTTTTGATACCATATTTTTCTAGACTACTATCTGTAAGTTTAACATTTTTCAACTCATGATCCTGTGCTCGAAAAACAATCGCATTAATACGAGAATTTTCATTCACATCATCGGTTTCAAAACGAATTTGTTGGAAATCAGCAACAGAAATATAAAATACAGGCGCTACATTAAATTTCGCATTCTCAGTAAAACCAACAATTTTTAATTTCTTTTCCGTTCCAGACAATTTAATAGTATCGTTCAGTTGAAAATCATTTTCTTCTTTCAAACTATTATCCACTACAGCTTCATCTTCTGCTTCAAATGCACGCCCTTCTACAATATTGGGCATTAAAAATTCGTCTTTATTAATTCCAAAAAAACTCACATTTATTTTCTCAGAATCCTTTTTATCCGCTTGAATCACACCAGCCGTTTGACCCAAAACAGCTGTTTTCTTCGCTTCAACCTTTTCCTTTGTTTTTAAAGGAATCATCGACATATTGATATTGGCATTTGATTCATCTGATAAGACAATTCCATCAGCATCCCATTTATCAACAGCTGTTCGATTGTCTTGTGCCAATCCATAAGATAGACCTGTTAAGAAAAAGACTAAATACGAAATTAAGAACATCACACTAATAATCAACGCATAACGTAATTTTGAATGTTTGATTTCATTCCATGCTAAAAACATTATTTTCACTCCTAACTTATCACTCGATAACTTGAGTATAACAAAAGATAACTAACGCAACAAAAATATTGCTCAACGAATAAAAATAGATACGAAAACCTTAGTAGCGAAAATTTTTACTTTTTCATTTATAATCATCGATATGAAGACTATTTTATAAATTACAGAAACCACATTTACTTGCTTGATTGCTACCAATTTTTTTGGAATTTAGAATTTTTCTATCATTTTTTGACATGCTCTAATTATTTTTTATAATGTGCATTTCTTCTAACCGTGACTTTGCTATACTAAACCCAGAGTACGCGCAACAGAAAGAGGAGGCAAACAATGGAACAGAAAAAAAATTTTTTTCGCATCATAGTTAAATACGGAAGTTTAGTGGTTATCGTGGCTATTTTAAGGAGCTTTATTTTAACACCGATTACTGTTACTGGAGTTTCAATGGAGCCGACATATCATGAAAACGATCGCTTATGGCAAAATTCTTTCATAAAACCCAAACGTTTCGACACCGTTACTTTCTCGAGCCCTAGAAATGGAAACAGGGTCGTCAAACGAATTATTGGGTTGCCAGGCGATACGATTCACTACCAAAATGATCAATTATTGATTAATGGCGTTCCTTTTGAAGAGCCTTATTTGACCGATTTAAAAGCAGAACTTTCTGATGATAGTTTATTGACGGACAATTTTTCTTTAGAAAGTCTACTCGTTACACATACAACAAAAGTTCCTAAAAATAAATATTTTGTTTTAGGAGATAATAGACAAAAAGCTGACGATAGTCGGTATTTTGGTTTTGTTGACAAGAAAACAGTTTCAGGAGTCATTTATTTCCGTTATTACCCGTTTAATAAAATGGGCAAACAATGACCTTGGAACGTTTTCCTACTTAAACTTTCTAGAAAAAATAGTAGCTAAAAGTCAATAATCAGTCCTTACCGAATAGTTAGCCGCAAGGATGCGTACTCTCTAGCTATTCGGTCGTTAACTAACCATAGATTGACCTTTATCTACTACCTACTTGTTTACTGAAATTCCATTGTTAAACGATAAAGTGGAAGTAATTGCTGATATGTATTTAACATATATTCGCGTGCTTTTTCTGGGTTTTCTAAAAGTGAATCTTCTTTTTTTATGATGCGACCAATTTGAAATTCACCTTTTTTGACCTCTTTAAAACGGCATAGTACTTTATCTAAATCTGTTTCATTCAATTTCGTTACTTCAGGTTGAGTATGGTCAATTGAGACATAAAAATCATCACTCAATGCTTGAAATAACGACGGTTGATCCAAAAATGCCTGTGCAATTTCTTTTTCATTTTTTGGATTATCAATCAATGATAACCACATAAAAAGGTAATCTGGCCAAATGCCCAATTGGAAATGCGCATTCATTTTATAGCCTCTTTTTTTCTGACTCAACGCTGACCACGTATTTTCTGGCGGATAAACGGTACGACGTCGATGTTGCGCAATATGCACAAATAGTTCTGTATCTAACTCTGTTCCCAGTTCTTCTGCAAAATAATCATCTAACGATTGAAACTTTGGCTGAATCACTAAGCGAACCTCACTCATCCTCGGTTCCAAACCTGCTATTTCAAAAACATCAAAATCTTTTTTAGTAAACATTTGCATCTAATTCATTCTCCTTTGACTTTTTCAGTATGTGCTTTAATTTTCCCGCTCACTTTTCATTTAACTTTACCGAAAGACAGGTCTGTAAGCAAGATTATTGTACCCAAATAAAAAAACTTTCATGAAGAAACGAATCTCTCCACAAAAGTTTTTTGACTTAAGCAATACTTTTTTTAATAAATGCCGTCACTTCAGCCTGTTTACCCTCTCCAAGCAATTGCACAATTTTCGTTCCGACCACAACCCCTGCACAACTTTTTCTAAAGCGAGTCACATGCTCGGCAGAAGAAACGCCAAATCCTGCCAGGACAGGTTTATCACTAATTCCTTGAATATAAGCTAAATGTTCATCTAACGTTTCTTGGTAGTTATTATCGATTCCCGTTACGCCATTGACAGCTACCGCATAGACAAAACCATCTCCAGCATCTACTAATTCTTTGATCCGCTCTCTTGGAGTCGTCAACGCAACCAATGGAACCAATGCAATATCACTCTCTTTTAGTAGTGGCATCAATAAATTTTGATGTTCATAAGGCAAATCTGGAATAATCAATCCCTTGACTGGTGTCTCTGCTAATTCGCTAACAAATCGCTCCAAACTGTAAACAAAAATAGGATTGAAATAGGTCATGATTACTAACGGCGTATCTGTTTTTACTGTTTTTAATACCGCTAGAATTTTTTGAAGGGTCACTTTATTTTCTAGTGCTTTTAAGCCAGCTGCTTGAATTACAGGACCATCCGCTACAGGATCAGAAAAAGGAATACCCAACTCGATTGCACTTGCACCCGCATTAGAAAGTAACTGAATTTCTTCCGCTAAATTTTCTAATCCTTGTGCGCCAGCCATGATATAGGGAACAAAAATCGTTTGATCTTGTTCTTTTATTTCGTTTAAATGTTTGGTTAATGTTTTCATTCCGCTTTCTCCTTTTCAAACAATTCTTTAATTTGTTGTACATCTTTATCTCCACGACCAGAAAGACATATAATCAACTGTTTATCTGGTCCCAACTCTTTCGCTACTTTTACCGCATGACTAACCGCATGTGCACTTTCTAACGCCGGAATGATTCCTTCTGTTTGGCATAATAGCGTGAATGCATCCAACGCTTCTTGATCAGTCACTGAATCATAGGTTGCTCGACTGGTTTCATCCAAGTGACAATGTTCTGGCCCTAATCCTGGATAATCTAAACCTGCGGAAATCGAGTAAACTTCATCAATCTGCCCCGCTTCATCTTGCAATAATTTCATCATTGCTCCATGTAAAACACCTGTCGTTCCTTTAGCAATCGTTGCCGAATGCTCTTCTGTATCCAACCCTAAACCAGCTGCTTCTACACCAATCAACGCAACCTCTTCATCATTAATAAATGGATAGAAAATACCCATCGCATTACTTCCGCCACCCACACATGCAACGACTGCATCTGGCAATTTGTTTTCAACTTCTAAAAATTGACGTCTTGCTTCGATCCCAATAATACTTTGGTAATCACGCACGATTTCTGGGAATGGATGCGGTCCTAAAACAGAACCCATCACATAATGAGTATCTTCAACATTTGCAACCCAGAATCGTAACGCTTCATTGACAGCATCCTTCAAGGTTTTACTCCCCGAAGTCACACTCTCTACTTTCGCACCCAACAATTCCATACGGAAAACATTTAACGCTTGGCGCTTCACATCGATTTCACCCATAAAAATCGTACATTCCATATCAAACAATGCCGCAACGGTTGCTGTTGCTACCCCATGTTGACCGGCTCCTGTTTCAGCAACAATTTTCTTTTTACCCATTTTTTTAGCCAATAAAATTTGACCGATCGTATTATTGATTTTATGAGCACCAGTATGATTTAAATCTTCCCGTTTTAAATAAATTTTTGCGCCGCCCACATGATTCGTTAGACGCTCCGCAAAATAAAGGGGGTTTTCCCGACCGACATACTGTTTTAAGTAATAATTCAATTCCTTTTGAAATTCTTCGTCTGTTTTTGATGCTTCATACACTTCTTCTAATTCTTTGACTGCATACATTAATGTTTCAGGGACAAATTGACCACCATAATTTCCATAAAACCCTTCATTTGGTTGTTTATACATTAAATTTCCTCCTTGGCATTTCGAATAAAATTTGTGATTTTAGTTAAATCTTTTTCTCCGTTGGTTTCAACACCACTTGATACATCTAGTGCATACGGCCTAAAATGCTTTACCGCTGCTTGTACATTTTCAGGAGTCAATCCTCCTGCAATAATAATTTTTTGTTCGTTCAATGCTGATAAATCTAAGCGATCCCAATCAAAAACGACTCCATTTCCACCAATAAATTCTTGTGGCGGTGCATCAAACAATAAATAATCTGGCGTTGCATCTTGAAGAGTCAACACGTAGTCTGTTCCATCTACTGGTAAAGCTGAGATCATAGGAACAGAAGCTTTTTCTTTTAATTGCTCCCCATGGACTTGAACCAAATCTAAGCCCGCAGCTTCAATGATCGCTTCTACTTCGTCGAGCGTTGGAGAAACAAATACGCCGACTTTTTTTACTGAATTTGGTACATCTACTGTTATTTCTCTTACTGTTTTAGGGTCAACTTCGCGCTTACTAGCGGCAAAAACAAATCCTAAAAAATCAGCGCCATTCGCCACCGCATGATCGACTGCTAGTTTGTTTTTTAATCCACAAATTTTGACTTTCATCTTGCCACCTGTAACTCTTTGACCTTTTCTTGCGGTGTCTTTTCTCGCATCAAGCCTTCACCAACTAAAACAGCTTGATAATTTTCAGTCACTTGAGCAACTTGTTCCGCCGTAGAAAAGCCCGATTCACTAATATACACAGCCTCTGTCGTTTGTTTTTCACCTAATGCTTGACTGACCGCAATGGTTACTTCAAATGTTTTTAAATTGCGATTATTGACGCCGATCAATTTTGCCGAAAGTTGTTCAGCAATCGCTAATTCTTCTGCATCATGTACCTCTACCAAAATTTCTAATCCTAATGCTTCAGCTTTTTTATACAAATCAGTCAACTCTTCCAATGATAACGCCGCAACAATCAGTAAAACAATCGTTGCTCCTGCATTTCTAGCACGAATCAACTGTTTTTCATCAATAATGAAATCTTTACACAACACAGGAACGCTTACTTGTTCTGTCACTTGACGTAAATCTTCAATCGTTCCCTTAAAGAAAACTGGATCAGTCAAAACAGAAATCGCTTGTACGTCCGCTGCTTCATAGCTTTTCGCTTGCTGAATCACATCAACGTCTAAATTGATGGCTCCTTTCGAAGGAGATGCTCGTTTAACCTCACCAATGATTTGCATTTTAGTTGGATTCGCTTTGACACGATCATAAAAAGAAGTCGTTTCTCTTAAAGGTTGTACCGTTTCTAAAGGCATTTGTGCAACTTCTTTTCGTTTTTCGAGTAAAATCGTTTCTAAAAAATCCATCAGGCAACCTCCTTTTGTGCTTGAATTAATTGTTGTAACTTAGAAAAAGCAGCGCCACTAGCTAAACAATCTTTCGCTTGCAAGATTCCTTCTTGAATCGTTGTCGCTTTACCATTGCTATAAAAACCTAATCCCGCATTTAAAACGACTGTATCTAAGTATGGACTCGCTTGATTTTTTAAAATCGAAAGTAAAATTTCTGTATTTTGTTTGGCTTCTCCACCACGAATCGCAGCTAAGGGAATTCGTTTAAACCCTAACTCTTCTGGATCAATTGTATGCATGGTTACTTGACCATTTTCTAGCAAAGCATAATGCGTCGTCCCAGCTAATGATGCTTCATCTAAACCGCCTTCTCCGTTAACTACAATCGCACGTTTACGCCCAAGATCGCCAAGTGTTTTAGCGGTTTCTTCCAACAAATCGCGACGATAAGTACCCATTAACTGTGAATCTAGTTGTACAGGATTTGTTAATGGACCGATTAAATTTAAAATCGTCGGAGTCGCTAATTCCTTCCGTACTTTCATCACATATTTCATATTCGGATGCATATGTGGCGCATATAAGAAAGCTAAACCAACTTCATCTAACAAATAACTAAGTTTTTCAGGTGATAACGCAATATCAACACCTAAATGTTCGAAAATATCGGCACTACCCGATTTACTAGAAATACTACGATTTCCATGTTTGGCTACCGTCACACCCCCAGCTGCTAAAACAAAGGCTGCCGTTGTGCTAATGTTGAAACTCCCTGACTGGTCACCACCTGTCCCACAATTATCCATGATATTTTCTTTTCTAGAACTAATCTTCGTGGCTTTTTGTTGAATAACTTCAGCAAGTCCAGTCATTTCCTCTGCTGTCTCACCTTTTAATTTTAAAGCAATTAAAATTCCTGCAATTTGACTATCGGTTAATTGACCTTCAAAAATTTGTTCTGCTAATTGGTGTACTTCTCCTCGAGTCAATTGTTGTTGTGTAAAGACTTTATTAAAAAGAGTGTTCATATGCTTTTTCCTCCATTACTTGAATAAATTTCTGCATCATGGCTAAACCATCTGGCGTGCCGATCGATTCTGGATGAAATTGAATCCCAAAAAGTGGATATTCTTGATGCTCGATCGCCATCACTTCGCCATCATCCAATGCAGTAGCTGTAATATTAAAATCATCTGGAATCGTTGTTTTGTCGACGACTAACGAGTGATACCGCATCACTGGGAATTCTAACGGTAAATCTTCAAATAAACGACTATTTTTTTGCTGAATCATTGAGGCCTTTCCATGACGGATTTCACTTGCTGAAGTTACTGTTCCCCCAAATAATTCGCCAATCGTTTGATGGCCTAAACAAATACC
Source organism: Enterococcus sp. LJL99 (assembly GCF_054871725.1). Lineage (NCBI taxonomy): Bacteria > Bacillati > Bacillota > Bacilli > Lactobacillales > Enterococcaceae > Enterococcus > Enterococcus sp. LJL99. The sequence continues at coordinate 316,686 of NZ_JBTXLT010000003.1, forward strand.
CAAAATCGGCTTTTCTTTGTAAAAACGTTGAATAATTTTTTTGGTAAAACCTGTCTCCGCTGGCGTTCCCGGTCCTGGAGAAATAATAATCGCTGCTGCTTTTTCAGCCTCTGCTATTATTTGTGGATCATCATTTCGAAGAATCAACATCTCCTGTTCATCCGAAATCGATTGTGCTAAATTATGCGTAAATGAATCATAATTATCGATCAGTAAAATCATTCTGCTACCTCCAATAGGGCTTTGGCTTTGTGTAATGTTTCCTCATATTCTTTTTCAGGATCAGAATCATAAACAATTCCCGCGCCAGCTTGTACATACGCTTTATTTTTATGAAGCACCATCGTTCGAATGGCAATCGCAAAATCTGCTTGATCATCTTTAGATAGATACCCCACAGCGCCAGCATAAATATTACGCTTCACAGTTTCTATTTCATAAATACGTTGCATTGCTCGAATTTTCGGTGCACCACTAACAGTTCCTGCTGGTAATGTTGCTTTCAATGCATCCATCGCTGTACAGCCAGATTTCAATTTTCCGGTGACCACCGATACGATATGCATAACAAAACGGTACTTTTCGATCGTCATATAAACTGGTACTTCAACTGAACCGTTGACACTTACTTTCCCGACATCATTTCGGCCAAGATCGATCAACATCAAATGTTCTGCACGTTCTTTTTCATCTTGACTTAGTTCTAATTCCAACGCTGCATCTTCTTCAACCGTTTGTCCACGTTTTCTTGTACCAGCGATCGGGTTTGTCGTCACCACCTGATCTTTCACACTAACTAAGCTTTCCGGTGAAGAGCCGATCACTTTCGTTTCGCCAAAATCAAGAAAATATAAATAGGTCGAAGGATTCGTCACGCGCAAACGACGATAATAATCAAACGGATCACCTGTAAAATCAGCGGTCAAACGTTGCGAGGGAACCATTTGGAACATATCCCCTTTTTGAATATAGTCTTTCGCTTTTATGACTGCTGCTTCATAGCTTTCTTTAGAGAAATTACTCGTATAATTTAGTTTTTCAAGCTGAATCTTTTTTTGCTCTTCTGGACTCGGTTGTTGTAATTCAACGATTTTTTGCTGAATCGCAGCTTCTAATTGCTCTCTTGTTCTTGGTGCATAAGTGTTTGCTTCCACTAAACTAATTGTTTCACCTACATGATCAAAAATCAGATAAGAATCAAATAAGTAAAACTGACTATCCGGGATCCCCAATTCATCGAAAGGAATCTCTCCTAACGCTTCATAACTAGCAATCACATCATAACCAACATAACCGATTGCCCCACCTTGAAACGGTAATTCTTCTGAATGTTCCTCTGTTTTTAACACATAACGTTCAATTGCTTTTAACGGGTCTTCAACGCTTTCAGTCATACCGTTTACCGTTAACTGATTTCCTTGATAAATAATTTCAGCCGCTGCATCCCAAGCCATGATGGAATAACGACCTTTACTTTTATCACGAGGAATACTTTCTAATAAACATTTATTTTTACCTTTAATTCGTAAAAAGGCTGAAATCGCGGTTAAATAGTCCGCTTGAATTTTTTTAATGATTTGCATGATTATCGCTCCTTTTTTATACACTAGCTAAGTTTTTCTTCTCGATCCAAAACAAAAAGCCCTCAAAAAACAAGTATCTGTTTTTTGAGGGCGAATAGAATTATCCACGGTACCACCTCTATGAAAAGAATTTTTTCTAACCATCACACCATTTTTTTATTGTATTTCCAAATTAGAATACAAAAAAGCCCCCAAACCACACAAAAACGTATGGTTTGAGGGCGAACTATTCACGGTGCCACCTCAAGTTTGAAAGAAACTCTTTCCTCTTATCAGTCATCTAACAATGACCTTACTCTATAACGGGAGTTCCCGAAAATGCCTACTTTATCTTTCAACATTTTGCTCGAAAGTCCATTCACAACAAATCCCTTACTGATTCTCACCACCATCAGCTCTCTGAAAAGTGTCAGTGTTGTTACTCCTCTTTCTCAAAGCTTTGTTATTGTTGTTAATATTAACGGACTTTTTGCTGAATGTCAAGAACTTTTGTGAGATTTTTTTTAAGATGATCAATAAAAGTGATTAAATAGCTTCAATAACTTCAAAATCAAACCAACGATTTACCTACTAAATATTTAGTTTTAAGAATATTAAAGCTAGGTGATCGGTTTTTCATTGCTACTTTATTTTTTTCTGTCAATAAAACCCTTGGACAATGGTAAATCACTTTTATCCCAGTTTTATTCCTTATATTCTAAAAATATAACTAATAGATCGAGCTATTTTAGGAAGTGAAGGTCGATTCAAACTTTGCTAACTGATTCACTGTTCTCTGATTGATCAGTTTCATCCAAAATCAATCTTTACTTACTAATTTAAATGTTTTGATTTCATATGGGTCAAGTTCGATTTCAAATTCTTCGAAATATGGTTCAGAAATTGGTTCCTCCATTAAATTAGTTTCTTGCCACTTCATTCCTTTCATCGATATCTTAACAGTTCTCCTACCACCTGTATGGTCATGAAATCTCAGTATCCAGCCATCAGAAGATTCTGCCTTTTTTATTGCGTCAATCATTAAAATTCCTTCTATAGAAATATCTAATTTAGGAAGGACACTATCACTTTTTTGAATAAAGCTCAATGGTGAATTTATTTCCCAGGCCTCTTCTACTGTTTTTCCTACTATAAAATTCCCACTGTGTGGAAGTAGACTGTACGTAAACTCATGCTCACCTATATCAGCAGTAGGATCTGGATAGATAGCGCCTTTCAATAAGGTTAATCTCATACTATTTCCTTTTATATCATAGCCATATTTTGAATCATTTAGTAAACTAACTCCATAAAAGGCCTCTGATAAATCAGCCCACTGATGACCTACTGTTTCAAATTGAGCAAAATCCCAACTTGTATTATTGTGCGTAGCTCTTTTTACATTTCCATATTGGATATCATAGGTTGCTTCATTCGACCGGACATCTACATCGAATTTAACTTTTAAAAGTTGTTGTCTTTCTTCCCAATGAACGTTTGTTTTAAAATCAATACGCCTAGAAAATTGATAAACGATCATCTCTTGAATGATTTTGGAGCGCCCAAAATCATATTCGAACATAATACTCGTGAACAAGTCATTTTTTTCATTGATGTAGCTACGCGTAGCGCTCAATTGCTTCTCTTTCTCGGAATAGAAAACATCAATATCCCACGCGTCATAGTCTAACGGTTTATCTTCAAACAACTGAAAAACATTACCTGAACCAAGTAAAACATTTCTTTGATTTTCTTTGTCATATAACTTAGTTATTTCTCCACTTGCTTCCCATTCGATCACATAAAATGGCGTTTCAATACGATTGACGTGATTACTTTCAACTTGGTGAATGTTTCCATTCAAGGTTCCTTCTTCAAATATTAAAGAAATTTCTTGGAATGGTGGAATAGTATCTATCAATACTGCATGACGATCAGCAAGTTGAACAGACGGGACGATTTCACCAACTAAATTTTTGAATACACCCTCGCGTGTCTCTTCTATATCCACTAAGCTTGTTCTACTGAATCCATTTGTATTATAAACTGTGTAAATATCTTTCTGATTTCCTTTTAGTTCCTCGTTAAGAAATTCTATGGACTGGAGCATCGTCTTAGCTTCTTTTTTATGGTCTTTATAAACTTCCTTGATTGATGAGCCTGGTATAATATCATGAAACTGATTTCTTAACAAGATTTCCCAAGTATCGTAGATTTTTTCTTTTGGATACTTTTTTTCACCAGCCATTTCAAATAAACTGAACAAGATCTCTGTTTCCCTTAACTTCAACTCGATTTTTCTATTTATTTTTTTTACAAAAGCTTGTGAAGTATACGTTCCCCGATGATACTCTAAATACAATTCTCCATCCCATTCAGAAACTGGAGCAGTCGCATGTTCTATCGTTTGATGTAACCGCTCAAAGTAGTCTTTAGCCTTACCAGTTTTTATTGTTGGCAATCCTGGGATTTTATCCATGGCTCTTCTATTTTCTAGCATTTCTCTATTGACGCCACCACCACCATCACCGTAACCATATGAAATCAGCAATTCATTATTCAATGCTTTATCTTGATAGGCTTGGTAACTACCCAAAACTGTTGAAGGTTCTAGTTCACCATTATAAGTATAAAACCACTTACTTTCCCAACCTTGTGTATCTCCCAAAGGAGGTGTTGTAACAAAATGAGTAAGAATAGCAGTTCCGTCGATTCCTTTCCAATAAAAAGTATCGTGCGGCATACGATTATACTGATTCCAACTAATTTTAGTGGTCATAAATGTGTGGATCCCCGATTTTTTAAGAATCTGCGGCAACGCCCAAGAATAACCAAATACATCAGGGAGCCACAAATAATTCATTTGTTTTCCAAATTCATCCTTAACAAATTTTTTCCCATGTAAAATTTGACGTGTCAGCGATTCTCCAGATGGAATATTACAATCCGCTTCAAGCCACATAGCTCCATCGACTTCCCAACGTCCCTCTGCTATTCTCTCTTTTATTTTCACATACATCTCAGGATAAAGATTTTTAATATATTTATAAAGCTGAGGCTGCGTTTGTAAAAAATAATAATCTGGGTATTGTTCCATCAACCTTAAAACAGTTGAAAAACTTCTTGCCGTTTTTTCTGCCGTATGTTTTAAACGCCAAAGCCACGCTACATCTATATGCGTGTGTCCAACAGCCGTAACACTCAATTCCGACTCTTTTTTGTTACCTTCTAACGTATTGTTTAGTTTTTCATTCGCAAGTTCTATCGTATCATAAAATTGGTCACTACCTGGATAAGACCAATCTATCACTCTAAACGCTGCATCTAATTGATTTAATAATAGATATTTAGTTGGATCATTATCAGATAATTCTGAAATCGTCTTACTCATCATATTTGACATATAAAACAGTTGATCAGCCATGATATTTTGTGTTGTCAATTGCGCACATTTAAGTTGATGAACTTGAATGACTTCTTGACCACCACCCTCTAAACCAGACCATAGTTTCAAACTTACACTAACATGTTTTCCATAATAACTTGGATCAATAAATACTTCAGTATGGTTTGAATCTACCCCTTGATACGGTTTACCGTCAAGAAACAATAGTGACTCAAAACCTGAATTGTACCCACCACCTGTACGACCAAAATCAAATTTGAACCAAAGATTTTCTTTCACCGGTAACTCTATTTCATGATTGATCCAAAGATAACGATCTCTTCCTCGCCAAGTCTCTCCGATCCTCAACATATTTGACCATTTTTCTGGTGGATAGACTTCTTCTTTAGACACATCTTCTTCCATTCGCCAATCATTCATTTCAACGAGTGGAGTATATCTATACTCATCTAATTCTACTATTCTTTTCGCTAACTTCTTTTCTTTTAAATAGTTATCTGTCATCCTTTTGTTGCTCCTCCCATACTAAATCCTTTTGACATATACGTTTGTGACAATGCATAAAGTACGACAACTGGAATCGTATAAAGAACAGAAAAAGCTGCCAGTCTTCCATAATTTACCATTCCAAAATTTCCAAAAAATTGAAAAATAGTTACTGAAGCTGGCATTTTTTCTGGTGATTGAATCAATATATACGGAACAAAAAAATTCCCCCAACTACCAGTAAATGTAAAGATGCCTACTGTAAAAATACCCGGGACCATCAACGGAGCTAACACTTTTCTCACTCCTTGCCAAGTGGAAGCTCCATCTACCCAAGCGGACTCTTCTAAATCTATTGGCACTGAATCCATAAAATTCTTCATCATCCAAATACCATATGGTAATGATGACGCTGTCAAAAAGAAGGTCAGCGCGATCAATGAATTTTGAAACTTAAGAAAAATAAACATTTGATAAACAGGAACGATCACAGCTGTCATCGGTAATGACGTCATAAATAAAATCGTCATCAAGAAACTCTTTTTATAACGTAATTGATAACGGGATAGAGGATAGGCTGCTAAAATACAAACACCTACGACTAACAAAGATTGGCAGCCTGAAATTAGTAAACCTACCCAAAAAGAACGTACTATGGTAGGATCTGTTACAATAGAGAAAAAATTATCCATTGTGAGTTTTTCTGGAAATTTTAAAGTTTGTATTGCGCCTGGATCTACTGATGCAAAAATCATCCATAAAAGTGGTAATAGAAAAAGAAATGCAAGTAAAGAGAGAATGATATAATGCATGGTTGTTTCGATTTTATGGCCTTTATTGATCATTATCATCACCTATACTTTCACTTTTAATGTTTTCATATAAATTAGACTAGCAACGGCACCTAAAACTAATAAGACTAATGAGATAGCTGTTCCATACCCTAATTGATAACTAACAAATGCTTGTTTATACATAAACACTGGTAATGTTGATGTTTGATTTCCCGGACCTCCGCCAGTCATCGTATAGATCAGTGTGAAAACGCCTAATGTTTGTAAAGTCACTAACATTAAATTCGTTGAAATAGTTCCTTTCACCATAGGTATCGTAATTTTTCGGATAACTTGCCATCTGCTTGCACCATCCATAACGGCCGCTTCTTCCACTTCTTTAGGAATATCATCTAATGCCGATTGAAAAATCATCATGGAAAAGGCTGTTCCACGCCAAATATTTGCAATAACAACACTCGTCATCGGGAATAAAAATAGCCATGCTACAGGTTTGATACTAAAAAGCGATAGTAACCAATTAGCCGTTCCTTGGTCCCCTAAAAAAGCTACCCAGCAAAAGGAAACAACTACTTCCGGTGTGACCCACGACGCAATGATGATCAAACCAACGATCCTTCTAAATGTAGCGTTTTTTTCTTTCATCATAAAAGCAATCATGAACCCTAAAAAACATTGCCCGATAACTGCTGAGAACACAACAAAAACAATTGTTTTCCAAACACTGACACGAAAATCTGGATCACCAAACATTCGCGTGAAGTTTTCAAAACCGATAAATTTCAGTTGACTAGCATCTGCACCAGTTAACGATAAATTGGTAAACGAAAAAACAAAGGTCAAAATAACAGGTCCTACAAAAAAAATCAATAACAATATCCAAGAAGGGAATAAAAAGAATGCTGCTTTTTTTTCTTTTGAAAAATTGATTTTATCCTTCTTTTGTTCGGTTAAATTTTCCATAACTATCCACCTTTCAAACGAAACAATAGCAGTAATGTTAAAACATTTAGAAATCAAGCATAGAGTTACTGAGCAATGAATTTTTTTGAGTATGATCAGAACTTTAAAATGTCAAAAAGCATCTCTCATAATCAACATATTCTTTAGTACTCATACATTTTTATTTCAAGCACTTAATCTACTTAAAGATCAATACTATCTTAAAAACAGTACTGCTGTTGTTTCACCGTTTGTTCGAATTATAAACATTTAGAAAGTAAATCGATCTATATTTCCACATTATTTATTTCTTTATATTTTCTTCTCCAACAATTCTTGTAACATTTTTTTCATATTCTTTAGCTGCTTCCTCAGGGGTCTTACTTCCAGTCGCAACAGATTCTACCATTGTTTGGATCTCTACAGAGACATTTGGATATTTGTCATCCGCTGGTCTAAAGTGTGCATCTTTTAAATAACTAGTCGCTTCTTCAATGAAAGGTTGTTCTTTGTATTCTTCTATTTGAGCTGAATCATCACGCACAGTCAAATTCCCTTCTGCAATTGCTCGTGCTGCTTGCTGTTCTTTTTGACCTAGTGCTTTTAGGACTTTCCAAGAAGCTTCCTTATCTTTTGCTTTCTCAGGAATCGCCCAGGTCCATCCACCTGACATCGTAGTAAAACCATCACCAGCTTGTTTTGGCATCGCAGCAAAACCGAAACGTTCTGTAACATTTTCAATTGGAACAGCTCCAGTTTCGTTCCAATTTCCCGAACTCCAAAAACCATCTAAAACCATTGCTGCTTGGTCATTAGGAAACTTATCTTGAAACATCACAGAGCCATAATTACTATTGATTGCAATGGATAGCGGTGGTCCTAATTTCTTTTTATTGAAAACTTCATCAATAAACGCTAAGGAATCATCTATCCCTTTAGAATTCACATTCCATTTTCTTGTTTCTTGATCAAACAATGTATCATTTGTTCCATATAAAAGCATTTCAAACGTTTGCATCGATACCGATTCACCATTTGCCTTTGCAACTCCCATACCAAATGGAATAATTTCGCTATTTGATTGTTTTACTTTCTCAGCAGCATCGATAATTTCATCCCAATTTTTTGGTTGCCAGTCTTCTGGTAATCCCGCATCTTTAAATACTTTTTTGTTGTACCAAATCCCTCGTGAATCTGACGTTCCAGGAATAGCATATATTTTTCCATCTTGTGCTGTTACTCCAGATTTCAAATTTTCTGTATAATCTGACCATTCATCCCACTTAGCGATATAATCATCCAATGGTGTCAAATACCCTGCGTTAGCATCTGAATTCAACATGAAAGAATCTTCTGCAACAACATCTGGTGCTGTACTTTCAGATTGCATCGACAAGGCTACTTTTGAGAAGTAGTCGCCTTCACTCGCTGTGATCGGAGATAAAACGATTTTTATATCTTTATTTTCCTTTTCGAATTCTTCAACAAAGGTTTCTTTTAAATATTTATTCAATTTATCATTCTCACCAGTGTTGCGCCACGTGATCTTCACTTCCGTTTTTCCATCACTATTATCTTTAGCTCCATTACTACTACAAGCTCCCAACACAAACGTTCCTATACAAATAGAAAATAAAATACTCAACTTCTTTTTAAACATTTTGTATCCCCCATTCTTTTTGTTTTTGTAACCGCTTTTATAATATCGTTTAATTTCCCAGTATGATATCTAGATATTTCTATTTCATCTACATAATATGCCTTTTAATCACTATTTTGTAGATCAGTACATAAAATGATGATAGGATCACTAGACTGTAATTTTTGAATCAATAAGCGAAAATTCAATGGTCGACCCTGATAAACCGCGTGTCTTCAGCATAGATCGATCTCGTGTTGACCAAGCAATAGGCATACAGTATAATTTAGAAAACGCTACCAATTCAGAAGGATGAGCTTTATTGAAAACTAAAAATTATAAAAAACTTTTCTTTTCTTTTTTTATTATTATAGCTGTATATACATTATTTTTAATGGTTGTCGTTATTAGAGGAGAAATAGTTCAAAGAAAAATAGAACAAAATGCTAAAGCACATATTTTTTTGGATACTATTAGTAATCAAATCGATCAACAACTACGCTCGGCTTTAAATAGTTTTAGAGCTTTGGCTTCTGATCAAAATATCATAAATTTTATCGATTTGAAAGAAGCCGATTTTTCTATTTTTTCAGAGGCATATGATTATCTTCATAAAACTAGTCAATTTATGAATAATTCACAATATTCAGTTGGGATCATCAATCCTAAAAGTAATTATGTGATTAGTTCAGATGGATATTTTACTTATTTGGACTTCTTGAATTTTTTAAAAGTTCAATCGCCACAAACTAAAAACGCTTCTCAAGGAATCAATTCTGATTTTTCCAATATGCTTTTTGAAACAGATAATAAAGACGTAGTATTGATCACTCAAGAAAAAATAAATGAGCAATTAGTTTATTTTGTAGCATACTGGAAAAAAGAAGAAATTTCCGATAAATTACTCAAGAATATCGTTATAACGGATAATCAATCCAACAAGCGATTGAGCTCGATCGATGATTTCAATTATACAAAAATCATCCAATCTCCAAGTAAAAGTAATATATTATTAGAAAAAAAATCAAGCATCCTACCGTTTGTTTCATACTCTCTAACAAAACAATATTCAAATGATATACCGATTCCTTTGATTTCATCATTCCTGATTCCTTTACTACTGATTTTTGTATTGTTTGCTCTTATGATCACCATTATTAACGCCCGAATTCTAAAGCCTTACCGATTGATCATAGCTAAAGTAAAAGAACAAGAAGAACCTAACTATTTTTCTATTCAAGAAGCAATGAATGTACTTGTTGAAAATCCATCTAAAATAAGTAATTTCAATGAGGAATCTGTCGAGACTTTAAAAGATCATCTTATGAAAAAAATCATCAATCAACAATATTCACTGGATCAAATAAAAGAGCGTTTATCACTATTTGATATTCAAGACATTCATCAGGGTGGAAGTTTGATTTTCTTGTCTATTATTGGTTGGGATACTTTGGAATTAAATCTTTCTAATAATGAAATAACGCAAGCTAGAAAAAAATTCTTAAAAACAATATTTACCGATCAAAACGTTGATTTTTTAGCTTTTGATTCAAAAAAGTTTATGCTTATTTGCTATAATCAGAATCAAAAAGAAATTTTATCACTTGTTGATCGAATCAAACATACAGTAGAAGAAACATTTACTTTAAAAGTCTATTATATTTTATCTAAACCTTTTAAAAATGAAGATGATTTTGTTCAAATCCTTCAAAAGGATGCTTCGTGGGCTTTACCGTTACTTAATCAAGTAACGAGTGATGATCAGAAAATAGATAATACACAGATTCAGAAAAAGATCGATTATCCTATTGAGTCAGAACGTCAACTAATTCATTTCGTAAAAATCAAAGATCACAAAAACGCTAAAAAGATTTTTCAGTTTATTTTATCTATCAATATGGATTCTTCTGGAAATTTCTATGACATAAACCAACTTTTAAGCGCTTTAAATTTGACGATTGATCGCATTTTAATTGAACTACACATTTCTTCTAAGGAATTCTACGAGAACCATCAAAAATTGTTCAAAGAATTGAAACCATCAGCTGAGAACCAGTTAAATCCATCAAATCTCGAACAATCATTTGATGAATTATATTATATGATCGAAAAACAAGATGTTAGCAAAACATCTACTAGTGATGAGATCATCCTATATATAAATGCTCATTATACAGAAGATATCTCTTTAGGTGATATTGCTGAGAAATTTCATTTAACAGAATCTTATATAAGCAAGATCATAAAAGAACGTTTGAACGTTCCGTTTAAAAACTATATCAATGGATTGAGGATCGAAAAAGCTAAACGCATGATGATCAAATATAAAGATATAAAAATACAAGATTGTGCTAAAAAAGTGGGATTTACTAATGTCAATTCCTTCATTCGTGTTTTTAAACAAATCGAAGGTATAACGCCAGGAATGTACCAAAAATTGAATCGTGAAAACTCTCAGTAAGTGATTTTTATGTCTCTCCTTCTTCTTTTTTAGTTAAAGACTGTAGATAATTTCAGTCTTTAAAGAGAATCGAACAAAAAAATACGCTTACTGCATGTGGAGGAAAAAGCTTTAGCCTCAAAAAAACTTGACACAAACGAGATGGAGGGTAAGCAGTGTCTGATTATGTCCACACACTTGTAAGAATACCACCGAAATTAAGTTTATTAGAAACTACGAGTTTTTTTGAAGATCAGAAATGCAGTGATGATTCATGAACATCACTGGAGTAAATCTTATTTCAAGTTTCAACTTGCAATTTATATTCTTGACAATTTTCTTAATAATCACTATCATAGACAAATAGAGTCTGGAATTAAAAAGGAGTTTTTTCTATGAAATACTCAAAAGCAACAGATTATGCGTTACACACAATGGTTTTATTAGGAGAAAGAAACGCCGAACCACCGATCAGTGTGATCGAATTAGCAGAAACACAAAATCTCTCACCAACTTATTTGTCTAAAATTTTAACGAAACTAGCCAAAGAAGGATTGGTCAAAGCGATTTCTGGTGCTCATGGCGGTTATTCTATCCGAGATGATTGGAAAACCATTTCTTTTTTTGACATCATTCAAGCAATCGAAGGTAAACAATCGATTTTTGAATGTTACGTTCACGATAATCCAAAATGTGTGGTCAAAAATACAATGTTTCAAGCTGAAGAAATCATGGAACAATTTTTAAAAAATCAATACTTGGACGAAGCTGTTCAACAGAAAAAAGCCGCTTTTGGTTCGTTTCAGCAATAGAAAATAACGAACAAATGGTTTTTTTAAGCTAATTAGAGATATAAAGTATCTTTAATAACTATAAATAGAAATGAGGCAATCAATATGTTGGTTTATATAGCAAGTATCTTGATACTTGGTGCGTTTGTCGGGTTAGTTTCAGGAATGTTTGGTCTAGGTGGAGGTGGGATCATCGTCCCTGCGCTAGTTTCACTTTTTCCCTTAATTGGCGTTCCACCTTCACAAATCATGTTTATGGCAATGGGTACAGCTTTTGCTACGATGATTATTAGCACCAGCGCCTCCGCCTATAATCAATACAAACACCATAATATTTTATTTAATCGAATTCGGCTTTTTTTACCTATCTTATTACTTGCAGTTATCCTAACGAGTCAAATAGTAACGTCACTAAATCCTAATTTCTTAAAAATTGCCTTTTCACTATTTCTAATCTACTTAGCGCTGAAAATGTTACTAAAAAGAACTATCCAAACTACTGAAATAAAAAAAACACCAAGTAATTGGAAAGACGTTTTTTCAGCGTTCGCTATCGGTGTTATTTCAACTTTAGGGAGCATTTCAGGAGCTGGATTGATTGTTACTTACTTAAAATCTACTGGCATGAATGTAAAAAAAGCGATTGGAACAGCTTCCTTTTGTGGCGTTTTCTTAACGATTTTTGCCTCAATCGGTTTTATCATTAGCGGATTAAAACAGCCTGAACTTCCCGCTTATTCACTTGGATATATTCATTTACCGACAATGCTGATCCTCGCGATCGTATCCATTCCGATGACCAAAAAGGGAGTCGAGCTGATGTCAAAATTACCAGATAAAAAAGTTACTCGCTATTTTGCTTATTTTCTACTCACTTTGAGTGCTTATGTTCTAATCAACAGTTTACTCGCTATTTTATAATTCATTAATACTAATAATCGATGTTTAGCATCGTAGCAAGGAGAAACTTATGAAAAAAATCGCAATTATCGGTGGTCATGGTCAAGTCGGTCAAATCATCGTTCAACAACTAATCAAACAAGGTAAAAATAATCTCGTGATCATGGGAAGAAATAAAGAAAAAATGGCGTCATTTACCGATTCTTTACCAATTTCTGCTGAAACACGAGTCATTGATTTAACAAAACCCATCGATCCAGCTCTACTGTCTGATCTACAAATGGTGATTGTTTGTTTAGATCAAGAAAACACACTATTTATTGAGCAATGCCAGCAATTAGGGATCGATTATTTAGATATTACAGCAAATAGTACTTTTCTAAAAAAAGTGTATCGATTACCTGCCCCGACCCAATCTCGTACATTAGTCGGAATCGGATTAGCTCCTGGGATAACTAATTTAGCCGTCGCAAACTATCTCAAAAAAGTGTCACAAACAACAATGATCGATATTGATATCTTATTAGGAATGGGCGATCAACACGGAAAAGCTGCAGTCGAATGGACATTTTCTCAATTGAATCAAACATATCGGCATCCACGTTGGAAAAATCCGATCGCTACGTTTACGCAAAAGAAAAAAGATGAGTTTGGGACAAAATTTGGGCATAAAAGTACGTATAACTTTGATTTTGCTGATCAACATTTATTAGCATTAGCAGATCCTAGCCGAACATATACCACTTTTTTAGGCTTTGATATCAATTGGATCACAAATAGTTTAGCAGTGATGAAAAAAATCGGACTTACCTCACTATTAAAAAACAAACAAGTCCTCGAATTTCTTACACGCTTTATGCAAAAAGGGATGGTCGGAAGTGAAAAATTTGTGGTAAAAATTTCAAATGGCTCTTCTGATGACCAAAATCGAGTAATTATTTATGGCGATGAAGAAGCGACGATGACAGGAGAAGTGACAGCGTTTCTGGCTGATAAATTACTTAGTCAGCCTGTTAAATCGGGATTTTATTTAATTGACGAACTGACTACTTTAGAAGAAGTGGTTGGAGCGATTCCGAGGATCCAGGAAGAGTAAAAATTTCAATAGTTACTTTAGCTAAATGTTTTTTATAAACAGATTATTCTTGCTAATAATTTCTCAAAACATACTAGATAGAGATTGTCTCAAAACGATAGCGGTTAATATTTTCGTAATTCAGCTGGAACTCACAAGCATAAAATTTCGAGGTTGTGACTTCGAGAACCTAGTAGGTAAGATGCATTATTAAATCACTACATTTTTTCTCAATTTCTAGCTGAGTTTCCATAAAATTCGAATTTCTCAATTGTTTTCAGACACTCTCCAATTAAAAAGGCGCAATTCACTAAAATTTTTGGAAGTTTTTTAGTAAATTGCACTTATTTGAATTATTCATAGCTCTTCATTTTATTAATCTTTAATTACTGATACTGAACCATCATCAGCTACTGCTCGACAACAATCAGTGTATACTTCAATAAACCGATAGTTCCCAAACGCTGCTAAAGAACGAGCCTTCTCCATCCCATCAGGCAATGGTTCTCCCGATTTATAGTGATTGATGATTTGTAAATTATAAGAGATCGTATGAACTTCATAAGGTTCTCCTAAATAACATTTGGAAATAAAACCCAACAGCATTCCACCTAATTCTATTTCAGGAAATTCTTGATGCACAATATCAATTATTTGATCCATTTTCTGTTTGTTATCCGTCACTCCTTGAACATCTAATTCCCCAATAAGATTTAAATATTCTGTAGAACGCTTTTTTCGTAATGTTCGTTCTAAAAGAATTGGATTCGTTGTTTGTTGTTGTTTTTCTGATTGAAAAAAATTCTGCTGCTTACTCTCTTGTTTTTGACCAATATTAAAATTTATTTTAGGCATATTATTCCTCCTAAACTAAAACTTTTCTAGTTTTAGAAACTGATTTTTCTTGTCCTAAAACTTCACTACCTATTGGATGTCCTGAAGCAGGTACCGCTCTTGTTTTTCCCCATTCTCTAATTGCTTCAATTTTCTCTGGTGATGTCTGAGAAAGAGGGACTACATTTTGAAAAGTCTCTATAATAACATTTGAGTTCAGTTCAAACGCATCTGACGCAATTGTATTGTATGCTATTTCTCTAACTGCCGATTCCAAATCAGCTCCTGTAAAACCGTCTGATATTTCAACAATTTTTTCAGCAAATTCGCCTTCAAACTTAATATTTAAATATTTTGACATGTAGATATTCAGAATATCTTTTCTTTCATCCGCTGTAGGCAAATCTACAAAAAACAACTCATCAAAACGACCTCGACGCAATAATTCAGACGGTAATTTGCTTACATCATTTGCGGTAGCAACCACAAAAACTTGCTTCTTACTTTCCTGAAGCCAAAATAAAAATTGACCAACCATCCGTGTTGAAACACCACCATCATTTCCTCCAGCAGCTCCAGCTAATCCTTTTTCAATTTCATCAATCCACAAAACACACGGAGAAACATGCTCGGCTGTCATTAACGCATCTTTTAACTGCTGTTCAGATTGCCCAACATAACTTCCTTGAACAGTAGCGAAATCTAATCGATAAAGTGGTAACTTCCAATTAGCTGCAATAGATTTTGCAGATAATGATTTCCCACAACCAGGGACACCAACTAACAGAATTCCTCGAGGTGATTGCAATCCGCGCTGACGCATTTCAGCTCTTTTTTCAGGTGTCAATAATTCTTTTTTTACTCTTAACCATTTTTGTAGCCCAGATAGTCCACCAACATTTTTTACATTTTCATCCACATCAATTTTTTCTAATCCAGAAATATCTGAAAATAGGCGATCTTTTGAAAAACGAACCTCATCGATATCTGATTTTTTAATTTCTCGATTAGCAATTAAAGACGCGATAATATTTTCAGCCTCTATTCTAGTAACACCCGCCAATAAAGAGGCTACCTCTAGAATATCAGAATTATCCCATTCAATTGTAATTTCATTACGATAGTCATCAATATAATTTTTTACAATCACATACATTTCACTTTCATCTGGAGAATCAACCTTTATCAACATTCCTTGACGCTGAAGTTGGTTCCAGACTGAATTATTCGTAAAAATAATAATCTGACCACCTGTTTCATTTGCAAGAGTTACTAAGTCTAATATTTGCTTAGATTCTCCATTATCTGCTGATAAATCAGGAACTTCTGTCAAAACCATCGTAATGTTTTCTTTTTTCTTCATTTGATCACTCATAAAATCAATCGCACTATAAAAGGATTTATCTTCACTTAACACTTGATTAGTAGTTAAGTCATATACTCCTTTTGATAAAGTATGAACATAATAATTCAAAGTTAAATCTTGAGCTACTTCACTTAAAAATTCTAAAGCTCTTGTTCGCTCAACCGTATTTATGGTAATGAAAGGAATTCTAGCAATTGAATACCTTCTCATTAAGTCTTTCACTTCATTTACAGTCGCCATCTTTCATCCTCACTTTTCATCTACTCGGTTATTTCGTACAAGGCTTCCCAACTTACCTGTTCGATCAGATTTTGCAGTTTCTTCTAACGATTGTTGGAGCTGCTGTCGTTGTTCTTTCATAATACCTATCAGTTGTTGCCTAACATCTTCGGGAAGTACTGGCAAATCGACTGCTGTTTGTAGGAATTGCAATTCTTTTCTTAATGTAAGTAATGATTGTAAAATTTCTCTTTCACTACCATTGGAACGAGAAAAATTTCTCTGAAATTGTTGCGTCGCTTGCTGTAACCTTTCATCAATTGCTTCATTTAAATGTTTCATAAAGCGCTCAGCTACGCCTGACTGCCACTCAAGTGACCCATTTTTCATCACTTCTACTGTTTGTTGTACTTTTTCTCCGCTACCGTTTCTAAATTCTTCGATTAGGGAAATCCATTCGCTATACGTTTTAGGCGTATTCATCATAAGCTATTTCTCTTTCTAACAATCATTTCAGGTGGTACAATATCCCAATCAGGTAATCCTAGAGCCAAAGGATTAGCTACCTCTTCTTCTTCAATAATCTCATTATTAAATTCAAAAGTAAAAGTCTCTTCTTTTTCAACTTCCTCATGAATTGATTTTAAATCGATTATTTGATTTGAACTGTTCTCAACAGTTTCAGCTTTTTGAATGATTGTATCTAAAGACTTCAAATCCGCGCCTTCAACCACTTCTTGCTCTGGGAATAACAGCTCCGAACCACAATTAGCACAAAAAACAGCCTCTTTGCTTACTTCGACTTCACAACTCGGACATTTCATCACTAATTACCTCCTACTTTTACTCGACGATTTTCACCGGCTAAAGATCTAATATAATGTTCTGGTGAAAGTTGATTTAAGAAAGAAATCACTTGTTTACTTTTAGAATCTAACTTTTCAAAATCATTTCTAAAATCGACTGTTTCAGCAACAAATGCACGAATAATTTGTTTTCCTTTATTTTTATTATCTTCAATTTCTTGCGATATTTGAGCTTTTGAATATTCAATTTGTTTATTTTTATTATTGGTAGTATAAGCAATAAAGCCACCAGCAATTAAAGCAATCAAACCTAAAAATGGCATTCCAAAGAGCATAAATAATCCAATCAAACCAATTGCACCACCTACAAAAAATCCTACTTTTGTTGGAACTAACTGTTTCAAGCGTTCTTGTTTTTGTTCCTCCATGTACTCATCATATTGATTCAGCAGTTCTTCTTCATCTACCCCAGTTACCGTTGTCGCAACGAATCCATTTACTTCTAACTGAATTTTATGTGGTATTTTAGCTCTATTTTTAGCTACAACATCATTATACGCATCTAAAATCCAATTTTTCGAAACAGAAATCGCATACTTTTGAGTTGAAAAACTAGCTGCTGATTTTTCAGGTTTCAACGCAGCATCTGTTAATAATTGGGAATAATCTTTCTTTTGTTCTAACGCTGTTTCTTCAATCTTCATTTCATTATTCGCTGCAGTTTTATCTCCATCATTTCTAATAATCAATTCATTAAGCATCTCATTTTTTCGCAAAGGAACTTCTTCTTCATCAAAACTAGATACCAAATTAAACAAAATATCATCCAACTGTTCTTTTAAATTTAAAGTTGAATTTGGTTGTTTGAAAATATTTACAAAATAGGACAGCAACTGTTCGTGCAATAGCGCTCCTTTTAATACATCCACAATTTGTGGATAAGTTGAACTATATTTTTCCAAGTACGGATAATCTACCTCGGGATTCGCTGGACGATAAAGATTAATTGCTTGCGACCATTGATCGATTTGTTGTTCACTAAAACCAGGTTTTTCAGAAATTTTGTCTAACCATTCTGTTAGTTTTCTAGAGACAATTCCTTCAGAATCGACTCCCAGTAATCCACTAGTAAACGCATCTATTATGATAATCGTTTTGCGATCAAGTTCTTCTTCACTTTGATTTGCTAAATATCTGGAAACCCATTTTAAACTTGCTTGTTTTTTACCAGCTCTCCGATTCACTAATGAAAATAGCAACGATGTTTTCTCATCATCGCGACGAATAGCTTCTTTTACTGCACGCTCAGCAAGTTCTTTTTCATCATTAATCCACGCAGAAATAGCAACGATACAAGGTGCTAACCAATAATTCGGTGAATTCAGCATCAATTCTTCACTCATTGATTTAATTGTTTCTTTACGCACAACTTCTAAATCATCTGCTTGTAAAACACCTAAAGTCGTTCTCCGTACTTCTGCATAATGTCCATACTTTGTTTCTAATTCTTGTCTAATTTTTACTAATCTAGTTTCAGCTAAAGAGACATTATGCTGCATATTCGCTTGATTTACATAATCATGAAACTCTCTTGCTAGCCCTTCTAGCTCTTGATATACTGTTTTTAAATTTTGATCAACTGCTCCTACTTGAGAATTTACTGCATCTATTTGCGAGCTTACAGTATTAATTCTATTATTTAACGTTGCTAAACTCCCTTCAATTACATTTAAATTTGCTGTACTAATCACTCGATCAGCCATTTCCTCACTCCTTTTTTCACTTTTTCAATTAACACTTACCTAACAAAATTTATTACTAAAAATAAATAATTTCTACTAGTTTAATTCTCATATAAAATTAATATAAAAGCAACTATAATTATAATTATTTAGGCAAGAAAAAGTGTTTAAATCAGAATTTAGTTAATTTTTTGCAATAACCGATAATTTCAAACCTACAATTGTATGTAGTTCTTTACTCTTTCATCCTATTTTTTCTTTCTCATCAGAAACATCAAAAGATATTGAATAACCACTACAGTCACTAAACTGACAGCAAATATCAACTGTCCATTTTGAGTCTTCAATATATCTGTAAACGAAGGAAGTCTAACAATAATTCCCCAAATTCCAAAAAATAGCGTCATAGGAATAAAATTCATCCAAGGCTGTTTATCCTTTTCCTTAAAAAATAAACCCGCTAAAACTAATGCCGCAAGTAAAATCAAAACTATCCCGACCCTATTCCCAATTTTTAGAATGAGTGGTGTAGAAACAAACAACATAATCAACAGTCCACCAATAAATCCAATCACACAATTACTATAAAAAAAGATTTTTTGTGCTTTCTTTTTGGAATTATATTTATAAAGGTTGACTCCCATCAACCACAGCAAAAAAATAGCTAAAATAACAAAGTAAACTCCCGCAATCAAATATTTCCCAATATCCAGCCCTTTATCTGGCGAAAAAATAGCAGGGATAAAAGCAAACAATAAATAGACACCTATCCCAGTTAATGCTAGTTTAATCGTATCCCATAAATTAATCGGTAAATTACGAATGATCTCATCAGCAATTTTTTTAGGATTTTTACCAAAATAGTCTTCAGCCGAAATCCCTTCTTTCTGCGCTTCTAAAATATCTTGTAAAATATCTAAAAGTAATTCTTCCGCTTTTTTGTTATCTCTAATGATTGATTTTACTCGAACATACGTCAAAAGATCCCCGTAATATTTTTCATTTTCAACCGTTAATTCCTTCTGTAACGTTGCATTAACTTCTTCGATACTTACTTTCCCCATCCTAATCAGCCCCCTCAATAAGACAATCCATACTACTTTTCAAATGCTGCCACTGTGCTAAAAAGCGTTCTTTTTCCTCAATTCCCGCTTCAGTTATAGCATAATATTTTCTTTTTGGCCCACTCTCAGACGTACGCATCGTTCCTTTAATCAATTTTTTCTTTTCCAACGATAACAATAACGGATAGATCGTCCCATTAGAAATATCTGTGAACCCAACACTAGCTAGCCGTTCACTTAATCCGTAGCCATATAACTGTTCAGACGATAACAAAATCAACATACTTCCAGTCAAGACTCCTTTGAGCATCTGAGAATCAATTTTATTCGACATGTTCACACCTCAATCACTATCTTGCTTTACAAGACAACTATAACTTAGAATAACTACTATGTAAAGCATAATAGTGAAAATTAAACTGAATGCATCTGATTTTAAAAATTAAACGAATACACCCAAAATTTTTTAATGATTTCCGCTCTAAATGTGTCGTTTTAATATAGACTAGCAAAATAAATTCTCTGTATTATTTCACTCATTCCTTTTTTCTATAGGTTGCTTCTTTCTTGTATAATTTTTTGTCCTTCATCTACTAAAATTTATTGAGAACTATAGCTATTATTTTGTCGTAAATCTCACCTATGCTATCATAAAATTAACAAGTCTTTTTGTCTATGATTTTAAAATCATTATTAAGGAGGAGAACGATGAATCGAACAGCATCTGGAAAGTTTACTGGTGGAATCATTTTCAGCCCTTCCACTAACACTTTAAAAGAACGTTGGGGTGTTAACCAAGAAAAGAACATTTATTTTCACCCTGATCGAGTGTATATTCCGTTGCAGCAACAAATTGGCGCACCAAGTGAAGCCGTCGTGGCGGAAGGAGATTTAGTAACAGAAGGGGATTTGATTGGGAAAGCTGGCGGTTTTGTCGGCGCAAACATCCATGCAAGCATAACAGGCACAGTCAAAAAAATCGTTGATTGGCCGGATGCTTCAGGCAATAAAGTCTCAACTGTTGTAATTCAAAGAGATAAGCATGCTGTACCGGTTTCATTTAACAAAAAAGAAGATTATCAAACATTGACTAAAAAGCAATTGATCGAGCGAATTTCTCAAGCGGGTATTGTCGGTATGGGGGGTGCAACTTTTCCCACTCATGTAAAATTGACCGTTGATGATGACATAACAGTCAAAAGTATTGTTTTAAATGGGGCAGAATGCGAACTATTTTTAGAAGCAGATGCCTTGTTGATGGAAAAAGAAGCACATAAGGTAATCACAGGCGCCAAAATCGCTCAAAAAGTTTTTAACGCTCAAGAAATATTAATTGCAATTGAATCAGATAAACCGAGATCTGTAGCAGCGATGGAAAAGGCAGCGCAAGAATTTGCCGATGTTGATATTATCACCGTTCCAACTAATTATCCTCAAGGTGGAGAAAAACAACTCTTAGAAAGTTTATTGGATATCGAAGTCACAATCAATGGTGGCTTACCTGTTGAATCTGGCGCTTATTTAATGAATGTCTCAACTTCGGCTGCTGTTGCTGATGCGGTTGAAAAGCAACAACCCTTAATCCGGCGATACTGTACAGTATCTGGCGATATCCACAAACAGCAAACAGTTATTTTCCCAATTGGCACACTCTCAGGAGACTTAATTGATTTTTGTGGTGGCTTTGATGGCTTACCAGAAAAAATCTTGATGGGCGGTCCAATGATGGGAAGAGCATTGGATTCATTAGATGTACCACTAACAAAATCCAGTAACGGATTAATTGTCATTGGGAAAAAAAGTAATCCGCATTTTGAAGAAAGTCCCTGCATACGTTGTAATATCTGTTCAGAAGTGTGTCCCATGCGTTTAGAGCCACAAAACATTGATTTATTTTATCGTCAAGAAAATATTAAGCGCTGTCAAGATTTAAAGGCGGATGCTTGTATCAACTGCGGCGCTTGTTCCTATGTTTGCCCAGCTCGTCGCGATTTGGCTCGTAATATTTCAGCAGCCTCCAACGAAATCAAAAAATTAATAAAGGAGGCGGAACAAAGTGCCTGATAAACCCCAACGAGATGACTACACGTATATTCCTAGTAAAAGCGCGCAAGAATTTGCGCAATTGAACGAAATCATTGTCGAAGCTTCTCCTCATATTCGTGGAGATCAAACGACTCGAAAGATAATGTTATGGGTAATCATTGCCCTATTACCTAGTGCGATAGGTGCCGCTTATTATTTTGGTTTTCGCGTATGGGTACTGTTTCTATTAGCCATTGTAACCGCTCAAATTTGTGAAATTTTATGGTTTAAGCTCCGAAAGAAAAAACAAACGTGGGATTTAAGTGTTATCGTCACAGCCATGTTGTTAACAATGAATTTACCACCTTCAGCTCCTTGGTACTTTCCTGTGATTGGTTCAGCTTTTGCGGTGATTATTGTGAAAGAATTTTTTGGCGGAATTGGTTTTAATTTTATCAATCCAGCATTAGGAGGCCGCGCTTTTTTAGTCGCACTTTTTTTCAACGAGATGTTTAAAATTAGTTGGCCTAATCCCCCTTTTGCTCGAATTTCACCAGACGTTGTGACCTCTGCAACACCTTTAGCAATTTTAAAAGATGGAGATGTATTAACAAATCAACAGCTAGTCGATACGTTCATTGGCAATATCGGTGGTCGACTAGGCGAAACAAGTAGTCTATTGATTTTGATTGGAGCGGCAATTTTACTTTGGAAAAAAATTATCCATTTACGAATTCCTATGATTATGCTATCGACCATTGCCATTATTGCATTTATTTTTGGAGGAAATGGCCCTTTTACAGCCAATTACTCTGTGGTAATCGGTCATCTGATTGGTGGTGGTGCCTTGTTTGCAGCAGTTTTTATGGCAACCGATTATTCCTCCACACCATCAACCAGAGCAGGTGAATATCTATTCGCGGCCGCCACGGGTGCGTTAGTCATGATTTTTCGTTTCTACGGTTTGACTAACGAAGGCGTTAGTTACAGCATCTTGATCATGAACTGTATGACACCACTAATTGATTATCTTTTAAGAAATCGTGTTCTTGGCGAGCCTGGCAATAAGTTTTTAAACATTAAATTAAATAGATAAAAGGAGGAATCTCCATGACTCTTGCTAGTCGTTTAGTCTTTTTTCTCTGTATTTTATTAACTTGCTATGCTGCAGAAAAGTATCAAAAAACCACCATCCCTGCCAAAGGAGCTAGCCCCATTGCTCGTGTATTTTATAGTAGTTTTTTAAACTACTTAGCATTTCTATTAGCTGGCATCAGTTTTTTTTGGCTCAATCAAACTATCTCATTGTCAGAAACTGAGACTATTATTCCTAACGTACTCGCTGGTCTGCTGGGAATACTCTTTAGTGGGTTAACAATAGTCATACCACTGAGAAAAAAATTACTTACCTCAGATTTAGAAAAAATGATGTTGAGTGTCGTTTTCTTATTGAGTTTGACAATTTTCCCAGTAAATCTTAACTTAGATTTTGCTGATTTCTTTTTAAAATTACTCGTGTATGGTGGGATGTATTTTGTTTTTTGTATTGCATACAGTGGTGCGCTAGATCGAATGTCCATCGCAGATATTCCGAATTTTCTAAAAGGCTTACCTTTAGCAATTACCACACTTTTTCTTTTCTACCTAAGTTTTTCCTTTTTGAATGGTGTCTTTTTCGGCTATTTGTTTTAATTAGACAAACATAAAAAGAAAAGAGCAGAAGAACGTCAGAAAAAACTGATTATCTTCTTGCTCTATTTTAGTTTAAGGAACTATTCTACCGCCACATCAAAATAGTCATATAAAAATACAATAAGTTTTAAATACTAGTGAATTTTTGAATATGAAGAGTAACTACCCTGGTTATTCAAAACTAACATGAATCAGTTTTAGCACATTCCTATAACCAGCTATTTCCTCCTCATCACGATTTCGTGGCTGAACTTTTTCTGTAGTAATTTGCTTCAAACACCCATCTGTTGTAGCAATTTCTTCGATTCTATTAGAAGCTTCCGTACTTTGAATCAAAACAAGATCCAGCAACTTATTTAAAATCTCTGGTTTTGTTTTAATAAATAGTTCTTGATTCCCTTTATATTCATGAATTTTTGTCAACATATTTAATAGATTGTGACTAAGTGTCAATTTTTGTAATACTGCATAATTGAATTTTTTCACCGCCATTTTACATCATTTGGCGGAGAAAACTTCAGTATAAATTAAATTTTACTGTACACTAAAAATTTCAACAGGCTATTCAACATTTTTTAACTGAATAATTTCACCGATATCTTCTATATCAAGCGCTTCTGCAATCCTAATTAAGTGATTGATTTGGATACGTTGTCTTTTACCATTTGCCAATTCACTTAGTCTGGCTACTTCAATATCAGATAATCGAGAGAGTTCACTTAAAGATATGTTGTGTTGATCCAATAAATTATGAATCTTGATCTCTAACTGTTTTTCTTTCAAAATAATCATCTCCAATCATTGCTTATATAGGCATGATATTATATAATGAATGAAAAACCTTTGCTTATATAAGCAAAAAAAGAAAAGAGGTTAGATTAATGGATATTAGTAAAAAAGAGAGTTTGCTCACAAAGAAAAATCATCCTATAAAAACAATCGTTCATCAAGATATTTACGCTTTATATGATTTAATGGAGCGATTGAGTTCATGGAATGAGCCTTTAAATTTACTAAGTGACTATTTTGGAGAACTGGAAAGACCGTTAAATAAAAGGAAAGTAATCAAAAAATACTATGCTTATTCAAAACTGTTTGAAGCATTCTATACCGATTTTCAGGAATTATCTAAGATGATGGAGCAACAGCTTAGTGAACTTAGGAGAACAGAGAAATTACGAAGTTAATTGATTGGCGGTTTATAAACAATTTTTAGTGAATAAAAAGACACTTTCCAAAACCGGAGAGTGTCTTTAAGAATTGATATGGCAATAATATTAACGTTTTGAGAACGAAATTAAGTACTATATGCGCACATCTATGTTGTCAAATTCACTTACAGCAAAGTTTAACAGCTTTTGAAGTGGATGTAAATAGAAGAAATTGGACTTTTACTGATAGTTCTTGAACCAATTTGAACCATGGTAGATGGTAGTTGAATACAATTTATTTACTAGTTTATCAATCTATATTTGAGTAATTATTTTAAATTCTGTTTACCTCTTTGAGACCATATTGAGTGTTTCCTGAAAATCTAATTGTATCTAACTTAACACCAATCGCTTTAAATCAGCTTTCAGACAAAAAATTAAACCTTGATAGTTGTCAATAAAACTTGTTCGAGAAGGTCAAAAATATGGTCAAAAAATACTCGCCAGTGTATCCAAATTACTCAATCATATTTAAAATATTCCCAAACCTATTTAATAGCAACTCCTTTTGAAAGAATGGCATCACTATAACAAAAAATCTTCCTTTATATTCCGGATATATATTATTGAATCTCTCTTCAATTACAGTACCTTCTTTCTTATTTTGTTCCAGGATATAAACAACTAATACCACTATGCTTTCTCTTTTTTTCATGCTATATTCGTCAGATAAGTACAAATAGTTAAACATGTTCTTTAGAACTTGATCATTTACCGATAATATTTTGTATGACTTAACCTCAACTATTATATCAAGTGATTCGTTGAATATTTGTATATCCGCATGAATATCAGGATTAATTACTGTAGGATTTTTTATAATTTTGAAATTTTTCTCTTCTGCAAATAATTTGAATACAGTAAATGTATAGTGCTCATACAGAAATCCTTTTGTTCTACTAATGCTATTTTGAAATTTATGCATTTCGTTTTTATTTTCTTCACTCAAAATCTCACCGTGTACTATTCTATTTCGATAATCTTGAATTTTTTCATAATTGTTCAAATATTCTAAATCAAAATTTTCAACTACATCGAATTCTACGTCTCTAGACATTTCACCAAGTAATTCATCAAGCTCTGTGAATGCGTAAAAAAAGTCAGTATACATCTTTGTTTCGGAAGTACTGATTGAATCATTTTTTAATTGTTCTTTATTCCAAGCATACTTAATGTTATTTACCTTATCATCATCAAAATCATCATTTTCAGAAAATATAATCATCTTTTTCTTCAGCATTTTTTCTAAAAGAACCGTTATGAGAAATTCAAATCTAACTAAACTATTTGAAGGATACTCTACAAAAACTATATTTTCAGAATCAAAGATATCTTGTTTAATAAAGGACGTGTCACCAAATCGTTTCATTTTTTTTATCCATAAAAACAAATAATTTCTATATAAATCAGTCAAACTTTGATCATCATCGGACAAAAGATGTTGATAATCAATTTCGTATAGCAATTCTAGTATTTGTGAATCCAAATCGTATAAAAAGATGGTATCTTCATCAATGATTATATAAGGTTTCTCATTTTCCCAAGTTATATTGTTAACAATTAAATTTTTAGTTTTACGCAATACTTGATTAGAATTTAAAATTATCGAATCAATGTAAGATTCATATTTCTCTAAGTTTTGCTCTTCAAGTATAAAATATCCTTTCACGATTTTTCTTAAAATTTCTTTATCAAGCATAGGAATATGATAATTCGCTGTAAAGACACTGCTTAATAATCCATCGTCCTCAATATTTGAGTCCAACAGCTGATAGTATACCTTTTGTCCAGCAATGACAATTGAATTAGAATTATCAAGTAGCAGTATATGTTTTAAATCTGATAGTACTTTTCTCATTTTTTTAGGATCATCAATTTTGTCAATTTCATCAAAAACTAGAATTACCTTAATGTTTTTTTTCTCCAACTTATCCAAAATCCTAATCAGTTGATACTCAGCAATCTCATCATCATACAGAGAAGTCTTTTCTAGCTTAGAGCTCTCTATCGCTTTTTTCGATATCATAAATTTCCAATTTATTTCACTAAAGACGACCCAAATCAAGCTCGCTACTTTTATTAAAAAACTAACTATTGCCGAAATGTTTTCAGCTTTTAATATGGTAAATGATCCGATAAAAAGTAATAGTGGAGCCAAGCGCATAATTATAGTCTTGAAATTTATAGAAGTATTGAGATTTTTTTCAGTTGTTCTCTCATTACTTAACATTTCAAATCTATTTACATCAAAAAAAGTATGCTCGTATAAAGATTCAACTTCCAAGAATAATTCGTCATTTTTTTTTACAAGGTTCTTGTTATCCATAATTGATAAGCATACCCCTCTAATTAGTTTTCTTAATAAAATTGAGTAGTCATCATATTTATCTATATTTTGGTATACGAATGTTATCTTATCTCCATTTTCTTTTTTAGCCTCTTTATTTATTTTATTTTCTATCATCTGAATTAGACTGGTTTTTCCTACACCCCTATATCCAGAAATTAATATGCTACTATTAGATACATTTCGGACATGATTATAAATTTGGTTACCAACTTTTTCTAACTGAGCTATTTCGCTTAATTCTTCCGGAATTGAATTTAGATTGTCCAAATTTATTTCAATTTTCATGCTAACCTCCATTAGTCGCTTCTAATCATAATTTTATCATTTTTAGAAAGATAAATATTTAAATCATTAGATAACAATACACAATTAACAGAACTATAAAAAATCTAAAGAAAATAATTTCAATTTTTCTGCTTTATACTAGTAGTATAGAACCTGATAAATGATAGTTGAAATAAAGTGGTTTCTAAGTTTTTCTAACACTATCTTCCTTGATTTCATTTGCTATGATTTTTTGCAAATTCTCGAATATCCTCCCCCAATGAAGAATGATATTGATCAATTAATTTCAGTTCATGCAATAATTGACTTTTGATGATGGAATTATCGTTCTTCATTGTCAAGTAAAGGCTATCTCCTATTGATTTTCGGTACTTCTTTGATTGATAGAGTTTAAGTTGAAAACGAATATTATGCCACCTTACATCAAGGTTTTCGGAATTCTGCCACAAAAGCAAACACTGGAAAAAGAATGTTTCTATAGTTCCTCTTATCGGATTATTTTCGAAGTTTTGCAAAAAATCTCTTATTAATCTACATCCACCAATGATAGAACCTGGCTCACTAAAAGATGTAACCACTTCAACGATATCAATAAACTTGTTTTTCCCTAGACACTCTAATAGCAAAAGATTTGCAAAAACTAATACTGAAACATCCATGTGATTAAACATTATTTCTCTCGCTTGAACAAAGTTACTGTTTTTGGTTAATTGTTTGATAATATCTCTATTCTGAATAATCAAAGAAGGATAACTTCTTATAAGATAGATTGTAAGCCTATAAGCATTGAACTTATCTATCATTATTTGATTATCAGCCAGTATAGAATTTGTAGCAGCTTTAAACAAGTCGTTGAGAATATCATCATCTATTTTATTTGTTGAGGATTCGATAACATTAATAGCATCAATATAAGGATTTGTGGCATATAAGGAGTAAGCTCCGTTTATACCCTGGGAAACATTACGATCTTCTATATCTCTTGCAAATTCTTTAAGAATAAATACTTTAGATGTATTATCTCTACTTTTCTCAAAAAGATACTCAGTTTGATAAAAATTGTGCCATTCACTCTGAATAAATGACTCAAGCCTTACTAGATGATTTTCATCTATATTTTTTAAAAGAATGAAGATCGCTTTAATTTTGAGCATTTTGTTATTATCTGTAATACCTTCTGCATATTTGACCATCACGTCAACCAATTTATTGCTCTCATCTTGACTTACTTCTTGACAATTAACATATCGTTGTGATAACAAATCTAGTGCAGAATCATGATACCTTTTCTTATTTGAGGTTATAATTTCAGTTGATAATTCAACAATATAATTATCATCCAAACGTTCATTAATTCTTTTAATGCAATTAAAAATATACGTCTCTAATACAACCATACTATTTTCTGCTTTTATCCAAGAATGAATGGACTTTTCTATTTCATCCCAATTCCTTTTAAAATCCTTATCGCTCAGGTAATAACCAATTTCACTCATTGTAATCAGTTTAGCTATTAATTGATCTTCAACAGGTACCAAATTCGTGGTAACATCAAAAATCTCCTTTGCATCCAGATCATTCATTTTCCTTAACACATCGCTAAAATCACGTGCGATATTTTTTACACTTTTATGATCCAAATTAATTATAGAAGTTTTCACCATCATCAATATTGAAGGCCAATACCCCGTAGCTCTGCTCATTTGATAAGAAAACTTTTGAATTAATGAGTATACTCTTGATAATTGGGTGAACGATCCAAACAACATAGCTTGATAATAAAAATCAGCAATATAATCTGTAACATAGGATAAATCCCCATAAGAACTCCAAGAAGAATAAGGTCTTATTTCATTTTTTTGTCTCTGTATTTCAATCCAATTAAGAAGATCCTTTTCGTTTTATCTATAATTGGATAAAAATATCTTATATAACGTTTATATATTTCTTTTTATCCGAAGTTATTTTCTTTGTGTTGGTTTTTTATTTCTAATATTTTATTCTCTCTATTTCTCAAATCTATCAAAATATCCTGAATTAACCATTCGGAAATACTATCTTTACTTTTGTTCGCTATGGTATAGGCTTCTGTTAATAATTCTAAAGATTCATCATATTCGTGTAAGTAATATTTTTGATTTGCAATCCACCTTTTTTCAAAAATCTCGTAATAAGTAGTGGGCAAAATTTGATGCAAAGAATTTAATAATAAATTCATATTGAAGTTTTCAATCGATATTTCCTGGAACATGGTACCTAAAAATTTAGTACAGTAATAGTCTAAATTCTTATTGACATCATAAGCATCATACCTTTCATTATTCAAAAGGAGACTTGAAAAATAATTTCGACACTCCTGATTTTGTAACACTTTTTTTGTCAAAAAAGAAATATCTGTATTGTCAGGTACTACAGTATGCTTAGTATTTGAATCATCTTCGTCTAGCAATGGATTTTTTTTGATGATAATGGAGTCAACTCGTTTTTACCAGATAATTTGAAAGCGTCTAAAACATTCTCTATTAAATCTGATGGACATATTTCAATAAAATCTTCAAATGAATTCACTGTAATATGTTTAGGTAAATGTGCACGTTCTAAATCTAATTGAACTTTTGTTTTTTCCTTTTTTGTTCTTATTGCAAAAATAATATAGGGCAGGAATTTTGTGTTTATCAACAGTATTCAATTCAGACTTAACGCCGTCAGGTACTCCGTCCTTATTGTCTATCAAAAAAATACAAACATTGCTACTTTCGAGTCCTTGAGTGTAATGATTTTTTGCCGATCTTGTTGATGCCCGTTCATCCTCAAAAGAATATATTTTAAATAACTTTGTTGACTCCAGAATTTCTTTTACTGCTTTCCTAGCAAGGATATATTTCTGATCAGCAGCAGTTTCACCCATTTTAGAACTGATGAATACTTTTATTTTTCCGCTCGGTTCTCTCATATCTACACCTCTCAAACTTAATCCAAATCTATACCTTTTCTAGAATTTACATTTAAGATTTCTAAAAAATTATTGTCTAACTCAAAATTATCTAATTGGAATTCTTCTAAGTGCTTTTCTTTTCTTTCGTAGTCTACCTTATCATAGTAGGAAACTTTAATACTAATATTTTCAAAATGATCTCTAAGAAATTCAAAATATGGAGAATCCACCCTTCCTAGCGAATGACCTATCACAAATATTTCACTTATGTCATTATCATATCGAGATAAGAAAGAACTTAAATATCGCTTGAATAACGATATGTTTTTTTGTGATGAGTTATAAAAATCAGAAAATCCATAGAACATATTCTTCCTAAACTCCTCTTCAAAAATATCATAAGACTTATTATCACTTTTTGAAGTATAACGAATTTGATCTTTCCCATGTCCCATTATTGGTTCATTGTCAGCGTCCCCATGAATATGAAGTATTTTATCGTCCTCAATCTCATATATTTCCTCTAATACTTTTGTGTAGTTAAACGTAACAAATATTGATTCCGAATCAAATATATTTTGATACTCTTCGATTTTTTCTATTCCTAATATTTCAACTGACTTTACCCAATTTCCTACATAATTATCTAGATTGTTTAAGGAGCTGTAATAATCTTCCTGCAAAAAATGAGTGATATGACTATCATCTAATGTTTCATAATCAAATTCTGCATTAAATTCGATTCTCCGAAGATCCGCTTCATCAATCACAGTATCGGCTGATAAATAACCTAAATGTTCCTCAAAATTGCTCCAGAGATCTAGAGTATTGTGGTATGAAAACTTTTCAATTGCCTCTACAAAATTTATACCATCTTGAAAACTTAGAAGATAATTCAAAAAATCATTGTATCTTGTTGGTAGATTATGACTAATATCAAAACCGTTACCAATAATGAATAACTTAACCATATTGAAAAGACTCCTCTTCCTTCCATGAAAATGTTATGTTTAGGCAATCACAATGAAGGGTTTCGCCCCAAGCGAATAACCCTTTGTGGTGATTTTGCCTGTTGCATAGTGGCGTAGCCACTATGCATGATAAGCCCCTAGTTCTAACAGGGGGCTAGCTATAAACTGAAATAAGTTAAAAATACCCGATTCCACCCAATGTATCAATGTTTTATGTGTCACTTTAGTTTGCTTTTTGTCACATCTTTTAAAAACTCTTCTTGTCACGTATTTCAACGATTGTTCCTTCTGGGGCTGACATTTTACAAAGATTTCCCCCAGCAACTTGATAGATGATAGCACCATTTTTGCGTTTAAATCTGTCTTCATCAATCTCAATCTCGTTTATAAATTCTTGCGCATCTTCAACCCATAAACAAAAATGAACAATCCCAACACTTTTTTCAGTATCAATACTGTCACCTAAATATTCTTTGCCTATTTGTAATTCAATATAAAATTCTCCCAACTGTAACCATGAATTATAGCTTCGACCATGGAAGAATTTGCTTTCATTTTTCAGGACAAAACCCAGCTTTTGATAAAAGGATAAAGATTGATTGTACTCGTTAGTTTGGATACAAATATGATGAAATACCGGTCCCATTTACCTATCCCCCCACTTTAGATACAAAAGCATTTTTTCAGTTTCCTTTATAAATGGATCATAGACAATTGTTTGGTCTAATTGTCCATTCTTCTCAAAAATCTTGGTAGAATCATCGTAAATATATTCCATTATATTCAGCTCTTTTTTCTGTTTAAGGATTCCATAATAAACGATTATCGATTCCTTTAACGTGATACCTAATAAAGAAAATTAACGCGTATAGTATAGATTGAAGTGAACAAAATTGGATGTTTATTGATGATACTTGAACCAAAATAGACGTTAGTTGAATACAATTTTCTTACTAGTTTATCAGTCTATTTTTGAGAGTTATTTCAAATTCCTTTTATTTCTTTGAGACCATATTCTGTGATTCATAAGTATCTAGTATCTCTTAGTTTAACACAAATCACTTTAAATCAAAATTTCAAACAAAAAGTAAAAATATTAACAACTTAGTAATATTTACTTTTTAAAAATTTTGCAACTTCTTCAATTTCTGGATATATAAAACTTTTAGTAATTCCAAAAAGTTCTAACTCTTTCAATAATTTAATCTTGTTCTTTTTTGGAATTTTAAGCACGATTTTTTTTTCGTTTTTATTTAGAATTCTGAAATTATCAACACTATTCTTATGATGAATATTTAGGGATGGTACTATAAAGGCTCCAGATTGCTGTGAAATCCGCCGGTTATCTCTCGTGGAGATCACCACATAATCTGATTTAAATGTATCTTGTTGAATTTCTGGTAAAAATGCTGGTTTTTCCAAACAAACTTCATGTTTTAGCCTTTTTACTTCTTTTACATTGTTGAATTCATCTATGCTCTTAGTTTCATCATTTGCAGCCTCAATAATTTTTTCTTTATCAGATAAACTAAAAAAAGCCAACGAACATAAGACCGATATACTATCACTACGGGTGTATTTGATAGAATCCGTATTGAATACTATTAATTCTCCATCAGAATCAAAATTTGTTTCCACAGCAAAATAAAGCGCAACTAGTAAACTATCTGATATATCTATTAATCTTGTTGGTAATCCGTAATGTTGCATTTTTTTTAAAATATTCAAATGTTCATTTCCACATAGTTGATATTCTTCGGGATTTCTGATTAACGACTCCTCACAAAAAATATTCTCATTAGAATAACCTTTTTCAGTCCTATAAATAGACGGAATTAGTTGATAATTAATATCTGAATGTCCTCTAAAAAAAAATTTATTACTATCATTCAATTTTAACTGATTTAAAACATTTTCTATATCATTAACTGTGGTGCACTCTTGAATTTGAATATATTTTGGGTAATACAAATAGCCATCATTATACTCTATTTTGTCTAAATCAGAAAATTTTAGTGGATTCTCTGAATTCAAATTAGAACATCCATGTTTTTTGCGTTGTTTCCTAATGTAATCATCAATGAGTATCCTGTGATTCTCTTCATGCTTGAGTACTGAAAAAACATATCTAGACTTTGATTCCTGATCCTTTTCTTTATTAACATATAACAAATGTGTCAATATTAATGATTTTTTGTCATCATCATTTAAATCTTCAAAACTGATCTCACTTTTCTCAAAATCATTATCCAGTGAAACCAATAACGATGGAATATCTTCACTTTTAGCCTTTAATAGTTTTCGCAGTATTATTGAAATAGATTCTCTTTTTGAGTTCTCATAAGTTAAATCAGGATATTTCCCTCTCAATCTGCTCTTTATCATGTTGTCAGTAACTTGTTTAATATTGACATATTTATCCCTATATAGCTTTTCAAAAAAAATATCTAAATAGCACTTTTTTAGTATGTTACTATTTAGTTCTAAGTCGGTTTTTAATGGATCAAAAAAGAAAAAAAACATCGAATCATCCTTTCTATTTTTCAAATTTATGAAGATTGTGAAGCTTTACGGGCTTTTTTAAGACCTGGTTGGCTGTTCCTGAACTTTGTAGAGTTGAAAAACACTGTATTATCGGGATTTACAGCAACTTTTAAGAGAGATAGTTTCACTATATTTCATTAAATTTTAGATACTCGTTACCAACATTCGTAACCAAAATAAATTAATTGCACATCAGAATATGAAACATTTCAATACCACTTTTCATAGAATTGACTAGTTGAATAATTTTTATCAAGTTTTTTCATGTTGCATTCCTCACACAACAATTGAATATTCGTTACATCATTTAATCCAAACAAATTTAACGGAACTATATGATCATAGTTATTCTTATTCTGTCTAGAAAGTAAATTTGATAGGTCTCGATTACACAAGACACATCGTCCTCTATCTCTAAAAAACACTGCATCCTTAACCCACTTAGGAATATTCACTCGCTTGACTTTCCCATTACTTTTTAAAAATAAGGTGTTCTCTTCTTCTACTTCTGATAATTCAAGCATCTCTACATAGTCTGAAACTAAAATATTGAATCTTTGTAATATTTTTCTATTTGAAAACATTAGAAAAAATACCTCTTCAGAAATTTTTTCAAGTACCTCCTCATAAGCCTGGCTTAAAAAAATTTCTTCCAAATACTCTTCAACATCCTCCAATGTAACTTTTTCGACAAGTCTATTGTTATTCAATAGCCATTTATCGAATGGTTCTATATCAACAGAATATTGTTCAAACCAATGGGAGATTGACAAAGTTCCATACTTTTTAAAATATTCAAACTCATCTTTCTCTTCATTGAAAACTGAATCAACTATGAAAATAATAAAACTATGAAACGCTGATATTCTTGGAAATGGGTTCAAAAAATATTGAATATTTCCTTCTCCAAAAATATCATTTAAATTCCTTAAATAAGGAAAACTATCTTCCAAAACTCCGTCTATAATGTTTGCAAAATAATATACCCCATAGTCTTTCATTTCAAGCTTTAAATCTCGCATCAATGTCACCCTGCCATCAAATTTTTAAAATCGCTTTTACTAATCATTCATCGCATATTTAAACATGTTCATTCAAAGCTTTAAAATTTGTATATATTTAACAATAAATAGTTACAGTCCTTGGCATAATAGCTCAACAAAAAATTTAGAATTATTCCATTGCGCATATAAATCACTAGAGGCTACGATTTTATCGTTCCAATGCATTGCTAAGTTTAAATCATCAATAAACGTTGCTAAACTGTCTAGTGTTTTTAACTCTCTCGCGTCAACTGTATTCTGTAAATATTTTTTGAAATCGAGGATTTTTTTCCTATTTGTTACATCTTTAGTTTCAACTTTTCCACCCTTAGTATATGAAAAAACGACTTTATTATTTGATGTTATTGAATAATTTTTAAAATCATTTTTAATCTCAGAAAAATTAGCAATGATATATTCATTCATCAAATTTTCTAACAATGCTCTAAAAACATATGCTGTTGAATAAGGATATTTCAAAATATCAATTTGTGTTAGTTCACAAATTAAATCTCTAATTTTCCCTACAGGTAGTGTATTGAATACACTTTGTTCTATTTGAGTGAGTTTATTTTTTCTTGTAATCCTGTACCTAGGCACCTCTTCTGTTGAGACCGATTTTGGTGTGGAATCAGGAATAACTGGACTTTTGCTCTCTTCTGTTGAGACTGGTTCAACATCTTCTTTAATGCCAGTATTATTCCTATCACTGTTATCATCTTGAGCCTTTTCAGAAGGAATAGATGTTTGTTCTGACTCAGATACATGATTATTTTCTGGTACATTTTCTTCTGGAATAACAACTGGTGAGTTTGCCTTTTCAACATAATCCTTAATTATCCCAACTGAATTTTTTCTATCAAGTCCAAATTGCCTTACTAACAAAGTAATCAATTGACTAAAAGCCTTACTACTATCTTTCTTTAGAAACCCTTCTCTACTAGACTTTTCGACAAGTTGGTTACTCTCTTCATTATCCAATATTATAACACCATATGATTGTTTATTGTCTATATTTTCTGACGAACGAGATAACCTTAACTCTGCTAATTTTAGCCAATCATTCATTCCATGACCATAGATTTTAAACCCATTTCTATATATATTTATTCCTTGATAAGCAGATAGGAAAAGTTTTGGAATACGTCTCTCCATATCATTATCATACAAATAGTCTTTTATAGGTTTTTTATTTTCAAAATAAAAGTTATATAAGTAAAAATTAATTGTTCCTAATTTAAGAAAGTCTTTACTGCTCTCAAACAAACTTTGAATTTTTTTATAAAAATTGGAAGATATCTCACCATTGGAATATATAACTGAGTTATCCACTTTTGTCTCAAAGTTATAATCAATCGAATCAAAATTAATTGTGATTTCAGCCTTAAATGGTGCATATGGGATAACCTCTTCCGGCTTCAGGAAAGTCTTAGTTGAAAAATTTTCAGGGTATATAACTTCCAGTTCAAAGTTATTGTTAACTTCTATTAAATTTTCCAAATCCAGTTCAATTTCATTCAGATCAATTTGTTCATCTAATTTACTAATAGTAATCTTTGTCCCTTTCTCATTTAAAGAGCTTCTATTAACAATCGGTATGATTAAGTCATTAAAATCAGATTTCAATATCTCATCCTCAGTTATAGAAAAAGAATACTTCCCTTCACTACAAAATGTTTCAATAGTTAATTCTTTCCCTAGCTTGAATAAACTAAATCTTCCTATTCCTTTTCCACCTGATAAAGAATATTCGTCCGACTTATTTTCAGTAGCAATCATAAGCCAATCTTCCAGAATAGCTTTTTTTGTCATCCCCTCTCCGTTATCAGTAATAACAATAATATCTTCATTTATTTTAGATAAATCTACTCTAGCTGACTTACTTCCTGCATCAGCAGAATTCTTTATTTGTTCTGCAATAGCTATACCGTAACTTTCTATTATTTCACTTCCTAATATACCTGGAATTAGTCTAGGATTAATACCAAATCTACCTTCATCAACCACTACTTGTTCATTCATTTCCAACATTACTCCCTTCAATATAAATAAACCTTTTTATTCAAATATTTTACAGATAGACTTAGCAATTTTTTTTGACAATACAACAGGAACCGCATTTCCAATTTGTCTATACGCTGCAGTTCTACTACTTTCAAAATAGAAATCATCCGGAAATGTTTGTATTCTAGCGGCTTCTCTTACTGTTATAGATCTATTTTGTTCTATATCTGGGTGAATATAATAATGACCATCTTTAGATATATGAGCTACCATTGTATGTGATACATCATTATCTGACAGACTTTTGTATCTATCTAAAAAATTGGTTTCATTTTTATGAGATTTTAGATGTTTAGGCAATTCATTATATTTTAAGTTCGTACCATTTTTCTTT
This sequence comes from Enterococcus sp. LJL99, assembly GCF_054871725.1. Lineage (NCBI taxonomy): Bacteria > Bacillati > Bacillota > Bacilli > Lactobacillales > Enterococcaceae > Enterococcus > Enterococcus sp. LJL99. The sequence continues at coordinate 354,206 of NZ_JBTXLT010000003.1, forward strand.
GCTATTGCCACTAACCTATATATCTCTCTGTCTCTTTCATTATTAAATCGAGATACATTGTAGGTTAAAGCTGTATCAGTATTCTTCAAGTTTTCTCTTACAAATTTTGAAGGTGCCCTATTTTTTGAATAATAATTTTTTTCCTCCCCATGTTTCATTTCTGGTAAATCATTAAATAAATCTTTTATCTCTATACCTATACCTTTTTCTGTCTCTAGTTTTTGAAAAAGACTATCTGAAGAAATTTTCAGATCTTTTCTAATTCCAAAAATAAATAACCTCTCTCTTTTTTGCGGAACTTCGTACTCAGCAGAATTAATTATTTTGTAAGATATATCATAGCCGGTTGATTCAAATTCTTGAATAATTTTAGGTAGTAATTTTTCATTATATTGATCCTTATAAGAAAGTAACCCTTTTACATTTTCAAAAATAAAAAACTTCGGATTAAACTGTTCTAAAAACTGAGAATAGTATTTATATAAGTATATTCGCTCATCTTCTGTTTTTTTCTTTTCATTTCTAGCTCTACCGATTGTTGAGTACGCTTGGCATGGCGGCCCTCCAATAATACCATCTATTGTTTCCCCATCAGATAAATCAATTATTTGTTCAATTAAATTATTAATTGTACTATATGAAATCTCGCAGTTAATAATTTTATTCATCAAATTAACTGGTATGCTTTGATATAATTCATCGCGCTTTATTTCCCCTAATAAATAGGAATTGTACATAGATAAGTCTTTTTTTTCTTTCATATACTGATAAGCCTCACGTGTACGCAGAGAATTACATGCATCTTTATCCATCTCTATATGACATACCATATTAAATTGCTTTGTTCTAAACCCTTCCGTTAAGCCACCACAACCTGAAAAGAGGTCTATTATATTCATCTCTATCTCTCCTAAATATAGTCATATATAAATTTATCAATCTTAAAATACAGCCTTATCTATTAATTTTTTACTTATCACACTTTTTCGCTTTTGTCCTATCCAACAAATAATCCACACTAACATCAAAATAATCAGCTATCTTAATCAATGTACTAGCCGTCCACTCAATTTTTCCAGTCTCATACTGCGAATAAGTATTTTGTGAAACGTTTAATAACTCCGCCATTTGCTGTTGTGTCACATCATTATCTTCTCTTATTGAACGAATATTCTTATATCTCATCTTCATCACCTATACTTATTATAGATATCTGTAATAAAGATATTGCTTTTTATCTGTAATACAGATAAAATAAAGGTGTTCAGAAATAAAAAAGGAGAGATGAACATGGCAGAAGAACAAAAGAAAGAAATCGTCTTAACAAAAAACAATCAACCAATTAAAGAAATCTGTTATCAAGATATGTATCTTTTAAATGATACATTCGACCTAATTCAATCATGGGTACAGTCTTTATCTGTGATAAATGACTTTTTTGGTAATAGAGGAGTTCCGCTCAACAAAAAAAAAATTATTCGAGAGTTTCATGCTAGCTCCTATGTTTTCAATGCCTTCTATCAGGATTTCTTAGAAAGCACAACCACTTTAGAAAAACAAATTGAAGACTTAAAAACCAGACCTAAAGCTAAGGTTGAAAAATCCTTTGCTATTTTGCTAGATTCTGAGGGGCGAGAATTGTATTTTTACAACGACTAGTTCATTGGTTTCTGCGAACGGTGGGTATGTTACGCTAAAACGCTCCGAGAACAAGTCTAGGTGCTTGCTATTTTGTGAGTTCCTCGGGGCATAAACAAAATATACATACCCAATAAAAGAAGTCAACAGCGACGTTGGGAGAACGTAGTGGCTGTTGACTTCTTTTATAGTGTTACTTGATTAGACTTCTTTTCTTATTTTTCAAACCAATCATAATAATCATCAAAGGTTGTTTCTGCATACAGCTTCAATAACTCTGGACGTAGTGACTGAAACACTTGTATTAATTCATTTCCTCCAAAGAAATTCGAGAAACGTTTTCCTGTCAATTCTTTAGACAAACCAGAAATAAGTTGTTCTGTTTCATCATCATCTGCAAGAATATTAATTAACTTCCCAACAAGATACCCATCATCAAAAGAAAGTTCTTTCTCTTTTAATGTTCCCTCATAATAACTTTCTATAGCAGCCATAATCTTTTCTGTATCGCCATAGTCAAAATCTCTGGTTGCTTCGTAGTAACCCATTACTTCTGAGCTAAGGAAAATAGTCGCATCCTCTCTCTGATTCTCTTCTAAAGGAGTATGTTCTTTAAGATAAGTTAATGCCAATTCTTGAATATGTTCTCGCAATAACTTAGCATGAATTTCCGCATAGCAATCATCAATAAAACTTTCCACTGGATAACCAAAATCTGTTTCCCATCCCGGATTTTTAAAGTCTCCAGTTAAAAAGTCTTCTTTTATTTTTATTGGTATATCGGGATAATCCTTTAACAAGGCTTCTTGTCCTCGTACCAATAAATAGTCTTGAATATACTCTTCTATTTCACCAAAATAAAACCAGCCAGCTGGTTTACCACTAAGCGCTGAAACCTTCTCAACGACTTCTAATGGCGCTAGAGAATACCCTCTAACATAGGAGTTAATCGTTGTCTTAATTAACCCCAAACGATTGCCATATTCACTAAAAGAAAGACCTAGTTCATCCTTCACTTCTCTCAAACGGCTTCCAACTTGTTCTTTATTCGGTTTTAATAGTCCAAACATTTCCAGTTCCTCCCATATCATATCATGGTATCCAACGCTATTTTGTAGTAGCTCATGATTGATTATAGCACATCGTTTATATTTTCGTATATATTTTTCTTAAAAAAGTGTTGACTTCGTGTATAAAGTCGTATATGATAAATTCGTAGAGGTACCCTACAAAATTTTTTTAACCAAATCGTATATAAAAACGTGTAAAGAAAGAAGGAGCCAACATGGCAGTAAAAATTAATGATTTAACCTTACCAAAAGAAAAACTAGAAACAGAGTATCAAGTTGTCCAAGTCTCACGGTGGCAAAAAGATGGTGAAGTGTTGGGTTGGACATATGAATGCGTCCTTCCAAAGCTCCGATTTGAAAAAATCAGCGTCAAAGTGAAAAGTGACACTCCTGTAATCACTAAAGAAACACTGGATGAACAAGGAATGGCAATTATTCGCTTTGACAATCTTGTGATTACGCCGTGGGGTCGTGTTAACGGTCAATTTGTTAGCTATGGCTTAGCTGCGATTGCCAACAAAGCAGCTCTTGTTCAAAACCAAAGCAAATGACCGATTACTTCACTGCACATGAAGTGCTTGAAAAAGTAGAGGGGTTAAATTCCCTCTCTACTTTAAACAAGTGGGCAAATTTTATCCAAAAAGAGTGCGATTACCAATTTCACTATGATTATGTCCGTTTCGCCAGTCACACCAGAACTAAAAGAACCATCAACCACCGCAAAACCAGAATGTTTTCAATGGAAGAAATCCAAAAGTTTCAAAAAGTAGTTGAACTGATTCCAACACTTGGCAGAGATGCTTCTTTGCGAAAGTTTTTCGACAAGAAACATCATCTAGATACTATGAAGCATAGTGACCTAATGACTGAAATTATCAAGCAAGTTGAAGTAATGTTGAAAACTAGAGAAAAATCATTCCAAGTCTTAACACAAAAGGTTCAACACTTAGAAAGACATAATCAGACATTGGAACAACGCTTCATTCAACTTGAAGAAACACTCGCCACACAAGAGCAAACTTCCAGCGGGTGGTTTCGACGGAAGCGGTAGAGCCCTAAAAGCTCACACCGCTTTCCGCTCGAAAATCAAGCACACGATGGATGATTGCTCTGGAAGAAAGGCGTAGACTTTCTTCCTACTTAACTTGATTTATAGAACACTAACTGGCGAAAAGCCAAATGTTTTTAACCTCGTTCTTTGACAACTGAATAATCAGTAAGAACGCTCAATTTCTGTAGTAGGAGTGATTACGATTGCCATATGGATACAATCAAAAAATCATTGAAACTCCTGCGTACATTGAAATTTGGGACTACGAACAACCAATACGAGTAAAAAGAAAAACGGATACTGATGAAAAGAAAGAAAAACCTGATTGGCTAAAAAGTACAAAACAAACATTTGATAACCTAAATGCACAAGGTCAATATGACAGCTTAAAACGAAAACAAACACATTATAAAAATCAACGCTTTGTCGTTGCTCGACTGATTGATACGAACTTTGATAACCAGACAAAATTTTTAACCTTAACCTTTAAAGAAAATATAGAAGATATAGCTTATACAAATAGTGAGTTCAAAAAATTTATGAAACGACTAAACTACCATTTATATCACACAAAGAAATCCCAAATTAAATATCTAGCTACGTGGGAGAAACAAAAACGTGGCGCTATTCATTATCACGTTATTTTATTCGGCTTTCCATATTTACCCCATGCAGAACTAACAGCGATATGGAGGCATGGATTAATCAAAATCAACAAGATTGACGTGGATAGCGCTGAAAATAGAGGGCGGTATGTCAGTAAGTATTTCGATAAGGATTTAGAGCTAAAGGAGCATAAGAAAAAAGCCTTCTTTAAATCACAAAATCTAAAGCAACCACTCGAAATAAAGAGACTGACGAACCAGCCTTATGATGTAACAGACCAAGAAGTTTTATTAACCAACACCTATGTAAGCAAACGACCTATCTTCTTTCAAGAATGGGATGAACAAGGTACTCCCAGCAAAGAAATAGGCTTTGAAGAACAAAATGTTCGCTACACGAAAATCAAGAAAAATGGAGGAACACATAAATGAACGAACTCACTATTTTATTATCTGATACTCAAAAACGAGGGTTACAGGAAACGATTTATCAGTTATTGAAGACTGAAATTACACACTTTGAAGACGAGCTGGGACTAAACAAACGTTACATCAAAAAATGTCAGCTGTGTCAATATCTTAATCTCTCCAACAACACCCTTGATAAATTAATCACAGAAGGACTTCCCAGAATTAATATTAGCGGTGTAGTCCTTTACGATAAACTAGAAATTGATAGCTGGTTAAAAAATTATGTTCAATCAGCTTAAACCATGCTACACTCAAAAAATAATGTTCTCATATTCTGATGTGCAAAAGAAAGTGAGAAGATAACATGGCTATACAGGAAATGGATAACGGAAAATATAAAGTTAATGTCTACATGGGAGCAGGCTTTTCAAGGTTTGTCTCCTATGCAGACACTAAAAATGAAGCTTTAATTATGGAACAGGAAGCCAAACTTCAAAAATTGAAAGGAGAAGTGAAAAAGAAAAAAGGTGATTACACGTTTGAAGAGGTTTATAAGATTTGGTGGAAGAAAAAATATACTGTAACAAAACACCATGAACAAAGTACACTAGATCGAACAGAAAGCATTTTTCGCCTTCATATCCTTCCACACTTAGGAAGCAAGAAAATTAAAGCTGTATCTTTCGATACTTTAGAAAGCCTTCAAATTTTGTGGGCTTTTGGCGATAAAGAGAAGAAAATTAAGCCTTATACCAATTTCAAATTTTGTGTTTCTTACACAAAGCAGGTAATGAAGTATGCACTATTGAAAGGCTATATTTCTAACAATCCTTACGAACTACTTGAAATGCCAGTAAATGAAACCCTCAAACGAAAAAAAGAAAACAAGAGACAGCAAAAATACTATTCTGTTGAGACTGTCCAGCAGTCACTAGAGTTAATGAAAAAAGAACATGGCTTCCAAAATTATGTTCTTCTGGCACTAACTTACTATCTTGGCGCAACGAAAGGTGAAATTTATCCTCTTGTTTGGGCAGATATCGACTTTAAGAAACAGCTAGTCTCTTTGTCTCATAAGCTAGTAAAGAATCCAGAAACTAAGAGATATGAGCGTGTGAGAGGTATGAAAAATGGCTATCGTTTTCGTGACGTTCCTATTAACGAAACCATTGTGACTTTATTGAAGGAATGGAAACAAAAACAAGCTGTTGAGTTGAAACAATTAAATATCAAACAAACACAACAGCAATTTTTATTCACTTATGTAAATCAAAAAGGTGACGTTAATCAACCGCTTCATACAGATTGGTTAAACAACAAATTGAATCAGTTAGAGAAAAAATATAGCCTTCCACATATTATTCCTCACGGTTTAAGACATACCTTTGTATCAGATTTACTGAATCAAGGAATTGATGGCTTAATTATCAAATCTCTCGTAGGTCATGCAGAAACTTCAAACATGATTCGAGATGTTTACGGACACACGAACGACCAGAAAAAAATAGACACACTTAAACTCTTAGAGGAATACAGAAATGCCAATCAAAATGAATAGCTGGTTACGAGATACGAAAAAAGTCGTCACCAAACTCGTTACCAAATCAAAAAAAGACACTTTCCAAATGAATGAAAAGTGTCCTGAAACCCTTGGTATAACAAGGATTAACGTTTACTAAATTGTGAAGCTTTACGAGCTTTTTTAAGACCTGGTTTTTTACGTTCAACCATACGGGCATCACGAGTAAGAAGTCCAGCGCGTTTTAAAGCTCCGCGGAAGTCAGGATCTACTTCTAATAATGCACGAGCGATTCCGTGACGAATCGCACCTGATTGACCAGAGTAGCCTCCACCGTTTACGTTTACGATGACATCGTAAGCGCCTTTTGTTTCAGTTACACCAAATGGTTGGTTGATAACTTCACGCAAGTCTGCGTGTGGAATATATTCTTCAACGTCTTTTTTATTTACAGTAATTTTACCAGTACCTGGTACTAAACGTACGCGAGCTACAGATTTTTTACGACGGCCAGTGCCGCTATATTGTACTTGAGCCAATGAAATTCCCTCCTTAGATTAAGTTTGTGATATCTAGTACTTCTGGTTGTTGTGCCGCATGTGGATGCTCAGCACCAGCGTATACGTTCAACTTAGTAAGTTGCTTACGACCTAAAGTGTTTTTAGGTAGCATGCCTTTTACAGAAGTTTCGATCAAGCGACGAGAATTTTTATCACGTAATTCGCCAGCTGTAACAGATTTTAATCCACCAGGATATTGGCTGTGACGGTAATAAATTTTATCAGAAGCTTTGTTTCCAGTTAATTTAACTTTTTCAGCATTAATTACAATTACGAAATCTCCAGTATCCACATGTGGTGTGAATGTTGGTTTATTTTTACCACGTAAGATAGAAGCAACAACTGTTGATAGACGACCCATTGGGACATCAGTTGCATCGACTACATACCATTTACGTTCTACTTCGCCAGTTTTGGCCATATATGTTGTACGCACGTTTTCTTCCTCCAATTTTCGTTTCGATGTTTGACATACACTTGAGTTTCCGGGGCTCATTGTGGGGCAAACAATACCATTTAACATGATACCTTCTTATCCTCGTAAAGTCAATGAATTTCTGAGTCTTTTCACAATATTTTTTCATTTATTCGCTAAAAAAATGCGTACCTTAATTTAACGATAAAAAAGTTATAGCTCTTTATTTGAATGTTCACCTAGCGCAGCCTATATTTCTTAATCAGCTATTACTTCTACTTCAAAAATTGAATGATTTTATTCATTGAATATTTTAGTCAGCAATAAAATGATCTATTACTCATAGTGATAAACAAAAAAATGTCTAAATCATTGATTTAAAGCAATTCTAGTTTATAAAATCCATCTTATAAAATTGAATATCTCGTTCTATTTAATGCATATTATTCTAATAAACAACATATTTTTGCATATTTATTTAAAAAATGCTTGCTTTTTAATTTTCAGGGTGCTATGATGGGTTCAAGAAAGATATTCACAGGATAAGGAGCGTTTTTGAATGAAAGAAAAAGTTGTTTTAGCCTACTCAGGCGGTTTAGATACATCAGTTGCAGTAAAATGGTTAGTAGATGAAGGATATGACGTGATTGCTTACTGTTTAGACGTAGGCGAACGTAAAGACTTAGACTTCATTAAAAATAAAGCATTACAGATGGGCGCTATTGAATCATATACTGTTGATGCAAAAGAAGAATTTGCTCACGACTTTGCCTTGATTGCTTTACAAGGTCACACGTTTTACGAACAGTCTTACCCGCTAGTTTCAGCCCTTTCACGTCCGTTGATTGCAAAGAAATTAGTTGAATTAGCCCATCAAACAGGAGCAACGACGATTGCACATGGGTGTACAGGAAAAGGGAATGATCAAGTTCGTTTTGAAGTAGCAATTAATTCTTTAGATCCAAACTTAAAGATTATCGCCCCCGTTCGTGAATGGAAGTGGTCGCGTGAAGAAGAAATCAACTATGCAAAAGAAAAAGGTGTTCCGATTCCAGCGGATTTGGACAGTCCTTATTCAGTCGATCAAAACTTATGGGGACGTGCCAATGAATGTGGAATTTTAGAAGATCCTTGGGCAACGCCACCAGAAGGTGCTTACGAATTAACTTCTAGCTTAGAAGATGCGCCAAATGAAGCAGATATCATTGAATTGACTTTTGTGGAAGGTGTCCCAACAGCCATCAACGGTGAAGAAATGTTGCTTTCTGATTTAATTTTACATTTGAATGATGTTGCTGGAAAACACGGAATCGGTCGAATTGATCATGTAGAAAATCGTTTAGTAGGAATTAAATCCCGTGAGGTTTACGAATGTCCTGCAGCCATCACTTTGATGACTGCTCACAAAGAATTAGAAGATTTAACCTTCGTTCGTGAATTGGCTCATTTTAAACCAACAATTGAAAATCAATTATCACAAGTAATCTATGATGGATTATGGTTTAACCCACTGACAGATGCATTGATTGCTTTCTTGAAATCAACGCAAAAATATGTCAATGGCGTGGTTCGTGTGAAATTATTCAAAGGTCACGCAATCGTTGAAGGACGTAAATCAGCAAATAGTTTATACAATGAAAATCTAGCAACGTATACTTCTGCAGATACCTTCGATCAAGAAGCAGCTGTTGGTTTCATTAAATTGTGGGGCTTACCAACAAAAGTAAATGCTGAAGTACAAGCAGAATTAGCGAAAAAGCCTGAAACAGTTTAAACACTATTCGGTATCAAACGAAATCGTCATAAAACAATTAATTTAATGTGAAATCACGCTGATTTTATTTCGATTTCGTCTAATGCATAGACTTCCCCTTTGTTTGTTCTTGGTGAGTTTCTTTTCTCTCGGCAGATTGAAATAAAGAAACCAACAATTTTATTTTGATAGTATGCTCACTACGGTGGTGAACAGGAGATTACTTGCAGAGTAATTAACCCCTGTCAGCGAAATCTATTACTAATATCTAAAATTTAAATTTTTACGTAAACAACAAAACTGACAGCTGAGACGATAATAACTACTCAGCTGTTTTTCCATTAGAACTGAAAAGCAAATCAACGAGGTGAACACGATGAAAAAATTATGGGGCGGACGTTTTGAAGGAAAAAGTGAAGCATGGATTGACGAATTCGGTGCATCAATTCCTTTTGATCAAAAATTAGCCAAACAAGATATTCAAGGCAGCCTAGCTCATGTTAGTATGCTTGAAAAAACAGGAATCTTGACGACTGAGGAAGCAACTCAAATAAAAAATGGTTTACAAGTATTACAGAAAAAATTAGCGGCTGGCGAATTAACTTTTACCATTGAAAATGAAGATATTCATTTAAACATTGAAAAATACTTACACGAAGAAATTGGTCCTGTTGCAGGAAAATTACATACGGGTAGAAGTCGAAATGACCAAGTAGCAACGGATATGCATCTGTACTTGAAAGACATTGTGCAAGAAGTGATTGAAAAAATTCAACTATTTCGCCAAGTTCTTGTCCATAAAGCAGAAGAAAATATCGAAACAATTATGCCTGGTTATACGCATTTACAGCATGCTCAGCCTATTTCGTTTGCACACCATATGATGGCTTATTATGGCATGTTAACACGTGATCAGGAGCGTTTTAGCGAAAGTTTGAAGCGTATTGATATCTCTCCACTAGGTTGTGCGGCTTTAGCCGGAACAACCTTTCCGATTGATCGCGCGTATAGTGCCAAATTATTAGGTTTTTCAGCGATTTATGAAAATAGCTTAGATGGTGTTAGTGATCGTGATTTTATTTTAGAATTTCTAAGCAATAGTTCAATCATGATGATGCATCTTTCGCGTTTTTGTGAAGAATTGATTTTATGGTGTAGTCATGAATTTCAATTTGTGGAATTGACTGATACGTTTTCGACAGGTAGTTCAATAATGCCACAGAAGAAAAACCCAGACATGGCTGAGTTGATTCGTGGTAAAACAGGTCGAGTATATGGCGATTTGTTTGGCTTATTAACAGTCTTAAAAGGATTACCTTTGGCGTATAATAAAGACTTACAAGAAGACAAAGAAGGCATGTTTGATACTGCTCATACTATTTTGACAAGTTTGGATATTATGGCGGGAATGATTGAAACGATGAAGCTCAATAAAGAAGTTATGGAGAAATCAACCGAAAAAGATTTCTCAAATGCTACCGAGTTAGCCGATTATTTAGCAAATAAAGGAATTCCTTTCAGACAAGCGCACGAAATCGTCGGTAAACTAGTCTTGGATTGTACAAAAAAAGGGATTTATCTACAAGATGTACCTTTAGATGAGTATCAAGCAATGACGCCTTTGATTGAGGAAGATATTTATCAAACACTTGCTTCTAAAACTGCAATTGAGCGTCGTCATTCTTACGGAGGAACTGGGTTTGATCAAGTCAAAGCTGCAATTGAACGCAGTAAAAAAGCTTTAGTAGCAGAATAAAACAGCAAAAAAAGCCTAGACAAAACGAATAAATCGTTTTGCTTAGGCTTTTAACTAACTCAAATTTTGGCTTAATCAAGCACATTAGTGCGAATAATTAACGAGTTTTTGCACGTGTACCTGCATCGATACCAGGTGCTTTACCAAGTTTTGCTTGTAACATCCAGATATTTTTTTCGATATCAGTTTTATTTGCGATAAAGATATCTTGTGTTGAGTCATCGCCTTCATCACCAGAAACGTCAATTCCTTTTTGGTAAAGGTCTGCTAGATAACGGTAACCTTCAACTAATTTTTCCATACGTTCAGGAATTGTACGTTCATACGTACCGATTTCATCTTCAATGCCAGTATGATCAGCAAATTCTTGTAAAGTAGAATATGGCGCACCATCTAAAGTAATCAAACGTTCTGAAATTACATCTAATTGATCGTTGATTTGATCCATAAACTCATCCATTTTTGGATGCAACGTTAAGAATTCTGGTCCACGCATATACCAGTGTGTTTGGTGAATCACGACTGAGAATTGGCTTAAGTCTGCAACTAGTTGATTCAATACTTCTTTTGTTTGTTCAAATTTCATTATACAAAACCTCCTAAAGTTTTTATCTACATTAACTATTGTAATACGAACGAATTGAAATGTACACCAAAAACTACTCATTTTTAAAATTTATATTAAATAATAATTATTATAAATAAAAATCAATCGTCCTCTTTTTTATTTCCTATTGGTTGATTATCCAAATTCTCAATAATTTCTTTGGCCACTTCATTGAAGGCTTCTTCCAAATCTGCTTCCATCGTTTTTTCATCTTTTGTTCCTGATAAAAAGGCCATAAATAAGTTAAATATTTGGTCTTTTTGATTATTCGGAATAACCCATTTACCTTTTTCCTTTTCTAACACAATATCTAGCTCAACTGGGTCCGTCATGATTTTGATTGCTTTCACTCGTTCTTCCAAAATATCAATCGTCATATTCAATGTTTTTTCTTCATCTTCCGTCACTTCCGGATCTTCTAGTGCATCTTTAATTAATTGGCGCGTCATTTCTTGCATGGCACTAACTAAATCTAAACCGGTAATAAAGTACGTAATCGTCACTTTATTTTTCTTTTCATCAAGTCCCGCAATCCGATACGTTGTCTTTTCTTGTACTTGTTTTAATAATTCCTCAGTTAATTGATCCACTTGTTTTTGAGAGATTTCTGCTCCAGTACCTGTCAATCCAGCTTTAAAATTGCCTTCAAACTGTTTGCGGTTGTTATCTAATTCTTCGCCAACGGCTTCACCATCTTTGAAATCTTTTGCAAATTTATCCTCATCTTTTTGATAAATCAACCGATCGACTAATAATTCTCCTGCGTCTTCAGCAGAAATTCCTTTACTTCCACAACCAGTTAATAAAAATCCAACCATTACAACGGAAACCATGATTATTTTCTTCATATCTATTTCTTCACACTCCTACTTATTCATTAGTTTATTCAAATTCTAATTGTGTCCTCAGTTTAGCTAACGAATGGTAGCTCGCTGATAATTGTTGTTGTGTAGCTAAATATAAAGGATAAATCAATTGATATCGTTCTTGAGCCATTTTTTCTGCTTCAACGACTTCGACAATCTGAGTATAATTGGTAACTTCTTCAAGTCTATTTATTTTCCCTATACTTTTCCAACCAATAAATACCGCTCCAAATGCCGAAGCTTCAGTACTTTGAGTAAACGCCAATGAATGTCCTAGAACATCTGCCATAATTTGTTTGAATTCCTTCGAATCCGCAAAACCACCCGTCGCACGCACTTCTACCATCGAACCAGCAATTGTTTCCAAATCTACAACGATTCGTTTAAGGTTTAAACAAATCCCTTCAATCACTGAGCGCATCATCGTTTCTTCTGTGTGGTATCGTTTCAGCCCAATAAAGGCTCCTGTTGCTTCCGCATCCCATAATGGCGCTCGTTCTCCTAATAAATACGGATGAAAAAGCAAGCCTTGAGCACCAACTGGTACTTCAGCTATTCTCTTTAAAACTGCTGCATAAGTATTTTTTCCAAGGTCTTTCGCTCGTTGTTGTATTTCTCTCATCAGATTTCCACAAGCCCAATCAAAAATTCCAGCGCCATTACTCGTGGCGCCACCAATTACCCAATGTTCCTCATCCAAGACATAGCAAAAAGTTTCGGCTTGAGGATGTAGGTACGGTTGGTTTGCAATAACGCGGAATGCGCCACTAGTGCCTACTGTTAAGGTTGCCGAATTTTTTCCAATAGCACCTAACCCTAAATTAGACAGCGGACCATCTGCACCACCTAAAACAAAAATAGTCTCTGAAGTTAATCCTAGTTCTTCTGACCAAGGAGGTAATAATTTTGAAAATTGCTTGGTAGGTGCCGCTATCTGCGGAAGTTCATGTTCTGATATATCGGCCAACATAAGTGCTTCTTGATCCCAACTTAACTGATGGATATTAAATAAACCAGTTCCTGAGGCTGTACTAAAATCAATCACATATTCGCCAAAAAGACGATAAAAAATATATTCTTTGATACCGATAAAAACAGCAGCTTCTTGAAAAATATCTGGAAATTCATGCTTTAACCAACGAATCTTATGCAACGGAGACATTGGGTGCATCGGAACACCGGTATTTTCATATATCGTTTGTCCTAGGGTTGTTCCTTTCAGTTCATCCGAATAATCCTCCGCTCGTTGATCTGCCCAAGTAATGACACGTGTTAGAGGCACATTTTTTTGATTCATAACAATCAAACTATGCATTGCTGTCGAAAAAGAAACGATATCAATTTGTTGCGGATAAACAGCTTCTACAACACTGGATAAACAATAAATCACCGCTTGAAAAATTGCTTCTGGCTCTTGTTCTGCCATTCCTACCGTTTCTTGAATTAACGGATAGCGTTGATAGCAAGTTGTCTTCACTTTTCCTTGCTCATCAAAAACAACTGCTTTTGTTTGCGTTGTCCCCATATCAATCCCAACTGATAATCGCGTCATTTTTCTGCCTCATTTCATACTAAATTTTCTGCTTTCAAAAATAATATACGCCTTTTTTTGCGTATATAATTATATCCTGACTAAAAACTAAAATCACATAAACAACGCTTTAAACGTGTCTTACTTACTTTTTTATTTCAAAAAAATCCAGCAGAGGTTACCGGCTTTAATCATTTTCGGGCTTCCTCTAGTAGAAAGGAGAATACTATGCTTAGTTTTATTTTCATTACGGGTTGTGTAATGGGTTCCTTTTTTTCTCTAGTAGCAGAACGACTGCCCTTAGGAAAATCAATCCTTACACCACGATCTCATTGTACTTACTGTAAACAACCATTACAATTTTTTGAACTGATTCCGCTCTTCTCTATCATACTACAAAAATTCCGTTGTCGTTATTGTAAAAGAAAAATCTCTACTCTTTATTTTTTTAGTGAGTTTCTTTGTGGATTACTTTTTTGTTATTCTTTTATAGGTGGTTTTAATTTTTATACCTGCTATCGATTGCTATTTTTACTGATGGCGTATGTTCTTTCATTGACCGATCTTCTTTATTTGATTGTGGAACCAAAAATTCTCTTTATTTCAACGGCTCTTTTATGTTTCTTTCATCTTTATTTAAGTTTCCCCATCCACTTTTTCACTGCAGGAGCTTTATTTATTGGACTTTCTCTTTTTAATTTAAATAAAAAAGAACAACTTGGAGGTGGAGATATTTTATTGATTAGTATTTGGGGATTATTTTTAGGTAGCTTTCCATTGACTATTTTGCTATTAGTTGCTAGTGTGAGTGGGCTTCTGTTTATTCTGATTTTTAAGTATGTATTAGGCAATTCCATTATTGAATTACCTTTTGTACCTTTTTTAAGTATTGGTTTGTTTATTGTCTTCCATTTTTTCTTGATTTAGCTTTACGATTATCTGAAAATTTTAAAAATTTGGTGGAACTCGCTCTCAGTATTTGACTTTCCATTCTTGATTTCCACCAAATTCGAACATCTAGCTATTTTTCAAGCACGTGTTAATTTAAAAAACCGCCATAAACTATCTCCCATTCTTCCTTTTTTTCTAGTATCCAATAAAAAGAATACGTAGTAAAATCGGATAATGTTCCTGCACTTATACCGGTCCTGATTTCTGAGCTAAAAGCAATCTTCTCGGCGTCTTCCTTACTATCTAAAACACCTTGAAAACTTTTAAGCACTCCATCAGACTCTTTTTCATCAAACGTTAACGAACTCAGTTTGCCACCGAAAACTCCAGGAACATATTCTTTATATTGATTTTCAACTGTCGTCATCGCTGACTGAATCTCACGTTCAGAATATTGATCTGTTTGACCGATACTTTCCGTTGTCTTCCTAGAGCAAGAAGATAAAACCAGCAAAAAAAGAACCACAACAAACACCTTGATAGATTTCATACAAAAACTCCTTTTTTATCATTATATTGATTTGAAAATTTAATCCTTAAAAAGAAACCCAATCAAACAACTTATTATAATAAATTATATAATACTGAATTTGTAAGGACAATCTAGCTTATTAAGACCTTAATTATATTTAACAAATTCGCGCTATTGATTTTGTTTCAACGAAAAAAAGAAGCTGAAATATTATCACGTTTGACAAGTATCTCAGCTTCTTTCATTAACTATATTTTCGTAAACTTATTTTGGCTATTTCTTCCAATTTTTACGAATAAAACCCGCTCTTCCTGAACCTTCGCGATATAAATTATAATGAACAGCATTTTTCTTATAATAATCTTGATGGTAATCTTCTGCTGGGTAAAAAATTTGTGCTGGTTCTATTTTAGTTACAATTGGCTGACTAAAACGACCACTTGCTTGTAACGCCGCTTTTGATTTTTCCGCAATCTCTTTTTGTTCTTCATTTGCATAAAATATCACGGGTCTATAAGAATCCCCTCGGTCTGCAAATTGTCCTAATGCATCAGTAGGATCCGTTTGTTGCCAATAGATTTCCACTAATTCTTGATAAGAGATTATGTCAGGATCATAAGTAATTTCTACTGCTTCTGTATGTCCTGTTGTTCCAGTCGTTACTAAATCATAAGTTGGATCAACTACATGTCCACCAGTGTATCCTGACACAACCGAAAGAATACCAGCCTGACTAGTAAATGGTTTGACCATACACCAAAAACAGCCACCCGCAAAAATAGCTTTTTCTATACGTTGTTCCATCAATGCCTCACCTCTTCTTTTATCTATCATAAACCCGAAAGACAAATAATGACATTGATTTGCTTTTTTGCAAATTTCACTTGACATGGGATGCTTCCCACATGTTACAGTTTAGTCAACTAATTAAAACGAGGTGGATGAAATGAAAATTATTATTGAAAAAAATTATGACGAAATGAGCCGTGTGACAGCAAATATTCTTTTAGGAAAAATGTATCAAAATAAGCGCGTAAATTTATCAATCACTGCTGGTTCAACTCCTGTAAAAATGTATGAATATTTGATCAAGGATGTTAAAGAAAAAACTTACTTAGACAATGTTCATTACTATAACTTTGATGAAGTTCCTTTTAAAAAGAAAAAAGGTTATGGGATCACGATGTCGAATTTAAATAAACTTTTTTTCGAACCCGCTAAAATCGATCCTGCAAAAATTCATGTACTCGACGAAAAAAATTATACTAGTCAGGATACAAGGATCGAGCAAGATGGTGGACTAGATTTAATTTTATTGGGAATTGGATCTGATGGACATTATTGCGGAAATTTACCTGGAACGACTACCTTTGAAGATTTAACGACTCGTGTCGACGAAAGTGCTGTACCAGGAATGAGAGAAGTGTTACTACATGAAGTTGGCGGTGATGAGGAGGAATGTCCAGACTTTTATGTCACTATGGGGCCAAAAAGTGTCATGCGCGCCAAAGAAATCGTTTTGTTTGCAACAGGAAAATCAAAAGCTGAAATCATTAAAAAAGCCTTTTTCGGACCAATCACAAATGACGTTCCCGCTTCATTATTGCAACTTCATCCAAATTTGACTATCGTTTTGGATCAAGAAGCAGCTTCTGAAATAAAAAAATAATAACGAAGAAAGTGGTGAGTAGAACAAAAACAGTTCTTTCGGAAATTCCTTCTTATTGTGATAAATCACAAAGAACTTAGTGAGTCGATGATGCATTGTACCTACTTGTTTCTCGAAGCTAACCGTTTTTGTCCCACTCACTTTTTTTAATCAGTTTATTTGTTGCTTAAAGCTAAAATTTTCAATTGTATCGTCTTCATTAGTTAATGTATCATTTGAAAAATTAGCAAAACCATTACTGCTATAAAACTTAAGATTATTTCTATTTTGGGTCATTAATGCGACTGTTCCACCACCATGTTTCTTTATATAAGAAAGCACACACTCTTGTAATACGCGTCCTCCAATCCCTTCCCCTTGTCGTTGTTTACTAACAGCCAATGTGTCTACATACCATACATCCGAACCAAGCTTTTTACACGCTTCCTGCGCTTTCTCATAAATCTGCATAAATTTTAAGAAGCTACGCAATCCTAAATCATTGATTAATTTCCATCCGCCAGCTAATGTATAATCTAAAAAATCAACCTCACCAGCAGCTTTCTTTTTGACTAATGCCGCTGCAACGATTTGATTTTGAATCGTCGCTACAAAACAAAGATGTTTTCGAAAATAAGATATAGTATTTACCGAAAATAAATCATGTACAAATTTAGGTTGGTTTTTCCCTGTTGGATTGAAAAAATTGATTAATGGATCATTTTTAAAAGACTCCGCAAACAAGTTGATAACGAATGGTAGCTCTTCTTTTTGAGCTAAACGAAAATCTATAGTATCTTTTTGCCGCTTTAAATTATTGCTCATCACATACCTCCTATTTAATAATTAAAAATTTTTTAAATGATTTTTTTGTTAAATGAATAATAATAAAAATATAGGTTGGAACAAAACGAAACCATCGTCTGTGTTCCAACCTTAATTTTATTAACTATTTAATTCATTCAACGCATCTTCAGCTGCCATTTGTGCTTCAATATCAGAGATACTGTACACATTTTCGCTCGCTACGCCGACTTCTTTTGGTTCCATGTTACGGTAACGAGCCATACCAGTACCAGCTGGAATGATCTTACCGATGATAACATTTTCTTTCAATCCAAGTAATGGATCTTTTTTGCCACGAATCGCTGCATCTGTTAACACACGAGTCGTTTCTTGGAATGACGCAGCAGATAAGAAACTGTTTGTTTCTAATGATGCTTTTGTGATTCCTAGTAAAACTGGACGGCTTGTTGCAGGTACGCCACCAGCGACCAATGTATCGTAGTTACGATCTTTAAATTCAGCAATATCAAGTAATGTTCCTGGCAAGATATCTGTATCACCTGGATCCATGACACGAACTTTACGAAGCATTTGACGAACCATTACTTCGATATGTTTATCGCCGATTTCTACCCCTTGCATACGGTAAACACGTTGTACTTCACGCAATAGGTAGTTTTCAACAGAAAGCACATCACGTACTTGTAGTAATTGTTTTGGATCAATCGAACCTTCTGTCAGTGGTGCACCACGGTGGATAATATCTCCTTCTACTACTTTCATACGTGCAGTATACGGTACTGTATACGTACGTGTATCTGTTTTTCCTTTGATGGTTACTTCTTTTTGACGTGTTGCAGGATCTTCAGAAATATCGATGACTTCACCAGTAACTTCAGTGATAACTGCTTGTCCTTTAGGATTACGTGCTTCAAAGATTTCTTGGACACGAGGGAGACCTTGTGTGATATCATCACCGGCAACCCCACCTGTATGGAACGTACGCATCGTCAACTGAGTACCAGGTTCTCCAATTGATTGAGCGGCAATTGTTCCAACTGCTTCCCCAACTTCAACACCAGAACCAGTCGCTAAGTTACGGCCGTAACAATGTTTACATACACCATGTTTCGTATTACATGTAAAGACTGAACGGATGGTTACTTTTTCAATCCCAGCATCAACGATTTCTTTTGAAATATCTTCTGTAATCAGTTGATTTTCATCAATAATCATCTTACCTGTTTCAGGATTTGTAATTGATTTACGTGTATAACGACCCAATAGACGTTCTTCTAATGGTTCGATGATTTCATTTCCTTCACGGATTGCTTCGATATCTAAACCACGATCCGTTCCACAATCATCTTCACGAATAATTACATCTTGCGCTACGTCAACTAAACGACGTGTCAAGTATCCAGAATCGGCTGTCTTCAAGGCGGTATCGGTCATCCCTTTACGCGCTCCATGAGTTGAGATAAACATCTCTAAGACAGAAAGTCCTTCACGGAAGTTTGAGATGATTGGCAATTCCATGATACGTCCATTTGGAGCGGCCATCAATCCACGCATCCCAGCAAGCTGAGTAAAGTTGGAGATGTTACCACGGGCTCCAGAATCTGACATCATGAAGATTGGATTTTTTGCATCCATACTTTCGATCAGTTTTTGTTGGATTTCATCTTTAGCTGCATTCCACACGCCAATAACACGTTCATAACGCTCGTCATCAGTAATCAAACCACGACGGAATTGTTTTGTAATATTTTCTACTTGTTTGTGGGCATCATCAATAATCGCTTGTTTTTCATGTAAAACCATGATATCCGCAATACCAACAGTCATCCCAGCATGTGTAGAATGTTTATAACCTAAGTCTTTCATTCTATCTAACATCTTAGAAGTTTCAGTGATATGGAATCGTTTGAAGACTTCTGCAATGATATTTCCTAGATTTTTCTTCTTGAATGGCAACACTAATTCTTGCTCTTTAATATGAGCTGGAATATCAGTCCCTGCTTCAACGAAATACTTATCAGGTGTTTGAACTGTTAAGTTATAATCTGTTGGTTCATTCAAGTAAGGGAACTCGATTGGCATAATTTCGTTAAAGATGATTTTACCTACAGTTGTAACTAAAATACGTTCCTTTTGCCAATCTGTAAATGGTTTGTCTCCAAGTAAAGTTGTTTGAACACCGATACGTGAATGCAAGTGAACATAGCCATTACGCCATGCCAATACTGCTTCATTCATGTCACGGAAGATCATTCCTTCACCTTCACGACCTTCTTCTTCCATCGTTAAGTAATAGTTTCCTAATACCATATCCTGAGAAGGTGTAACCACTGGTTTT
Source organism: Enterococcus sp. LJL99 (assembly GCF_054871725.1). Taxonomy (NCBI): domain Bacteria; kingdom Bacillati; phylum Bacillota; class Bacilli; order Lactobacillales; family Enterococcaceae; genus Enterococcus; species Enterococcus sp. LJL99. The sequence goes on from NZ_JBTXLT010000003.1 coordinate 374,204, forward strand.
CCATCTTTAGGATTCAAGATGTTTTGAGCCGCAAGCATTAACATACGTGCTTCTGCCTGTGCTTCTTCATTCAACGGTACGTGTACCGCCATTTGGTCTCCATCGAAATCGGCATTATACGCTTCACATACTAATGGGTGAAGTCTGATTGCGCGTCCTTCAACTAAGACAGGTTCAAATGCTTGGATACCCAATCTATGCAACGTAGGTGCTCGGTTTAGTAAAACTGGATGCTCTTGGATTACTTCTTCCAAGATATCCCAAACTTCATCTTCTCCACGCTCGATTTTTCTCTTTGCGTTTTTGATGTTTGTTGCGATTTCACGTTGAACCAATTCACGCATAACGAATGGTTTGAACAACTCGATCGCCATTTCTTTTGGTAAACCACATTGATACATCTTCAAGTTCGGTCCAACTACGATAACTGAACGGCCAGAGTAATCGACACGTTTACCCAATAAGTTTTGACGGAAACGACCTTGTTTCCCTTTTAGCATATGTGAAAGAGATTTTAACGGACGATTTCCTGGTCCTGTTACTGGACGACCACGACGACCATTATCGATTAACGCATCTACCGCTTCTTGTAACATACGTTTTTCATTTTGAACAATGATATTTGGTGCATTTAAGTCTAACAAACGTTTCAAACGATTGTTACGGTTAATTACACGACGATACAAATCATTCAAATCACTTGTCGCAAAACGACCACCTTCTAATTGAACCATTGGACGTAAATCTGGTGGAATAACTGGAATAACATCCATAACCATCCAGCTTGGTTCATTTCCAGAAGCACGAAAAGCTTCTAAAATATCCAAGCGACGAATTGCACGTGTTCTTTTTTGACCTTGTGCCGTTTTCAATTCTTCTTTCAAAGAAGCGACTTCGCCATCTAAATCAACGTTATCTAATAATTGTTTAACAGCTTCCGCACCCATTGCTGCAGAAAAACCTTGACCATATTGATCACGTTTATCACGATATTCACGTTCTGTTAATAATTGTTTTTTCTCTAATGACGTATCACCAGCATCGATTACCACATAAGAAGCAAAATAAATAATTTCTTCTAAGGCACGAGGACTCATGTCTAACACAAGACCCATACGAGACGGAATACCTTTAAAGTACCAGATGTGTGAAACTGGAGCTGCTAACTCGATGTGTCCCATACGTTCACGACGAACTTTAGAACGAGTCACTTCCACTCCACAACGGTCACAAACAATACCTTTATAACGAATACGTTTATATTTTCCACAAGCACATTCCCAGTCTTTAGTAGGACCAAAAATACGCTCACAGAACAACCCTTCACGTTCAGGTTTTAATGTACGATAGTTAATCGTTTCTGGTTTTTTTACTTCACCGTAAGACCAACTTCTGATCTTCTCTGGAGAAGCCAAACCAATTTGCATACTTTCGAATTTATTTACATCGATCAAAAGGGATTCCCTCCATTTCTTGATAGGTAGAACTAGCACAATTGATTAAACAGCATGTCGTAATCTAAAATCACTTCTTGACCGTTCAACTATTGCCAGACGACTTGTACTTTTCAGCAAGATAGATTTTTTGTAGAAATCAGTTGGATACAGTGGAATTACTTAAGAATTCCAACGCCTCCTAACTCTTTTCTGCTCTCACTATTTCTGTAAATCCAATAATGTAGGTGAGACAAAAGCAGCTAATCGGTTCGCAAAGCTTATCGCTTTTGTCCCACCTCTTCCATTTGGACTTACTTTAAACGAGCAAACTTTAATCAGGCAACAAAGAATTAGTCTTGAACATCTTCTGCTGTTTCAATTTCTTGCGTTAAATCTTCTTCTGCAGAAACTTTAGCAGCTTCCGCTTCTTTTTCTAGTTGTTTCGCTGATTGTTGTTCTGCAAATTTTGTTAGGGCATCAACAGTAATCAAGTCATCATCATCGTCATCCATATCACGTAATTCGATTTCTTGCTCTTCAATGTCCAATACACGCATGTCTAATCCAAGTGATTGTAATTCTTTTACCAATACGCGGAATGATTCTGGTACGCCTGGTTTTGGAATTGGCTCACCCTTGACGATTGCTTCGTATGTTTTCACACGACCAACTACGTCATCAGATTTGTATGTTAAAATTTCTTGTAAGGTATAAGCAGCACCGTAAGCTTCCAGTGCCCATACTTCCATCTCACCAAAACGTTGTCCACCAAATTGCGCTTTACCACCAAGTGGTTGTTGCGTAACTAGTGAGTAAGGTCCGATAGAACGAGCATGTAATTTATCATCAACCATGTGGGCCAATTTAATCATATACATCACACCGACAGAAATACGGTTATCAAATGGTTCCCCTGTACGTCCATCGTAAAGAACTGTTTTCGCATCACTAGCCATACCAGCTTCACGAACAGTTTCCCAAACATCATCATCATTTGCACCATCAAATACTGGTGTAGCGATGTGAATGCCTAATTGACGAGCAGCCATCCCTAAGTGTAACTCTAATACTTGTCCGATATTCATACGTGATGGTACCCCTAGTGGGTTTAACATGATATCGATTGGTGTTCCATCCGGTAAAAATGGCATATCTTCTTCCGGCATGATACGGGATACAACCCCTTTATTACCATGACGACCGGCCATCTTATCTCCTTCGTTAATCTTACGTTTTTGAACGATATAGACACGAACCAACATATTCACGCCTGGAGAAAGTTCATCGCCTGCTTCACGGGTAAAGATCTTCACATCGTGAACGATTCCGCCACCACCATGAGGAACACGTAAAGAAGTATCACGTACTTCACGCGCTTTTTCACCAAAAATTGCATGTAATAGACGTTCTTCTGCAGATAACTCAGTTACCCCTTTAGGAGTGACTTTACCTACTAATAAATCATTGTCTTTTACTTCAGCACCAATTCGGATGATTCCCATTTCGTCAAGGTCTTTCAATGCATCTTCCCCAACGTTTGGAATTTCACGAGTGATTTCTTCAGGTCCTAATTTTGTATCACGAGCTTCTGATTCATACTCTTCAATATGAATAGATGTATAAACATCATCTTTCACCAAGCGACGGCTCATGATGATCGCATCTTCATAGTTGTACCCTTCCCAAGTCATGAATCCAACTAAAACGTTTTGACCTAAAGCCATTTCTCCTTCTTCCATTGAAGGACCATCAGCTAAAGTATCGCCTTTTTCCACTTTTTCGCCTAAAAGAACGATTGGACGTTGGTTATAACTTGTTCCAGAATTTGAACGACGGAATTTTGTGACCATATATTTATCTAATGCACCGTTATCACGACGAACACGCACTTCTGCAGCATCCACATATTCAACGACTCCATCATGTTTACATAGTAATGCAGCACCCGAGTCATGGGCTGATTTGTATTCCATCCCAGTTCCTACTAGAGGCGAACGAGGTTGAACCAATGGCACGGCTTGACGTTGCATGTTGGCACCCATCAAGGCACGGTTGGAGTCATCGTTTTCCAAGAAAGGAATACATGCTGTTGCGACTGCAACTACCTGTTTTGGTGACACATCCATGTAATCGACTTTATCGATATCAACTTCCAAGTTTTCACTTTGTAGACGAGCCATAACGACATCTTCTGCAAACGTACCATCTTCATTTAATCGTGAGTTCGCTTGCGCTACGATGTAATGGTCTTCTGTGTCAGCAGTCAAATAATCCACTTGGTCCGTTACTTTTCCAGTTGCACGATCAACACGACGATAAGGCGTTTCAATAAACCCAAATTTATTCACTTTCGCATAACTAGATAAACTATTGATCAATCCAATATTCGGACCCTCAGGCGTTTCGATTGGACACATACGACCATAGTGGGAATAGTGAACGTCTCGAACTTCATAGCCGGCACGGTCACGAGTCAAACCACCAGGTCCTAAAGCAGAAAGACGACGTTTGTGTGTCAATTCTCCTAATGGATTGGTTTGATCCATGAACTGAGACAATTGAGAAGAACCAAAGAATTCTTTGATACTTGCAACAACTGGGCGAATATTAATTAATTGTTGTGGTGTCAATGTTTCTGTATCTTGGATTGACATTCTTTCACGAACCACACGTTCCATACGGGCTAAACCAATACGGAATTGATTTTGTAATAATTCACCAACTGAACGGATACGACGATTTCCTAAGTGATCGATGTCATCCACATTACCGATATCTTCCATCAAATTAAAGAAATAACTCATTGATGCAATAATATCCGCTGGACGAACTGTTTTCACACTTGTATCTGGGTAACCATTACCGATTACGTTAACAATACGCTCTGGATCTTTTGGTGAAAGCACTTTGATCACTTGAACGGTCATAGGTTCTGTGACTACGCCATCTTCTGAAGGATAGAATGTCACACTATTTAACCCATTATCAATATGTTCACCTAATGTTTCCATCACTTGGTGTGTTAAAACAGTATCTTTTTCAACTAAAATTTCACCTGTTTCAGGATCAACTAATGTTTCACCTAACGTCAAGTTCAATAAGCGTGTTTTTAAATCTAATTTTTTATTTACTTTATAGCGACCTACATTTGCTAAGTCATAACGTTTTGGATCAAAGAAACGAGCATTTAATAAGTTACGAGAACTATCTGCTGTTTTAGGCTCGCCTGGGCGAAGACGCTCATAAATATCTTTCAAGCCTTCCTCTGTACGAGTATCACTTGCATTCTTGTGTAAATCTTTTTCGATTGTATTACGTAAACTTAGAGATTCACCGAAAATTTCAAAAATTGTATCGTCTGAACCAAAACCAAGCGCACGAACCAATACAGTCAACGGAATTTTACGAGTACGGTCAATACGTACATAAGAAATATCTTTTGCATCTGTTTCCATTTCTAACCATGCGCCACGGTTAGGAATCACAGTTGAACCAAAGCCTTCTTTTCCGTTTTTGTCTACTTTCCCATGGAAATAAACACCTGGCGAACGAACCAATTGAGAAACGATTACTCGTTCTGCTCCATTGATAATGAATGTTCCCATTTCAGTCATTAGTGGGAAATCGCCAAAGAATACTTCTTGTGATTTGATTTCACCTGACTCACGATTTGTTAAACGTAACGTTACGTGTAATGGTGCAGAGTAGTTTGCATCATGTGAACGCGCTTCTTCAACCGTGTATTTTGGTTCTTTCAATTCATAATCTACAAATTCCAGCGATAAATTGCCTTGAAAATCGTCAATTGGTAAAATGTCCTCAAACATTTCTCTAAGTCCCTCATCTAAAAACCATTGATAAGAGTCTGTTTGAATTTCAATTAAGTTTGGTAATTCCAACACTTCACTGATCCGTGCGAAACTTCTACGTTCGCGGTGCTTTCCGTATTTTACTACGTGTCCAGCCAAGCTCTTCACCCCTCTAAATAAAGTTTATTCAAAACACTAACCGAATTATTTCTTTATTGTTACAAATATTAAATATCAGTAACAACAAGCATTTTTTGCGGCTTTTTAGGCAAAAAAAAACCAAAAATAGACTATGCTCTTGAAAATTTTCTCCTGCGTCTCTATTTTTGTTTCCCTATTTAAAACCGGAACGGACAATATTTCGCTCCTGCTTCAGCATTTTTCAGATAGTTTTTGCATCTATACATTTTACTTCTTTCTATAGTAAAAGTCAAGCAATTTTCAGATGGTATTTTCATAAAAACTAGACAAAAAAGCAAACACAAACTGAGTAAAAATCACTCAAAATGTGTTTGCTTAGAACATTTATTTTTTTAAATGAAAAACTGCTTATTGAACTGTTACTTCACCAGTTACTTCAGCACCATCTTTATCTAAAGTAGCAGATGTTTTGTACTCTTCTTTTTCAAAAGTCACTTTACCATCAACTTTAGTTCCATCTAAAACAAAGCCATTTGCTTTAACCAAGATGTCCCCTTTGACTGTTCCGTGAACGATGTTGAAGTTTTCAGATTCAACCACTAATTCAGGTACTGTCATCGTGTATTCAGCAGTTACTTTACGATCATCATCTTGTGAGTACAATGCTAATTTTCTGTAGATATCTTCAGAAGATTTTCCTTTATCGTGGAACTCTCCAGAAGCAGTCACATCTTTATCAAAAGTAACGTCTGCTGTTGCAGCAACGATCCAATTTCCATCTTTTCCTAAAGCTTTTTCAAGTACTTCAGGTTTATCACTAATGGATGCTGTGGTGACAACATCTGTAGTAGAACTAGATGCTGTTTCTTCTGTTTTACTATCAGAAGAACTATCTTTAGACTTGTCTTGATCACTGCCACATGCGGCTAGTAGAAATACTGCGGCTGCTCCTGTTACAATCAGTGTCATTAATTTTTTTGAACGCATAATGCATCCTCCTAAAATAGTTATTTAAAATCAATTGGATTTTATCATGAAACGAATAAATTGCATAATCATAACCTTTATTTCTCATTTTTTTATTTTTTAGTCCATTTTATTTTTACATTTTATTTATTTTAACTACTATTTGTATTTTTTTCATGCAGTTTTCCATTTACATATATCTATTCATTTTTTTTAAATCAATTAGCAACTACGTTATAATAAGAATTATCAGAAAATTTAGTTTAAATGATTGACAGGCATCTATTTTCTCCCTTATAATAGATACAATTCATTTGGCGGAGGAGATTCTTATGACATGCTCAACAAACGTACAATTGAATCCCACTTACTTTAGCTATTTTAGATAGATTTGTATTCGTGAACTCATGGGTGCAAATGACAAAAACCTGTTTTTGTATCTATGATGGCTAGGGCATTTTGCATTGAACAAGCAGCCACGTAGACGACCTCTAAGTGGCCTATGACAAAGTATACTATGACTTTTATCATCCATTTAGGCGTGCTGTCTAAATGGATTTTTTGTTTCACAACTATAAAATTTGGAGGAAATAAAGATGAAGAAAAGAGTATTAGGTTTCAGTATTTTATCTGCCTTAGCACTATTAACTATTAGCGCTTGCGGCAACGAAAAAAAAGCAGATGGCGAGAACAATTCGGACAACAAAAAAATCGGCGTATTACAACCGGTTGAGCATGCTTCTTTAGATGCTGCGTTCAAAGGGTTTAAAGAAGGTCTTGCTGAAAATGGTTTTACAGAAGGCGAAAATCTAACTATTGAATACAGCAATGCTCAAAATGATCAAGCTCAATTAAAAAGTATGAGTGAAAAATTAGTCAAAGATAAACCCGATTTGTTATTAGGAATCGGTACACCAGCAGCTCAATCTTTACTAAACGAAACAACAGAAATTCCTATCACAGTAACTGCCGTCACTGATTTAGTCGATGCTAAACTTGTTGACTCAGACGAAAAACCTGGTGGTAATGTTACTGGTACAACTGATATGGTCGCTATCGACAAACAAATCGAACTACTTTTAAATATCGTTCCTGATGCTAAAACCATTGGAATCATGTACAACGCTGGCGAATCAAATTCAAAAATCCAAGCTGACTTAGCAGAAAAAGCATTAAAAGATGCTGGCGTAAAAACAAAAGTCTTAACCGCAAACTCAACGAATGATGTACAACAGGTGACAACTAGTTTAGCTAAAGATGTCGATGGAATTTACATTCCTACAGATAATACTTTCGCTTCCGCTGCTGCCGTAATTGGGGATGTAGCAAAAGAGAAAAAAATTCCGATTGTAGCTGGTTCTATTGAACAAGTAGAAAACGGTGCTTTAGCAACTATTGGAATTAACTACACAGATTTAGGTAAACAAACAGGTGTAATGGCCGCTAAAATCCTTAAAGGTGAAGCAGAACCCGCAACGATGCCTGTAGAAAAAGCGAAAAATCTTGAATTATTTGTAAATAAAGAAATGGCTGAAGCGATTGGAATCGACCCTGATACAATCAAAGCACCATAATCTAGTAATCTAACAAGTAAACGGAAGCGAAAAAACTTTGAAGTTGAACTGAAATGACAACATCATCTTTTTAAAATTTCAGTTCACTTCTTACGTTTATTCTGTCTACTTACTAACTAATTCTATTGAAAGAAGTTGATTTTTTTGACCGACATATTTACGATTTTACTTTCTTCTACTTCTCAGGGCCTATTATGGTCTCTCTTAGCTATCGGTGTTTATTTAACTTATCGCATTTTAGACATTGCCGATTTGACGACAGAAGGAAGTTTCCCTTTAGGTGGGGCGGTGGCAGCTGTCACTTTGGTTAAAGAGCCAAGTACATGGCCAGCTCCGATTCAATCTATTTTAGGTCTCCATCCAATCATGACACCAATTTTCGCTTTAATTATTGCATTTTTAGCGGGAATGATTGCTGGACTAGTTTCGGGATTATTACATACCAAGTTAAAAATACCTGCTTTACTTGCCGGAATTATTACTATGACCGGATTATACAGTATCAACAACCGAATTATGAAGGCACCAAACATTTCATTAACTGGAACAAAGACTATTTTTAGTCCTGCTCAAGCACTAGGTCTTTCAAAAACAAATAGTGTCATTTTCGTCGGTTTACTGATTGTTTTATTGGTTATTGTCTTATTGGTTTTATTCTTCAGAACCGAAATCGGTTTAGCGACTCGTGCAACTGGAGACAATATTGATATGAGTGAAGCAAATGGTATCAAAACAGATAATATGAAAATCATTGGCTATATGCTCTCAAATGGCTGTATCGCTTTAGCTGGCGCATTGTTAGTACAAAACAACAGCTTTGCCGACTTAAATTCAGGTATCGGAACCATCGTTATTGGTTTAGCCTCAATCATTATTGCAGAAGTTTTATTTAGAAATAAATCATTGGGTATCCGTCTTGTTACTATCGTGATTGGTGCAATCCTTTACCGTTTTATTTTAGCTTGTGTCCTAGAATTAAACGTCGATCCAGCAGATTTGAAATTATTCTCAGCTATTATTCTTGTCATTTGTTTGTCTTCACCATTAATTCAAAAAAAATTGGGCTTTTCTAAACTCAAAAAGAAAAAAGGAGGAGCCAACTAATGCAACCTGTATTAACGATTAAAAATCTACACCAATATTTTGAACGTGGCACTGTTAATGAAAATCATGTGCTAAAAGGAATCGATTTAACAATCAATCAAGGTGAATTCATCACGATTATCGGTGGGAACGGAGCGGGTAAATCAACGCTTCTTAATAGCATTGCTGGTACGTTACCCATTGAAGAAGGACAAATTTTTCTAAATGATAAAGAGATTACTAAACAAAAAGTCGTAGCTCGCTCAAAACAAATCAGTCGCGTTTTCCAAGATCCAAAAATGGGGACTGCCGTTCGTTTAACAGTCGAAGAAAACATGGCTCTAGCAATGAAGCGTGGTAAAAAACGCGGCTTAAGTAATGGTGTGAAAAAAAATGACCGCTCTTTTTTCAAAGAACAATTAGCTAGTTTAAATTTAGGCTTAGAAAATCGCTTAACAGCTGAAATTGGGTTACTTTCTGGCGGTCAACGTCAAGCCATCACTTTACTAATGGCAACACTCATTCGACCTGAATTGATTTTGCTCGATGAACATACTGCTGCACTAGATCCAAAAACATCACTGACTGTTATGGAGCTAACAGATAAATTAATCAAAGAACAAAATTTAACAGCTTTTATGGTCACACATGATATGGAAGATGCGATTCGTTATGGTAATCGCCTAATCATGCTTCATCAAGGGCAAGTCGTAGTAGACGTTCCTGCTGAAAAGAAAAAAGAATTGACCGTTAATCAATTAATGGAAATGTTCCATCAAAATAGTGGAACAGAAATGAAAGATGATCAATTGCTTTTAGGAAGTGTCTGAAATAGATCATTTAATTTAAAATATAAATAGACTAAAGAACAGATGTTTTATTACATCCCAGTTCTTTAGCTTTTTATTTTTTTCATAAAAAAACTCCTCTAAAAATAAATGCATTTTTCCTCTAAGAACAAACTTTCACCTTTTTTGTTATTTTGCAAATTCCTCCTTCATAAGATACATCATATTTAATTGGTTTTCAGAGCTAATCACTAATCTGATGTAAAAATCATTCCTTCTATTTTTCAAAATTTTAGTTGTTTTTTACTTTTATTTTATTCACTATTTTATACTTATTTTGTATAAAAAAATAAGTATAAAGCTTTTGTTATATTTCCTTCCAACGGTTGACCATCTCATCCGTTTTCAGCTACAATAAGTCTACGACCGAAGGAGTGAAAAAAATGACTACAAAGAGTCAAGTTCTAACATTACTTATACAAGAAATGGGTCATTATATTTCTGGCGAGGAAATGGCGCAACAACTTTCACTTTCTCGAAATGCAATCTGGAAAGCTATCAATGAATTACGCAAAGAAGGACATGTAATCATTAGTATGAAACATAAAGGATACTGCTATGAAGCGAGCGATGTACTATGTGCGGAAGGAATTAAATTAGATTTAGCGGAGACCACACCTGAGCTTTCAATCACTGTTTTAGAACAATCTGAATCAACAATGAAAGATGCAAAAATAGCTGCACTTGATGGACAGCCAAGCAATAGCTTGATTATTGCCGATATGCAAGAAGCTCCTCGCGGAAGATTTGGGCGTCCTTTTTTCTCAAAACCAGGCTGCGGTATCTATATGAGTATGCTTTTAAGACCAAATAAAAATTTCGCAGAAATGGCTCAATACACTGTGATTATGGCTGTTGCGGTATCTAAAGCCATGGATGAATTAGCAAATGTCGCAACAGAAATAAAATGGGTCAACGATATTTATATCAACGGAAAAAAAGTCTGTGGTATATTATCCGAAGCAATGGCAGGTTTTGAATCTGGACAGGTTGCTAACGTTGTCATTGGCATGGGGATTAATTTTTCGTTAAAACAAAAAGATTTCCCGAAAGAATTACAACAAAAAGCTTCTTCTTTATTCCCAACTGGAAAGCCAACAATCACTCGTAATCAGTTAATTGCCAGTATTTGGAATCATTTTTATCAATTAGTTGATGCTCCATCTGAAACCTATTTGGATGCCTACCGTGAAAAATCATTCGTTTTAGGCAAAACAGTCGCTTTCACTCAAGCAGGAAAAGATTATGAGGGTATTGCTGTAGCTATTGATGATTACGGTGAATTAATTGTAAAACTATCCGATAACACAGAAAAAAAACTTTCTTCTGGCGAGATAAGTTTAAGTAAGATCGAAGATAAAACTAACAATTAAAACAAAAGCGTATCACGCGCATCGAAATCTAAGAAATAAGCCGTAAATTACAAAAATTATTTTTAATTTTTGTAATTTACGGCTTATTTCCATCTGGATTTCTGTACGTTCAATTTTAGAAAACAAAATGATAAGTGCTTGTATTCTTATCTTATCAGGTATTATTAAGAAAACTTTAAGATTGTAACTTTTTCATAAAAAATATTTCTTTGATTTCATATATGTTACAATATAGTTACAAAAAATAAAAAAGTAACAAAAAGGAGCTTATTTATGAAAAAATTGGTTTGTTCTATGATCCCTCTGCTATTTTTAATTCCAACAACTGCCTTTGCAGAAGAAGCACCAACTATTTCTCAATCAACAGTAGAAACCAACTCTTTATCTACTAGTTCTACCGAGGAAACTACAAGTACTACGTCGCAAGCAATTCAATCTAACGATACACAAAAACCAACGTCAACCTCCACCGAATCTGTCGATGAAAGTATTATCTCGTCTACAATACTTGTTTCACAGGGGGAGACACTGACCCTAGAGATGATTAAAACGGATGCTAGCCACCACGGCGTAACCTTCTACGATTTAAAACTTTTAGAAAAAGCAAATACAGAAAAATTAGGAAAAAATGCCGTTTCTATATCTTACTTTTCAGCTCCAGCTGATGAAAAAACACGCCAAGAAATAAAGCGAAAAATAGAAGATACAGCGGTAAATCCTAAAACAACATACGTTATTTCGTTTATTTCATATGACGCAAAGACCAATGAAGTAAAAGGACGCGTTCAATCTACCGACGACTCTCCAGTCAGCGGCGTTTCTATTTTTGGTCTAGATACAGCTAACTCTACTGAAGGAAATCCATTAACTATTCAAGAAATCTATCCATTTGCAACAGTTGTTACTCAAACTGACAGCGACGGCTATTTTACACTTCCAAATCAAGAAGATTTTAATTTATGTGCGTTCAATAGTGAACTTGGCATTTATTCTCCTGTTTATACATTAAAAAACCAATCCTTCTATGGAGAGGAAACAGTTAATTCAAGTCAAGAACCAATTAAAACGACAACTAGCGATACGTCAAAAAGAGTAGACAAAAAAGAAGATGATAGTAAAAAAGGAACTGGTATTTTCCCAAATACAGGAGAACAACAAAAAGTATGGTTCTCAATTTTAGGCATCGGAATCATTTTAGTCGTTGTTTTGCTAATTTTCATCAAAAATAAAAAGAAGAAAGTGTAACAAAAAAAGCAAGCTAGCTCACACAAGGACGAAATAATCTTCGTTCCAGTGATTTAGTTTGCTTTTTTTATTCTAAAATAGAATCATTAACAACAGGCCCAAAATATAACTGCTATTAAACGCTAATAAATTTTTAATTGAATGACGGAAACTTTTTGGCGCAGGCAATTCTTGTTTAAATGTTTGCAGGTTCTTCCAAACAATAGGTAATGATAGAAAAACAATTAAGATTGGCCAACGATAAACACCAAATAATAAGCCTAATAAAATTATAAGATAGCAAGCAAACATTAATAATTGAAATAAAACAATCCCTTGCTTACGACCAATATAATAAACAAGTGTATACCGATGATTTTCAATATCTGTATCCAAATCTCGCAAATTATTCGCTAACATAATATCTGCAATCGTAAATACCAATGGCATAGCAGCTAGTACAATCGCCAGTAAGCTCCATAGATGACCTGTTAAAGCAAACGTTCCTTTAGAAAAATCGATTGCTAAGAAAAATGGACGATTTTCAGTAACATTTAAATAAATTGTCATCGTGAAGATGCCCAAGCCCATCGTAAACCCACTAAAAACTTCTCCTAGAGGCATTCTAGACAGCGGAATCGGTCCAAAAGTATAAAAAATTCCGATAAAACAGCAGATTCCACCCATGATCAGAAATAGCCAACCTGTCTTCAACGTTAAAAATAATCCAATCAACGCAGTGAAAGCGACCATTCCAAAAATCATATTCCGGACTAAAACGGGCGAAACACCCGATTGTCCGATAATATTTTCCTGAAATTTATACACTTCTGATTTAGCTTTTTTAAAATCCATATAGTTATTAATCGCTGTTGTAGCCATATCAAAAACGACCATTCCAATAAAAAAGACAATCGTATAAAATAAATTGAACTGATGAAAATAAGCGATTGAAAATAAGAACCCCATGATAAAAGGAAACAAACTAGCCAATTTTGTTTGAATTTCTACCACTTGTAAAAACACTTTCCACGACATACGTATTCTCCTCTAGTTTTGAATTAATCTTGTAACCTATTCCCTTACTTTAACTCGTCACGATTTCCCATCGTGTAACCAGAATCTTTATCTATTTCAAATGTTTTTTCGATTCCCTTGCTCACATAAACTTTGTCGTCTTTTGTCACAAAAATTACATCAACATTATCTAAGCTTTCCGCATACTCTAAGCCTTTTTTAACACCCATTGAAAAGACAGCCGTTGATAAACCATCACCATCGATTGATTTATCCGTAATTACAGTGACTCCCGCAATATCATTATCAAAAGGATAGCCCGTATCTGGATCAAATAAATGATGATACTTTTGTCCGTCTACTTCTAAATAACGTTCATAGATTCCAGAAGTCACTAATGTTTTATTACTTTCTTTGATTTTTCCAATTACTGTATTACGCGCTTGATTAGGATCTTGAATCCCAACATTCCAATCTGCCCCTTCTTCTCGAGGGCTATTTCCTAGCACATAGATGTTTCCACCTAAATCCACAATCGCCGTGGTCACATCATTTTCTTCTAAAACTTTTACTACCTCATCCGTAATAAAGCCTTTAGCAATCGCACCTAAATCAAGAGCCATTCCTTTTTCTTCTAAATAAACCGTTTTTTCTTTATCATCTAGTTTTACTTTTGTATAATCCACTAATTTTAACGCTTCATCGATTTCCTCTTGCGACGGTTTTCTAGCATCTGGGAACCCAATGTGCCACAGTTGAGTTACTGGTCCAATCGCCATATCAAAACCACCATCAGAATCAGCGCTATACTCATACGCTCGTTTGACCAATTCATAAACATCATCCGATACTTTTACTGGTTTAATTCCCGCTTGGTCATTGATTTCATCGATTTCAGAGCCTTTTTCATTCACTGTAATTCGATCGCCCAAATCTTTTACTTTATCAAACGCTTTTTCCAAAACTTCTTCTTTTCCATCATCATAAATTCGGATTTGAACATACGTCCCAATCAATGTTTGTTGATCAGAATATGGCTCCTTATTGATTTTTGGTACGTCTGTTGCGGCTTTCTTAGTACTACATCCCGCTATCATAAATAAAAATAGAACCATACATCCGACAATCATTATTGTTCTTTTTTTCATATTATCCCTCTTTCTAAGAAAATTACTTAACTATAGTAGCGCGTTTTGTGTAGAATGAACAGTCTTTTAAGTGAAATTTTAACTTGAAACACATAAAAAGAGTGAGTCTTTAGCATAATGATCGGTTTTTACCGAACGCAATACCTTAGACCCACCCTAGATTTGAATAATTAAATTACCCTTGCGAATCAATTATCATTAAGAGCAATCTACATTTGTTCTAAATTATTTTGTTACAATATTGTCTACAACGATTTCAGCTGTATCACCTTTTTGAGCAGCATTGATTAATTGTTCTGCATAGATAACAAATGAATGTGTACTGTGTGTTGCACCAGTCACTACTTCTACATCGCCAGCTGTACCATCTTTTTCATTCATTACTTTAACTAATTCTGCATTTAATTCTGGAATATAAGTTTCTGGATCTGTACCAGATTTTTCTTTCATGCTCTTGTTGTAGTCAGCATCATCTTTTTTAGATTTGCCATCTGCATTAACACTATCATAGTTTGATTCAGTGACTTTACCATCTTTTACAACAATTGAGAATTGTGTATGGTAACCATTAGAATCATTTTTTTCTTTCAATGTATATGTGCCATCTTTCAAAGCAGCACCATTATCGATTTCAATTGTATCTGTATCTCCCATTTGAGCAGCTTGAATCAATTGTTGTGCGTAGTTTTGGAATGCATGACTTGAGTGAGTCGCACCTGTTACAACTTCTACACCATCAGCAGTTTGAGATTTAAGGAACGCTTCGTTAAGTTCAGGAATATACATATCTGGGCTAGTACCAGATTTTTCTTTCATGCTCTTGTTGTAGTCAGCATCATCTTTTTTAGATTTGCCATCTGCATTGATGTAATCATAGTCAGATTTTGTAATTTTACCATCTTTAACAGTCATTTCAAATACTGCACGGTAACCATTTGATTCATTTTTTTCTTCTAATTTATACGTACCATCTTTTAAATCTCCGCCAGCAACTTTTTCAGCAGCTGTTGATTCTTCTGTTTTTGAAGATTCACTTGTTGCTGTACTTGAGTCAGAAGATTTAGCTGTCTCTTTCTTGTCATCCGCGCCACAAGCGGCTAATAATACAGTTGCAAGAGCGATTGTAGTGAACCCTTTAACAAATTTATTAACTTTCATTTTATTCACCTGTTCCTTTTCTTTATATAATTTTTTATTTAAATCATCATTCTTTGTGATTCAATATACATTCTAACAATTTTTTGGTTTATGTCAATCAATCTCATGCGAAACCTACCTGAAATTAACAGTTTTTAACGTATTTTTAATCTAACTAATATTTTATCTGTTTTTGGAGTTTTGTTATTAGACAAAAAGCAATTGACCCTTTATAATATAAAGGATTGTATTATTATCATTTATTTATATATTTTAAGGAGCGGATTATCAATGGCAAAGCAAAATATTGTCGTTGTGGGTGCAGGCTATGCTGGGGTTTCAGCAACGAAATTTTTAGCAAAAAAACTGAAAAAAAATAGTGACGTAGAAATTACTTTAATTGACCGTCATTCCTATCACACCATGATGACTGAATTACACGAAGTAGCTGGAGGACGTGTTGAACCTGAAGCAATTCAGTATGATTTACAGCGTTTATTCTCTCGCAAGAAAAACGTCAACCTAGTTACCGATACAGTTACTGGTATTGACAAAGAAAATAAAATCGTTAAAACAAAATTAGGTTCTTATCCTTTCGATCAATTGATTATTGGTATGGGTGGTGAACCAAATGATTTTGGTACTCCTGGTGTTAAGGAAAATGGTTTTACTCTTTGGTCATTCGATGATGCTTTAAAAATTCGTGAGCACATTGAAGAAACTGTTGCAAAGGCAGCAATTGAACCCGATCCTGAAATTCGTAAATCAATGCTTACTTTTGTTGTTTGTGGTTCTGGTTTTACTGGAATCGAAATGATTGGAGAATTAATTGATTGGAAAGATCGTTTAGCTAAAAATGCGAAACTAGATCCAAACGAATTTACTTTGATGGTCGTTGAAGCAATGCCAACGATTCTAAATATGTTAACTCGTAATGATGCAGCGAAAGCTGAACGTTACTTAGAAAAGAAAAACGTAAAATTGCTTAAAAATGCACCAATCGTTGAAGTAGCGGAAGACCATATTAAATTGAAGGATGGTTCACAAGTACCAACTCATACATTAATTTGGACAGCTGGTGTTAAAGCAACCTCTGATGCTGCTGACTTTGGTTTGGAAGCAGCACGCGGTAATCGCTTAGTTGCAAATGAATATATGCAAGCTAAAGGTTACGAAGACAAAGATATTTATATCATTGGTGACCTAGTTTACTATGAAGAGTTTCCAGAAACACCAACACCTCAAATCGTTCAAGCTGCAGAACAAACTGGGCATACAGCTGCTGCAAATATAGTTGCTTCGATCAAAGGTGGCGAAAAACATAAGTTTAAAGGAAATTATCAAGGATTTATGGTTTCTATTGGCTCAAAATGGGGCGTAGCTAACTTATTCGACAAAATCCATCTTAGTGGATTCTTAGCTATTATCATGAAACATATCGTTAACTTGAAATATTTCTTTGATATCCGTTCTGGCTATTACATGTTCCAATACCTAATGCACGAATTCTTCCACATCAAAGATGATCGTAATGTGACTCGTGGACATTCTTCTCGTTATGGTAATGTTCTATGGAGTGTTCCTCTGCGTGTCTTCTATGGTTCTGTATGGCTAGTAGAAGCAATGAAAAAAGTAGTCGGAAATGGCGATTACTTAAAACCTAGCACTTGGTTTGGTGATGGCTCATGGTTTACCAATAACGTTGCCTTCCCATTCCCTTGGTTGCAAGAACAAGTAACAACTGGTGCTTCTGCTGCTGAAGGTACAACTGAAACAGCAACACAAGCGGCTCACTTTGGCTTAAGCTATGCTTATGGTGAAGAACCAATGCTTGTATTTGAACATATGCCAAAATGGTTTGAGAGTGTGATGAAAGTCATGATGCCAAATCAAGAAGTCGCTCTATTCTTCCAAAAATTCATGACAATCGTTGAAATCTTGATTGCTTTAGCATTGATCGCTGGATTATTTACATGGTTGGCTAGTGCTTCTACTATTGCATTAACAGCTGCATTCTGCTTATCTGGAATGTTCTATTGGGTAAATATTTGGTTTATCTTTGTAGCATTCGCCTTGATGAATGGTTCTGGACGTGCGATTGGTTTAGACCGTTGGGTAGTGCCATGGATTCAAGAAAAACTAGGAAAATGGTGGTATGGAACACCTAAAGCTAGATACGGCGACAAAAAGTAATTTAGCTTTATTGATTTCATCCTATTAGATAATAAGAAGGTCGAGACAGAAGTAACTTGCACTGAGACATAAGTAAAATTTAAAAGAGGAAACTTCCTTTTGATAAATTTTTTCTTATCCTTAAAAAGCTGCTTCTGTCTCGCCGTCTATTTAAATCACTTAATTTCAATGAAAACAACAAAGGAGAGAAAAGAGTTGCAAATTAAAAATTTTATTAAAAAAAGTTATTTGCGTCCGTGGGATTTTGCGATTATCATTTTACTTATACTCAGTTCTTTTTTGCCCCTTGTTGTTTTTGCAGTTCAAAACGGAAATCAAGACAGTTCCGTTACCAAACAAGCTGTTTTAAAAGTGGACGGCGAAATCATCAAAGTCTTTGATTTAAAAGAAGGCGGACAAAATTATACTTATAGATATGAAGATCCTGATGGAGATTATAATCTTATTGAAGTAGATGGTGATCGGATTCGTATCACTAAAACTAATTGTGGCGATTTATTATGTGTACGAAGAGGTTGGATTTCTAAAGCTGGAGAATCTCCCATTGTTTACCTACCGCATAAATTATCGATTTCTATACAAGCCTCTGACGGGAGTGAAGATGGCAGTTTAATTTATTAAACTGTGAACCTATATGAGTAAACTACAAAAACAAATTTATATCTCAATGCTTGTTGCACAAGGTGTAATTATTGGTTTATTAGAAAATATGATTCCTTATCCCTTTGCTTTTGCGCCAGGTGCTAAGCTTGGACTCGCGAATTTAATCACAATCATCGCTATTTTTACGATGAAAAAAAGAGAAAGTTTTTTACTTGTTATTTTACGATTATTACTTACAACCTTACTTGGTGGAACCATTTCAACACTACTCTTCAGTGCTAGCGGAGCCTTATTAAGCTATTTTGGAATGTTACTAGTTAAACAACTTGGACCAAAACGTGTCAGTATTATTGGAATTAGTGCGGTAGGTGGGTTCATGTTTAATGTAGGCCAATTATTAACTGCCTCGTTTCTATATGGTACTTGGACAACGATGCTCTATTTACCATTTCTAGCAATCTTTGGTATTCTCTCTGGAATCGCGATTGGAATTAGTGCAAATTATCTATTAAGACACGTCCGAACGATGCATCAATTTCAATTAGATTATGAAAAAACATCAAAACAAAAATGGAGCAATTACTTCAGTAGCCATTAAATTCGTTTCAACCAGTATAATTAAAGGAGTCATCTTATGAATATTCACCCTATGTGGAATAACTATCCACTATTAGCCAAAGAATTAAACCAAACTGTTGCCATCATGGAAAAAAGCGTACAGTTGAAAAACAAAGATGTAGAGACGGCTATCTTAACAATGATTCACTCTGGCGGAAAACTATTACGACCCGCTTACCAACTACTCTTTGCGCAATTTGGAAAAGAAAAAGAAGAAAAGAAGGTTGTCGCATTGGCTGCTTCTATTGAGTTATTGCATACAGCAACTTTAATTCACGACGATATTGTTGACGAAGCTGATATACGCCGAAACTTACCGACCATTCGTTCAGAATTTGGTAATAATACTGCCGTTTATGCAGGCGACTACTTATTTGTCTGCTGTTTTAAGCTCTTATCAGATTATTCTTCTTCATTGAAAAGCATTCAATTAAATTCTCGTAGTATGGAAAAAATACTTAGTGGCGAACTTGGCCAAATGGATCAACGTTATAATTTGGATATGACAATTAATCAATACTTAGAAAATATTTCTGGAAAAACAGCCGAATTATTTGCTTTAAGCTGTTTTATTGGTGCGTTAGAAAGCAATACCTCTGAGCGCTTTGCTAAAAAATGTGGTGATATCGGGACAAATATCGGGATTGCGTTTCAAATCATTGATGATATTTTGGATTATTCCCAAAGTTCAGAGCACATTGGTAAACCAGTTTTAGAAGATGTCCGTCAAGGAATCTATTCCTTACCACTTCTTTATGCTTTAAAAACAGATCGAAAAGCTGTTTTGCCGTATCTTAAGAAAAAAGAATTAATCTCTACCGATGAAATTAACGAACTTTATCACTTAATCCACAAGTTAGATGGCGTTACCCAAGCGCAAAAATTGGCAGCAGATTATACCAGAAAGGCCTTAAAGGAAATCAAAAAATTACCTGATACACCGACTCAAGCGAGAGAAACACTGCAAGAAATAACCGAAATGATTTTATTACGAACAACTTAAAAAAGCCTCCTCAAAAATGGATTACTCATTTTTGAGGAGGCTTATTTTTTTATAAATCTCAACTAATTATCTCATTGTCACAAATTCTTCTGAACCTGTTGGATGAATTGCCACCGTTTGATCAAAATCTTTCTTTGTCGCGCCCATTTTTACCGCTACTGCAAATCCTTGAAGCATTTCATCTACGCCAAGACCAATTGCATGCAAACCGACAATTTTTTCTTCTTCTCCTACACAAACTAGTTTCATATCACATTTTTGGCGATACTCATCTAAAGCAAAGTACATTGGAGTAAACGTCGAACGATAAATTTTAAGTGTTTCTTTGCCATATTTTTCAATTGCTTCTTCTTCAGACAAGCCCACTGTGGCAATCGGAGGATGCGTGAAAACTACCGTTGGAATCGTGTCGTAATCAAGATGCTCCTGGCTTTTTCCATTAAATAAGCGTTCGGATAATCTTCTACCCGCTTCGATAGCCACTGGTGTTAAATCAATTTTACCAATCACATCACCCACAGAATAAATCCCTTTTTGCGTTGTATTTTGAAATTTATCTACTTTGATGTATCCATGCTCACTTAACTCTACTGAAGTATTTTCTAAGCCAAGTTTCTCAGTATTTGGTTGACGACCAGCACCAAAAATAATACAATCAGCCGTAATTTTAGTTCCATTATCAAACGTAATGACTAATTCATCTGAAGCCAGTTTTTCAATGGATTGTGGAACTGAATTTGGATGTAGCTGCATTCCATCTTGTTGATAATGTTCCATTACTTTTTCAGCTAATAATGAATCAAAAGAACGCAAAGGACGCTCTTTTCTAAATGCCCAGTGTGTTTCAGCTCCGAGTCCATTAACTGTTCCAGCTAATTCAGCGGCAATATATCCTGCTCCAACTAAAACAACACGCTTTGGTAGCTCTTCTAAAGCAAAAAAGCCATTAGAATCGATTGCATACTCTTCACCAGAAATACCTAATTTTTTCGGTCTCCCACCTGTTGCAATCAAGATATGAGGAGCCGTATATGTATTAGAACCAGCTTTGACTGTTTGTTTATCGACAAAGGTTGCATACTCTGAGACTACATCTACTCGATTACTGCTTAAGCCTCGATGATAAGCTTCATGCAAAAAATCGATATAAGCTTCACGATTTTGAACTAATTTCTTGAAATCAAAAGATTTTATTTCTACGTCAAAACCATATCCTTTAGCATCTCGCGTCATCATTTCCATCAAAGCACTCGCTTGCCACATTACTTTTTTCGGTACACAACCAACATTTACACACGTTCCGCCGATTGCTCCACCTTCTAACAATAGAACTTTCGCCCCATGCATTCCAGCACGATTAGCGGATGCGATTCCACCACTACCGCCACCGATAACAATATAATCATATTGCTCTACCATATCCATCCTCCTTCATCAAAATCAACGTTTAACTATTAATTCTAATAAAATAATCAGTACATTTTTCTGATAAACTTTAGCTTTCTTTCTATTTCTTTTTACGAATCATATCGCCGACATGAACCTCTTGTAAAACAGGCATAGTTAAAATCATCATTGGATTCGGTGCTCGGTCGATTGACTCACCCTCTTCATTATACATCACTTCGACTGTTTGATAGAAATGATTGAATCCTGGTCCATAAAATTCAATTTCATCGCCAACACTAAAATGGTTTCTTTGACGAATAGTCGCTACTTTTGTTTCTGAATCATAAGCCATTACTTCACCGATAAATTTGTACTCAGGGATTTTACGACGAGCACCAAATAATTGTTCCTTATCAGAAGGCGTCGCATAATAAAAACCACTAGATAACTCTCGTTGCGCTACCTTCCATAATTCATCAATCCATTCTTGCTTACACTCATAATTTTCAGGATCTTCCATATACGTATCGACCGCTTTTTTGTACACATTTGCTACAGTCGAAACATAGTGGATTGATTTCATGCGTCCCTCTATTTTAAAACTATCGACACCATTTTCAATCAACTCAGGAATATGTTCAATCATCGCCATATCAACTGCACTCATTGAAAATTCTTCTTCGACTTCCCCTTTATCTGTCAAACTGGTTCGCTCGCCACCAAAAGGCATATCATAAAGTTCATATTTCCAACGACAAGATTGAGAACAACCACCACGATTCGCATCTCTCATTGACATATGGTTTGACAATGTACATCTACCCGAATAAGAAATACACATTGCACCATGAATAAAAGCTTCAATTTCTACATCCGTATTTTTACGAATTTCAGCCACTTCTTCCATCGAAACTTCCCTTGCTAATACCACACGCTCTAATCCTTCATTTTTCCAGAATTCTAACGTTTCATAATTAGTCGCAGAAGCTTGAGTTGATAAATGGATTGGTAACCCTGGTGCCTCTGTCGCACAAATCTCAATCAAAGCAGGGTCAGAAACGATTACAGCTGAAATTCCGATATCACGCAATTCACGGAAAAATTCTCCTGCACCTTCTTGATTTCCCTCATGAGTGACCATATTTGCTGCAACATAAACTTTTGCATCATGTTCTCTTGCAAACTCAATTCCTTCAATCATCTGGTCTTTCGTAAAATTTCCAGCACGACTACGTAATCCATAGGCATTTCCACCAATATAAACAGCATCTGCACCATAATGGATGGCTGTTTTTAATTTTTCTAGCGTCCCTGCTGGTGCTAAGACCTCAGGACGCTTCAATGTTCGCTCGTTTGTCATTTCTATTACTCCTTATTTTATATCATCTGGTTCCAAATCAAAAAAGCCTTTATCCAAACCTCGATTAGCTGGATGTAATTGTTCAATTTGGTTTGCTAGTTCTTTACTTTTTTCTGGTGTCCAACTGCCAGTTACTATTTGTTCTTTCGCTTCAACAAAAAGTCGTGCGACAGATACAAAATTTTTACCTGGAGCATAGATTCCATCCAATTTCCATTTTTTATATTCATTCTCATATAAGTCATTTAACTCTTCGATCAATAATACATCATTATCTGCAAAAATATGGGTTCCATGACTATCTTCATAGATGGAATAGTGTGTCTCTTCCTTTTTAGGTTCAGAAATAAATAATCCTCGCTCTTTAGAAACAGATTCCTCATTTTTTGTGTAGTTATAGTAATTTTGTAATAAAGGTCGCTTGGACTGGTGAATACAAGTAGCGCCATAGACTAATACTTCTGCTGGGACTACTAAGTTTTCAGCAATAGCAACCATTTCCTTAAACGGAACCTCTCGAGCCAAAACAGCACCTGAAGCCCCACGTTTTGCCCAAAAATTAATTTGACGGGAACTGGTCACTAACGTTTCACCATCATAAATATAAGGAATCGTAATTTTTTCACGTTGCATCACAAAAACAACTCCTGGATCACCTACTGTTAATTGATCCACAGCCATTTCCTGTAGAAAAGCTAAATATTCAGGTATCTTTTTCATTTTATTTGGATGCATAATACCATTCAAGGCTACAATCACTTTTTTTCCTGCAGCATGTGCCATATTGATAATTTCACGTTGTTCTTCTCTTGTGAATGAATTAGGTAAACGCAGCCCAAATTCTTCTTCTCCTATGTATAATGTATCTACTCCGATTGCTAACAAAGCTTCTGCTTGTGCTACAGACTCTGCCGTTGCAATTAGTTCAATCATTTCTTTGCCCCCTCTTAACAACTGTTTCATGGTAACACAATTTCACAAAGTTTCCAATAGAATTTCCTGTTTCTTCAATAGGAATTTCCCTTTTTTGCGCTTATTCTCCTGATTTTATCAACACTTTACTCATTCTAAAACAGACTATCACAAATAAATAACTAGCTTGTTTTTTGTGAATTCTTACTTAATTTAGGTAAAAAATGGATTCCTTTTAAACAAGCGTACATTCACAAAAATTTGAAAAGCAATTTCTGTGAATGTACGCTTGTTCTTTAATATAAAATAGTCAGTATTATCAATACTTAAATCTTTTACAATTCAAAATAGTTAAACCATTTGTAACGATTTTTCTGTTTCAGGTGATTTGACTGTCAATGTTATCTTTCCTTTACTAGCACCAATCGTCACCTTATCTCCTAAATGAACTTGTCCTGATAATAAAGCTTCACTCAATCGATCTTCCACTTCTTTTTGCAACGCTCTACGGATAGGTCTAGCACCATATTCTGGATCAAATCCAACCTTACCGATTACTTCATTAGCAGCTGGAGTGATTTTTAATAATACATCTTGCTCTTTCAAACGTTCAATAATCGACTTACTCATAATTTTTACAATCTCTTGAATTTCTTCTTGATCTAATGAACGGAAGACAACTGTCTCATCCACGCGATTTAAAAATTCTGGTCGGAAAGCTTTTTTCAATTCTTCCAAAATACGTTTTTGCATCGCATTATAATCCTTAGATACATCCGTCACATTAAAACCAACATTTTTCTCTTCGCGAATAGCTGTTGCACCAATATTCGACGTCATAATCAAAATCGTATTTCTGAAATCGACTTTACGCCCCTTAGAATCAGTCAAATGTCCATCATCCAAAACTTGTAAAAGAATGTTGAACACATCAGGATGCGCTTTTTCAACTTCATCTAGTAAAATCACTGAATAAGGTTTTTGGCGAATTTTTTCTGTTAATTGACCGCCTTCATCATAACCGACATAGCCAGGAGGTGAACCAATCAATCGACTTGTAGTATATTTCTCCATAAATTCAGACATGTCCACACGTACAAGCGCATCTTCACTGCCAAACATGGTTTCAGCTAATGCTTTAGCCAATTCTGTTTTCCCTACACCAGTTGGTCCTAAGAACATAAATGAACCAATTGGTCTATTTGGATCCTTTAGACCACTTCTTGCTCGACGGATTGCTCTAGAAACAGCCTTGACTGCATCATCTTGTCCGACAACTCGTTGATGAAGAATCGATTCTAACTCTAGTAAACGATCACTTTCCTTTTTCTCTAATTGTTGTAAAGGAACCCCCGTCCATTGTGAAACAACGCCAGCCACATCTTCTTCAGTCACTTTATTTGCATAACCAGAAGCTTCTTTTTCTTCAACTAATAAAATAGCTTCTAACTTATTAACCAATTTCTTTTCTTTTTGTCTTAAACGAGCGGCACTTTCAAACGATTGATCTTGAATCGCTTGTTCCTTTTCTTCCACTAATTCAGAAATTTCTAAACGTAAATCATTAATCTTAGATGGTTCATCAGCTAAATCTAAACGAACTTTTGCGGCTGATTCATCCATTAAATCAATTGCTTTGTCTGGTAATTGACGAGAATTGATATACCGAACAGATAATTGAACGGCTGCATGCAATGCATCATCTGTAATTTCTACGCCATGGTGTTTTTCATAGCGAGAACGTAAGCCTTTCAGAATTTCTTCCGCTTCTTCTGGTGTTGGTTCATCCACTTGTACACGAGCAAAGCGCCGTTCTAAAGCTGAATCTTTTTCAATATATTTTTGATACTCATCTAAAGTAGTAGCACCGATTGTTTGTAACTCTCCTCTAGCCAGAGCTGGTTTTAAAATATTCGAAGCATCTATTGCACCTTCTGCTCCCCCAGCACCAATCAAGGTATGAAGCTCATCTATAAATAAAATAACTTGTCCATCTTGATAGATTTCATCAATCACCTTTTTCAATCGGTCTTCAAATTCTCCGCGATATTTTGTCCCAGCAACTAAAGCGCCCATATCAAGCATCATCAAACGTTTCTCCAACATATCTTCCGGTACTTCACCATGAACAATTTTTTGTGCCAATCCTTCCGCTATAGCCGTTTTACCTACACCAGGTTCTCCAACTAAGACAGGATTATTTTTCGTACGACGACTTAAAATTTGAATCAAGCGACGGACTTCTTTCGAACGACCAACAACCGGATCTAAATTGTTTTCTCTTGCTAACTTCGTTAAATCACGCGCTAAAGAATCGAGAGTCGGAGTTCCCTTGACTGCATTTTTTTGTGTTTGATTATTTCTACGACGACCATTCATCCCACTAGCTAATTGTGGATCTGTGACGCCCATTTTTTTCATTAACAATTGGCGCATTTTAGATAAACTTAAACCAAGGTTTAACAAAATACGAGAAGCCAAAATGTCTTCGTCTCTTAGTAAACCGAGTAAAATATGTTCCGTTCCGATTTTTGAAGCACCTAAACGTTTTGCTTCATCACCTGCATAAGCAAATATTTGCTTCGCTCTAGGAGAATATGGCAAGTAAGCACCTTTAGGATAACTTTTCACGGTTCCATATCCTGTCAAATGCTCAATTTCTTCGCGAATATCATTTTTATCTGTATTCAGTTGACGTAATGTTTTCCCAGCAATGCCATTGGGTTCCAGTACTAATGCTAACAGTAAATGTTCTGAACCAACAGATTGATGTTTAAAATATTTCGCTTCTTCTTGTGCAATAGCTAGAACTGCTTTGGCACTTTCTGTAAATAATTCATCCATATTCTCATTCCTCCTCATAACTCAAACGTTCTAGAAACGAGTGCATTAATTGCGCTCGTAAATATTCTTCGTTTGCTTCAATTTTAGTTAAAGTTTGTTTAGCAAGTGCAGAAAGAATAATATTTCCTTCTTTTTTTGTAACAACACCTTCTTCATATAACTTTTGAACAAAAATCAAAGCATCTTTTTCAGACAACGAATTTCCAATAAGTTGTTGAATTTGTTTCAATAAATGATGGCTATCAGAAATTTGTACTTTAGCAATCCGAATATAACCGCCACCGCCACGTTTACTTTCCACAGAATAGCCTCTTTGTATAGTAAAACGAGTATTTATTACATAATTGATTTGGGAAGGAACACAATTAAATAAACTAGCCATTTCTGCTCTACGAATTTCAATCTTGTTACTTTCTTCCAAAATTTTCTTTAGATAGGCTTCAATTAAGTCTGAAGTATTTTGATTACTCATGATATTCACCTTTTCCTTGACTATTACTGACCATAATTATACAGAAGTTTGATGCGTAAATAAAGAAGAATGCTTGATTAAATATAAAAAATAAAAAAGAGTTAATTAATCAAATATCATTTAATAAGTATCAAGGATATGAACTAAAGCTCTTACATTTTAAAAATTATGCGTATATAGTAGCTCTCTAAAAAATGGCTCTATAATTTATGGGACTGATGAATCAGAAATGATTCTTCAGCCCCATTTTTCATTTTAAGTATAAAAAAACATATCGTTCTCATGTATGATTAATTTACCACAAAAAAACAAACAGAGAGGACGATATGTCTATGTCAGATGATATCAAAAAAATGCTAAGAATTACAGATAAATATCCTTACTTAACTGAAGCTATGATGATTGATCGCTTAGTAGACTACTCTAAACCTTTAAAAGAAGCCTACGGTAGCTTTCACGACTTGACTGATGCGTTTAGAACGAAAAATCCTGATGAATTTTTTGCATTACTTAACGAGCTTCCAGCTACTTTAGATGAGGAGTTTCGAAAGAAACTACAGACCCTTTTTAAGTTTGAAGAAGGGATTCGAAATGCCATGATTTATCCGTACTCTAACGGTAAAATAGAAGCAAAAAATACACATATTAAAACCCTTAAGCGCATTTCTTATGGATTTAAATCATTTGAGAACATGAAAATACGAATTTTTCTGATCAACGGTTTAATTAAGGTAACATAACAAAAAAATCAGAATGAAAGAGTCACTCCTCCATTCTGATTTTTAATTAATCTTGCTTATCAGTCCTATTTGACAAAGAGCCAAAAAAAGAAGCATCACTGCTTCTTCAAAATCGGGAAGACAGGATTCGAACCTGCGACCCCTTGGTCCCAAACCAAGTGCTCTACCAAGCTGAGCTACTTCCCGTAATAAACATTACATTTACAATAAAAAAAGACCAATCGCCAAAAGAAAACATCCACAACATCTTTTAGTCGAAGTCAATATCTCTAACTATGCACCCAAAGGGAGTCGAACCCCTAACCTTTTGATTCGTAGTCAAACACTCTATCCAGTTGAGCTATGGGTGCTACATATATAAAAACAACAATTGAAAAACAATTATTGAAACATTTCAACAACAACTTTCGCTGTGTTTTCATGCTATGCCGAGGACCGGAATCGAACCGGTACGGTGATCACTCACCGCAGGATTTTAAGTCCTGTGCGTCTGCCAGTTCCGCCACCCCGGCGTTGAATGGCTAAGCGGAAAACGGGGTTCGAACCCGCGACCCCCACCTTGGCAAGGTGGTGCTCTACCACTGAGCTATTTCCGCGTTGCTTAGATGCCGGCTAAAGGACTTGAACCCTCGACCCTCTGATTACAAATCAGATGCTCTACCAACTGAGCTAAGCCGGCTTATCAAAATGCGGGTGAAGGGACTTGAACCCCCACGCCGTAAGGCGCTAGATCCTAAATCTAGTGCGTCTGCCAATTCCGCCACACCCGCAAAAATATTTCTATGAGCCGTGCAGGGTTCGAACCTGCGACCCTCTGATTAAAAGTCAGATGCTCTACCAACTGAGCTAACGGCTCAAAAAATGGAGGTTAACGGGTTCGAACCGCTGACCCCCTGCTTGTAAGGCAGGTGCTCTCCCAGCTGAGCTAAACCTCCAGACAACACATTTAGCGTGGCGACGTCCTACTCTCACAAAGGGAAACCCTTCACTACAATCGGCGCTAAGAAGCTTAACTTCTGTGTTCGGCATGGGAACAGGTGTATCCTTCTCGCTATCGCCACCACACTGGGTGT